>NZ_JBJLSI010000049.1:0-28608 GCF_050871945.1 Kineococcus deserti | reverse complement strand
GCTGAGGGGCGCGGGTGCCCACGACCGGGAGCCTCAGGTGGGTTTGCAGCCAGCCCCGCTGGCGGCCGGGGAGCCCCCCGGCCCGCGGGGGGCCCGCGGCGGCGCCCCCGGTCCGCTCCCCCGAGGGTGCGCCCGGGGACTCCTCGCCGGAGCCTCGGGAGGAACCGTCGGAGGAGCCCAGCGGAAGGTCGTCGAAGAGAGTGCTCATCGTGCCTCCAGGGTAGGCCCGCGCTCCGACACCCACGGCACACGCGAGCTGTGCGGTCGGTGCGGTCGGTGCGGCCGGCGCTCACCGGACCGGATCGGTCCGTTCCGGACTACAGTGGTCCAGTGCCCCGGTTGACCAAGGAGCAGATCGACGAGGAGATCCTCGAGACGGCGGCCGCCCTGTTCGCCCGCCACGGCATCGGGCAGACCTCGCTCCAGCGCATCGCCGACGCCGTCGGCTACTCCAAGACCGGTCTGCTGCACCGGTTCCCGACCAAGGAGGCGCTGCAGGAGGCGACGGTCGCCCACACCGTCGACCGCTTCGAGCGGGTCGCGGCGCAGGTCGCGGGCCTGCCCGTGGGCCGCGACCGCGACCGCGTCGTCCTGGACGAACTCGTGACGCTGGCCGAGACCCGCCCCGGTCTGGTCTCCTTCACGGTCACCTCGATCGGCCAGGGCGCCCTGAGCACCGACCGGCTCGACGTGCTCGGCGAGGTGCTGTTCCGCGCCTTCGGCGAAGCCCTCGTGCCCGGCGAACCGCTGCCCCCCGAGGCGGTCACCCGCGCCGTCCGCATCACCAGCGCCGTCGCCGGGCTGGCGGTGGCCTCGCTCGCGTTCGGCGACGTCCCCACCGGCACGTTGCGCGCCGACCTGGTCGCCACCGCCCTCGACGCGCTCGGCCATCCCACCCACCGGACCACCCGCTCCACCCACCAGCCCGTCCCGCGCACCGAGGAGAACTGAGATGGCCACCTTCCTGCACCGCCTCGGTCGCGGGGCCCTGCGGCTGCGCGGCCTCGTCCTCGCCCTGTGGATCCTGGTGCTCGCCCTGGCCGGCGTCGGCGCCGCCACCCTGGCCGGGCAGACCGTGAACACCTTCGAGATCCCCGGCCAGGAGTCCACCACCGCGCTGCGCCTCATCGGCGAGGAGTTCGGCGACGCGGCCGACGGCGCCTCGGCCCAGGTGGTCTTCGAGGTTCCCGACGGCCGGCAGATCACCTCCCCGGACGACGCCGCCGCCGTCGCGGCCGCGGTCCAGCGGCTGGGCGCGCTGCCGGGTGCGGTGGGGGCGAGCAACCCGCTGGACCCGGTGAGCCCGACGGTCTCCCCCGACCTGCGCGCCGCGTACAGCACCGTCTCCTACGCCGTGCAGGCCCCGGAGATCACCGACGCGCAGCGCGAGGCGCTGTTCGACGTGGTCGAGGACGCGAACGGCGCCGGGCTGACGGTGGAGGTCACCGGCAGCGCCACGCAGGGCGTGTCCGACATCGGCGGGCCGGCCGAGGCGATCGGCGTCGTCGTGGCGCTGGTCGTGCTGGCGATCACCTACGGCTCGCTGGTCGCGGCCGGGATGAACCTGCTGACGGCCGTCGTGGGTGTCGGGATCGGCGCCCTGGGGATCACGACGCTGACCGGTTTCACGGACCTGCAGTCCACGACCCCCGTCCTCGCGGTCATGCTCGGCCTGGCCGTCGGCATCGACTACGCGCTGTTCATCATCACCCGGTTCCGGCACGAGCTCCTCGACGGCCACCCGGTCGAGGAGGCCGTCCCGACGGCCGTCGGGACGGCGGGTTCGGCGGTCCTGACCGCCGGCACCACGGTGGTCATCGCGCTCGCCGGGCTGTCGGTCGCGGGCATCCCGTTCCTGACCGAGATGGGCCTGGCCGCCGCAGCCACGATCGTCGTCGCGGTGCTGGTCGCGCTCACGCTGGTGCCCGCGGCGCTCGGGTTCGTCGGCACCAGGGCCCTGCCCCGGCGCACCCGGCGGGCGCTGGCGCACGCGGGCGGGCGGCACGTGGCCGTTCCCGGCACCGGCACCGGCACCGGCACCGGCACCCGCGGCGAACCGCGCGGCCTGTTCGCGTCCTGGTCGCGCGGTGTGACGACCCGCCGCTGGCTGAGCCTGGGCGCCGCGGTCGTGGCGCTGGGCGTGATCTCGATCCCCGTCGCGTCGATGCAGACGACCCTGTCGACGGCGTGGCCCGACGGCAGCACCCAGGAGGAGGCGCAGGCGATCCTGTCCGACCGCTTCGGGCCCGGGGTGACCGGCCCCCTGCTGGTGCTGGTGGACGGCGACGGCGCCGCCGAGCGCGGTCAGCAGCTGACCACCGGACTCGGCGCGCTGGAGGGCGTCGCCCTGGCCACCCCGCCGGCGCCGAACGCCGACGGCACCGCCGCCCTCGTCACGGTGATCCCCACGACCGCCCCGGACGACGAGGCGACGACCGACCTGGTGCACCGGATGCGCGACACGATCGCCGCCGACGACTCGGGCACGCCTGCCTACGTGACCGGCCAGACCGCCGTCAGCGTCGACGTCTCGGCCACCCTGGCCGAGGCGCTGCCGGTGTACCTGGTGCTCGTCGTCGGGCTCGCCTTCGTCCTGCTGGTGCTGGTGTTCCGCTCGATCCTCGTGCCCGTCGTCGGGGTCCTGGGTTTCCTGCTGACGATCGGGGCGTCCCTGGGCGCGACGACGGCGGTGTTCCAGTGGGGCTGGCTGAAGGAGCTCGTGCACGCCGAGAGCACCGGGCCGCTGCTCAGCCTCGCGCCGATCATCGTCGTCGGGATCCTGTTCGGCCTGGCGATGGACTACCAGGTGTTCCTCGTCTCGCGGATGCACGAGGCGCACGCGCACGGCGCCGACCCGACCACGGCCGTCCGCACGGGTTTCCGGCAGGCGGCCCCGGTCGTCGTGGCCGCCGCGGCGATCATGTTCTCGGTGTTCGCCGGTTTCGTGCCCGAGGGCGACTCGACCATCCAGCCGATCGCGTTCGCGCTGGCCATCGGGATCCTCGCCGACGCGGTGGTGGTCCGGATGGTCGCGGTCCCGGCCGCGCTGTCGCTGCTGGGCCGGGCCGCGTGGTGGCTGCCGCGGTGGCTGCGCTGGCTGCCGACGCTCGACGTGGAGGGAGCCGCTCTGGAGAGCGCGCAGCGGCCGAACGACTGAAGCCCCCGCCCGGACCGGGCGGGGGCTTCAGGGGTGCACGGCAGGAGCCGATGGTGCAGGTGGCTGGTCGCCCCGGTACGTGTCCCCGGGCCTCACCCTCTGCCGCTGCGAGCGGCCACTCGCCGAGAGGCGACGCTCGGGGCGGCCAGCCACCTCCTCCAGGTCACGCCGTCAGGCGGTGCGGCGACGCGACGCGGCGGTGATCAGCAGGCCGCCGGCCAGGACGAGCGCGGCACCCCCGGCGATCCACGGCGCGACCTCGGCGCCGGTGTTGGCCAGGCGGTCGTCGTCGTTCGCCGGTGCCACGGCGGCCCGGGTGCTCGACGGGCTCGCGCTCGCCGTCGGCCGGGCCGTCGGCACGGTGACGACGGGGGCCGTCGTGGCCGGGGCGGTCGGGACGGCCGGAGCCGGCGCGGGGGTCGTCCCGGTCGGCACGGGAGCCGGCGCGGC
Source organism: Kineococcus deserti (assembly GCF_050871945.1). Lineage (NCBI taxonomy): Bacteria > Bacillati > Actinomycetota > Actinomycetes > Kineosporiales > Kineosporiaceae > Kineococcus > Kineococcus deserti. The sequence goes on along the minus strand of NZ_JBJLSI010000049.1, from coordinate 25,001 downwards.
GACGGCCACGGCAGAACGCGGTTCGGTGTCCGGCGCGAGGTTCTGGTTCTCGGGCAGACCGAGGTAGGCGGTGAAGGCCTCGAGGTCGGTCTTGCCGAGTTCAGTCCGGTCCGTGCCCTGGGCCAGGGTGGCGAAGTTGTCCCCGCCGGAGGCCAGGAAGCTGTTCACGGTGACGCGGTACTGCGCGGCCGGGTCGAGCTCGACACCGTCCAGGGTCACCGACGTGACGTGCTGTCCCGCGGGGGCGTCGGGGTCGTAGGTGAAGAAGAACCCCTCGGAGACCCCCATCGCCAGGAACGGGCGCGACGAACCCGCCGGCTGCCACTGCTCCTCGAGCACCTGGCGGACCTGCGCACCGGTCAGCGTCATCGTCAGGACGGAGTTCGCGAACGGCTGCACGGCGGCGGCCTCGGCGTAGGTCACGACCCCGTCGCCCTCGTCGCCGGAAGCGGCGAACTCGAGGTCGTCCCGGATGCCGCCGGGGTTCTCGAACGCGATCTGCGCGCCCGCGCCCCGGGTCTGCTGCAGCTGCGCGTCGGCGATGAGGTTGCCCAGCGGCGACTGCGTGCCGCGGTCGTCCTCGGCGCCGGAGAACGCGCGGGTGATGTCGGCGGTGATGGAACCCACCGGCGTCCGGCCCTGCTCCTCGGCGTAGGCCACGGCCGCGTCGACGATCGCCTGGACCTCGGGGTCGGGGGTGAAACCCTGCACGGGGACGACCTGGTGGCCGGCCGCGACGACCTCGCCGGTCGCGTCGTCGACGTTCAGCACGAGGTTGTCCACGGCGACGCCGTAGCTCTCGGCGGACAGCACCGGACGGGCGACGGCCTTGCCCGCGACCGGGAACTCACAGCTGTAGAGCATGTGCGTGTGCCCGGACAGGATGGCGTCGATCTGCGGGCTCGAGCCCTGCACGATCTGCCCGAACGCGCCCTCGGTGCCGACGGTGGCGCAGTCGGTGCCGGAGGAGCCCTCGTGGGCGAGCAGCACGATGACGTCGGCCTCGCCGTTGCCGGGGTTCCCGTCGGACAGCTGCGCGGCCACCCCGTTGGCGGCGGCGACCGGGTCGGTGAACTGCAGGCCGGCGATGCCGTCCGGCGCGACCAGGCTGGCCGTCTGCTGCGTGACGACGCCGATGAAACCGACGCTCACCCCGCCGACCTCGGTGGTCGCGTAGGTGGGCAGGGCGTTGGACCCGTCGGCGTTCAGGACGTTCGCGCCCAGGTAGGGGAAGTCCGCCAGTTCGTCGCCGGCGTTGTCGGGCCCCTGGACGCCGATGCGGTCGGTCAGGTCGGCGTAGCCCTGGTCGAACTCGTGGTTCCCGACGGCCGAGACCGCGACACCCATCTCGTTCAGGGCCGCCAGCGTCGGGGCGTCCTGCTGGATGAACGAGGTGAACGTCGAGGCGCCGACGTTGTCGCCGACGGAGACGACGACGGTGTTCTCGTTCTGCGCGCGCATCGCGTCCAGCGCGCCGGCGAGCTGGGCCGCGCCACCGATCGGCTCACCGTCGTCGGTCTCGTCGGGTGCCTCGAGGCGACCGTGGAAGTCGTTGAACGCCCCGATCTGGATCTGCGTGACGCCCTCGCCGGGAGCCGGCAGGAGCTCGGGAACGGTCCCGGGGGCCGGCGCCGGCGTGGTGGCGGCGGAGGCCGGGAGGGACATCGGCACCGTCAGGGCCGCGACCGCGGCACCCGAACAGAGGAACCGGACGAGAGGACGACTCGGGCGCATGGGCTCGCTTCCACGGAAGGGGGTTTGCGAGCCGGATCCTGCCAGTCACAGTGACGTCCAGGGAACCCCTGGGCGACGTGCCAGGTGAACATCAGGTGCCGTGCTGCACGGTTCCGCGGCTCAGCTCCGCGATTGGTGACGCAATGCGATGTCGAGACCACGCTGCGCAACACCCACGAGACCGATCGACTGCGCCTCCCCGAACGGCACCCACCGGGCCAGGTCCGTGCTGCCGCCGACGTCGAGCACCTCCGGTTCGCGCACCGCGCGCGGCGTGGCCGTGACCAGGACCCGGACCGCGTGGAAGTCCTCCAGCACACCGCGCGGGGAGCGTCCCGTGAAGTGCTCCGCGCCGATCTCGGCGAGCCGGTCGACGTCGACGTCCATGCCGGTCTCCTCGTGGACCTCGCGCACCACCGCCGTCAGCGGGTGCTCACCGTGGTCCACCCCGCCGCCGGGCAGCGTCCACCGGCCGGGACTGGGCGTGTTCGAGCTCAGGCGCGTCAGCAGGATCGACCCGTCGGCCACCACCACGGCGTAGCACGCGAGCCGCTGCCGCAGGACGGGCGCGTCCGGCGTCGACGGCGGCGCCAGCCGCAGCAGTTCCCCCTGCTCCACGACGACCAGGTCGTCCGCGGCCAGCGGCCAGTCGTCGCCGACCCGGACGCGTTGGGCCGCAGCCGGTTCCACCGCCGGCCGCACGGCCAGGACGAGGTGGACCGTGTGCAGGTCGACACCGTCGGCCTCGCGGTGCCCGTCGAGGACGGCGAGCAGCTCGCCGACCGTCGCCTCGGCCCCCAGGAGGCGTCGCACGGCGGCCTCCGGCGTCTCGCCGTGCGCCAGGACCGTCCACGGCAGCACGCCGTCGACCACCAGGACACCCTCGGGGGCGACCGCAGCCGCGTGCACCGCGACCCGTTGCAGCGACCTCACGCGGGCTGGGCCGCGGCGAGCTGGGCGCGGACCGCGGCGGCGTTCTTGCGCTCGGCGTAGAACGACAGGAAGGGGATCGTCCCGGCCAGGGCGGTGAGGACCATCCGCGACCACGGCCAGCGGACCCGCGAGCCGAGGTCGAAGGTCGTGATGAGCAGGACGATGTACAGCGTTCCGTGGATCGGGCCGAGCACCCCGCTGACGGCGTGCGCGCCCGGCAGCTCCGCGCCGGAGAACCACTCCACCGGGTAGCGCAGCAGCGAGTAGGTCAGCACGACGAGGCAGAACCCCGTGGCCCACGCGAACACCTGGTACCGCAGCAACGCCGACCGCACCTTGCGCGGGTCACGCAGCCCGGCCGTTCCGTTCGCGCTCACCGGGCACCACTCATGTCTCGTCCTCCAGGACCGTTCGCGGGACCGCCCGCCCCACCGCTCGTGGAGCCGTCCTCCTGCTGTTCGGCGCCATCTTCTCGCGCGACCGCACGCTCGTCGCGCACGGCCCTCACCCAGATGACCACGGCGAACAGGGCGAAGACCCACCACTGGCCCGCGTAGGCGAGGTTGCCCCAGTCCAGGCGCCGGGTCGCCTGGCCGGGGTCGGCCGGCGCGACCGCAGCCAGTCCGTCCTGGGGCGCGGTGGCGGTCACGTACGCGTTGGCGACCGGGTAGTCGACCCGGTTGACCAGGTCGGCGGCACTGACGATCCAGGTCTGGTCCGCGGGCAGCGCCGCGCTCGAGGGAGCGACGTCCGACCCCTCCGGCGGCTGGACGACACCTTCCAGGTCGACCTGCCCGGCGGGCAGCGCGGGCGCCGGCTCCCCCTCGGGCACCCAGCCGCGGACGACCGGGACACCCGAGCCGTCCTCGAGCACCACGATCCCCAGCGCCCAGGCCCCCACGACTCCGTCGAGCGGGCGCCCCGGCACGAGCAGGTCCACCGCGGGGTCGAAGGCGCCGCTGACCACGACGCGACGACCGACCTCCCCCGCCGACAGCACCGCCCGGTCACCGTCCGCGCCGGCGTCGACCACCTCGCTGACGGCCGTGACAGGTTGCTGCGCAGGGGGTTCGGTGACGACGACGTGACCGCGCTGCCACTGCCAGACGCCGAGCGCGCCGCAGACCAGGACGACCACCAGGGCCAGGGCGGTCAGGACGGTGACACGACCGGCCAGGGCGTCGCGTCCGCGCCCCGCGCCACTGCGGTCCGCGTGGTCACCGCGTCCGTCGTCATGGTGGTCCTGCACCCGGCCAGGCTACGTGCCGCCTCCGACCGGCCGTCACGTCGTGCGCCCGAAGTCCTGCCGGCGCACCTCCTCGGCGATGGCGGCGTTCCACGAGTGGCGGTAGCGCTTTCCCCGCTGCGGCCGATCAGCCTGCTTCCCCGCCCCCGGCCACCGGGTGTCCTCGCCGAGGAAGGGAGCGGTGAGCGCAAGAGCGACGAGCACGCCGAGCACGACGAGGAGGCTCACGACGACCTCCGGGTGCTACCGGAGCTGCGACGGATAGCGCTATTGTCTGTTCTCATGGACAACGGTAGCAGTGTGCAGCGCGTCACCACCAGCCTGCGCGAGCTCGCCGCCACGCTGCCGGCGGGCGCCAAGCTGCCCAGCAGCCGCCGCCTCGTCGCGGACCTGGGAGTGGGACCCGTCACCGTCCAGCGGGCCATCGACACCCTCGTCGCCGACGGAACCGTCGTCACCCGCCCCGGCGCGGGGACGTTCGTGGCCCGCGCCGCGCGGACCCCCACCCTCGACACCGACTGGCAGCGGGTGGCGCTGGGAGCCAGCCCGGTGCGGACCGAGGGGGTGCTGTCCGCTCTCGCGGTGCCCTCGCACGACGTCCTGGACATGGCCCGCGGCTACCTCGACCTGCCCCTGCAGCCCTCCTCCCGGCTGGCCTCGGCGATGGCCCGCGCAGCCCGGCGCCCCGAGGCCTGGTCGGTCCCGCCGCTGGCGGGCGTGCCCGAACTGCGCACGTGGTTCGCCCAGCAGCTCGGCGCCGACCGCGACGACGTGCTCATCACCCCCGGCGGTCAGGGCGCACTGTCCACCGTGCTGCGCTCGATCGTCCCCGCCGGCAGCCCCGTGCTCGTCGCCGTGCCCAGCTACCCCGGCGCGATCTCCCTGCTGCGCAGCGCGGGCCTCGTGCCCGTGCCCGTGCCGGCCGACACCGACGGCGTCCGCCCCGAACTCCTCGAGCGGGCCTTCGAGCAGTCCGGCTCCCGCCTGCTGTACCTGCAGCCCACCTACGCCAACCCCGACGGCTCGGTGCTGGCCGCCGACCGTCGCGCGGCGGTGCTCCAGACCGCCGCCCGCGCCGGCGCGTTCGTCGTCGAGGACGACTTCGCCCGCTGGCTCGGCCACGGCACCACCCCACCGCCGTCGCTGCTGCGCGACGACACCGACGGCCGGGTCATCACCGTGAACTCCCTGAGCAAGGTCGCCGGCCCCAGCCTGCGGGTCGGGTGCGTCGTCGCGCGGGGCCCCGTGGCCCGGCGCATCGCCGGGCTGAAGGTCGTCGACCACCTCATCGTGGCGCGGCCGCTGCAGGAGGCGGCCGTCGAACTGGTCACCGGAGCGGGGTGGAACGCGCACCTGCGCGCCCTGTCCGCGGCACTCGGTGCCCGGATGAACGCGTTGTGCACCGCCCTGGCCCGCGACCTGCCCGGATGCAGCTGGACCCGCCCCCGCGGTGGGTTCTCGCTGTGGTTGCGCCTGCCCCGCGGCGTCGACGACCTCGAGGTCACCCGGCGGGCGCTGGAGGGCGGACTGGCGGTCGGGCCGGGCCGGCACTACGTCGTCGCCGAGGAGGACGCCGCCCACCTGCGGCTGTGCATCGCCGCCCTGCCCGAACAGCAGGTCGACACCGCCGTGCGCATCCTCGCCGCGTCGATCTGACGTCGACAGGGTTCCGTGCGCACCCCGGGAACCGCGGTCCACTGGCGCGGCGACCAGCACCCTCGAGACCTCCCAGTCGCCCGCCGGACCCGTCGCCCTGCTGGTCGAAGCCGACGGCACGGTGGTCGGAACCTCGCAGTTCGGCGTCCTGCCGGGGTTGTCGCGGCGCGGTGCGCGTCGCGCCCAGGTCGAGGCCGTCCGGATCGCCGCACACCACCGCGGCGCTGGACTCGGCTCGCAGTCCACCGGCTGGACGATCGAGGAGGCCCGCCGTCGAGGCTGCAGCACGGTCCAGCTGACCACCGACGCACGCCGCGTCGAGGCGCACCGGTTCCACGAGCGCCTGGGTTTCACCGCCTCGCACGTCGGCGTGAAGCTGACGCTGTGGAACAGTGCCCGGAGGAGAGGGGGCCGTGACCCGCCGCGGCTCCGGGTGCCCGACCTCGGCGAGAACTGGTTCGATCGCGACGCGAACTCCCCCACAGCCCGATCAACAGGCTGTGGGAAACTCCCCCCCGGCTGCTCGGCCCCACCCTGGCTGCGCCAGCACCACCGCGAACTGCACGGCGGCCGCCTGGGGGTCCGCTCCGCCGACGACGGCTGGAACGACGACGACGAAGGACCACCCTTCGCCCTCGTCAGCTGACGTCTGCCCCCGACCTCCTGCTCCGGTCCTGAGCGAGGATGCGATCGGCCGCGTCCGTCACCGGTTCGTGCTCCCACACGCGCAGCGGCAGCCAGTCGTGGGCGAGCAGGTGCGCGTCCGTGTCCCGGTCCCTGGCGGTGATGCTCGCCAGCTTCACCGCCCACCACGCCGCGTTCGCCTTCGGCAGGTGCAGGTGCTCCGGGCAGGAGTGCCAGAAGCAGCCGTCGACGAACACCGCGATGCGGGAACCGCGGAGAACCACGTCGGCGCGGCGCCGCCGGTCGGTACCCGGCGGTGACACGTCGACGAGGAACCGCATCCCCCGCCGGTGCAGTTCCCGGCGCAGCGCGAGCTCGGGTGCGGTGTCACGCCGGCCGGTGCGCCGCATGATCGCCGCGACCGCAGCAGACGACGGGGGCGGCGCCGGCCCGGGTTCCTCCCACGTCGGCACGTCACTTCCAGTCGAAGTACCCGATGCGCCAGAACATCCACTCCAGCCACAACCGGAGCCAGGACGGTTCGACGTAGCAGCCGAGGGCGACCACCGCAGCGCGCAGGTCCTCGTCCGTCAGGTCGAGGAGTTCCCGCCCTTCGGCCGCCAGCTCTTCCAGCAGGTCATCGGGTTCCCGTTCGAGCATCGAGTACTGCATCGTGGCCGGCGTCCGGTTCCCGAAGGCGCCCAGACTGAACCAGCCGCCGAACGCCGAGGACAGTCGCGGCCACTCGGCGCGCCATCCGTCGGCCCGTGGGTCGTCGACGGCAGGGGCCGCGTGGACACCGATCACTCGGGGACGGTCGGTGCGCTCGACGACCACCCCGACCCGCTGCGTGACCTGTTCGCCCACCGACCGGCCACCCTCGTCGCGGGTGAGCACCACCCCGACCGGTTCCCCGACGTCGACGACCAGGTAGTCACGACGGGACCGCCCGGCGGGTACGGCGATCTCGGACAACCGCCTCCGCAGCGCCGGTCCGACCGTGTCGTCGAGCTTGCCGTCGCGCAGCTGCCAGTGCTCCGGGTACTGCGGTACCGCGGCGATCGACGTCGGATCGTCGACGAGTTCAGCCAGTCGCTCGGCGACCCACCCGGCCCACCGCTCCCAGGAGTTGCCCTCGGGCGGCGACGCGAACGGAACCCCACCGATCCGCTGCACGGTGCGCGCGAAGTCCCCTTCCCGCCGGCCCACGTCGATGATCGACCGCCACCGGTCCAGCTGCTCCTCGGCGTCGAAAGCGGGTGAGGCCATCGCCAGTTCGAGCGGTTGCCGGTGGCACAGGTCGAAACCGGTGAGCCCCACGAACGGGGCGCCGAGCGGGTAGCTCCCGCTCATGCGTCGGGGTAGGCCGTCTCGATGTACCACGATCCGTCTCCTGCCTTCCTCAGTACGACGACGATCTCGGTCGCGGGAACCTCCAGCGGTCTGCCGTCACCGCCGAGCGTCCAGATCACGCCGACGTCGTCGGTCGAGGGTGCGCGCAGCACGTACCGCTTCTCGCCGGAGTCGATGGCCCGGGTGACGTCGGCCTCGTGGTCGCGCAAGGCCCGGGTGATGGCCTCCTCGGCGGTCTCCTGGTCGGCCCAGCGGGAGGCGTGGACCGGTGGCTTGCCGGAGACGCCGCCCTCCACCTGCCCCGTCTCCAGCCTCCGCCACAGGAACTCATCATCCACCTCCACGTGCCGCGCCAGCGTGTGCGCCGACGCGAAGACCTCGCTGTGCCCCAGGTCCACCCCCGCGAACAGCTCGTCCACGCTCTGCGGCAGCGGGTTCCCGTCCTGGCCCAGGTACTCGCGCAGCCGGTGACCTTCCGGCAGCGTCTTCCCGAGCGGGGTCCTGCCGGCGAGGCCCCGTCCGACGGCCGCCGTCCCCAGCGTCGCGGCGGCCGCGCCGTACCGGCCGTCGGCCCAGTCGTCCCAGGCCACCGCGTCGGCGAGCGTGTCGACCGGGTGCGTCGCCGCCTCCCACGCCGCACCCGGCACCTGCTGCCACGTCGCCGTCCACCCCGGCGCGTCCCAGGCCCAGCCGAGCGCCGTGAAGGCCGCGCCGGAGGTGCTGTCCGCGACGACCCGCGCCGCGTCGTCGACGTGCTCCCCGAGGCGGCGCGGGCGGTCCGGGACCTGTTCGACCACCGAGTGCAGGCGGGTCGCGAACGTCGCGCACGTCTCGTCGAACTCCTCCAGCACCACCGCCCGGCTGGCCTGCCACCGCTCCAGCTGCGCCCAGTCCTGCTGGAAGGAGGCGAGGTCGCCCACGCCGGCGTCCACCCGCGCCTGCACGACGGCGATCTCCGCGTCCACCGACGCGAGCCGCGCCGTGAACGTGCCCAGCGCGAGCGCGTACTCCTCGATCAGGGTGGCCCCGGCCGTCGCGGTGTGCGCCAGCGTGTCCAGGTGCGTCTGCAGTTCCACGACGCGCTCGGCGAACCCGGCCTGCGCCGCCCCGTACCAGCCGCCCAGCGACTGCACCGCGGCCTCGACGCGCGTGCCGACCTCGGCGATCCCGGTGGCGGCGGCCCGCGCGGTCGCGCCCGCGGCGGCGGCCGCGGCCGCCGACAGCGGCGACAACTCGTCCACGCGAACCCCTCCCCTGCGGATGAACCGGCCCGGCGAAACCTAGGACGGATCCGCGGAACCGGCCGGAGTTCGTCCACAGGGCACGCAACGTCTCGCCGGGACCACCGAGGGTCAGGTGGTTCGGCGGCCGAGTTCGCGTTCGGCCCACGCCGCGACGTCGCCGCGTTCGAGGGCGACGGCGAGCAGGTCGGGGAAGGCGTCGGGGGTGCAGGCGAACGCGGGGACGCCGAGTTCGGCCAGCGCGGCGGCGTTCTCGGCGTCGTGGGCGGGAGCGCCGGAGTCGGACAGGGCGAGCAGCACGACCACCTGCACCCCCGACCGCACGAGCGAGCCGGTCCGGCGCAGCATCTCCTCCCGGACGCCGCCCTCGTACAGGTCGCTGATGAGCACCAGCGTCGTGTCCGCAGGACGCGTCACCAGCGACTGCCCGTACGCCAACGCCCGGTTGATGTCCGTGCCCCCACCGAGCTGCGTGCCGAACAGCACGTCGACGGGATCGGACAACTCCTCGGTGAGGTCGACGACGGCCGTGTCGAACACCACCATCGACGTCCGCAGGGTCGACAGCGAGGCCAGCACCGCCCCGAACACCCCCGCGTACACGACGGACTCGGCCATCGACCCGGACTGGTCGACGAGCAGCACCACGTCGCGCGCGACGCTGCGCTGCCGGCGCGCGTGGCCGACGAGCCGTTCCGGCACGACCGTGCGGTGCTCGGGCAGGTAGTGGGCGAGGTTCGCGGCGATCGTCCGGCCCAGGTCGATGTCGCGGGGTCGCGGTCGTCGGGTGCGGTTCGAGCGGTCCAGCGCGCCGGCGACCGCCGTCCGGGTCCGTTGCGCGATCCGGCGTTCGACCTCCTGCACGACCGTGCGCACCACCTGCCGGGCGGTCGCCCTGACCTCCTGCGGCATGACGTCGCGCAGGCTGAGCAGGGTTCCGACGAGGTGCACGTCCGGTTCCACGGCCTGCAGGAGTTCGGGTTCGAGCAGCAACCGGTGCAGGCCGAGCCGTTCCACGGCGTCCCGCTGGACGACCTGCACGACCGAGGTCGGGAAGTAGGTCCGGATGTCGCCCAGCCAACGGGCGACCTCGGGCGCCGAGCTCCCCAGCCCCGCCCCGCGCCGCCGCGGGTCGGCGTCGTACAGCTCCGCGAGGGCGCGGTCGACGGTGCGGTCCTGCCCGACCGGTTCCGAGCCCTCGCCCAGGCCCTGGCCGCCGGGTTCCCCCAGCACCAGCCGCCACCGGCGCTGCCGCTCCGGGGGGCTCACGGCGCGCTCCCCAGCAGCCTGGCCACCGTGCGCAGCGCGGCCTGCGCGTGCTCCGACGTCAGGTCGACCTCCGGCGTCGCGACGGCGGTCGCGTTGCGGGCCAGGGCCGCGCCGATCTGCCGCCGTTCCCCGGCCTCGAACGTCGCGAAGGTGCGGCGCACCAGCGGCAGGACGTCCAGGAAGTGCTCCTCGTCCAGGCCTGTGAGCCAGTCGTCGAGCAGCTCCAGCAGGGCGGTGTCGTGCACCAGGAGCAACCCGCCGCCGGAGAGGAAACCCTCCACCCAGTGCGCCACCTGCCCCGCCGGTCCGGACAGCGCCCGCGACAACCGCTGCGCGGCCTCGTCGGCGGACAACCGTCCCGCGTCCCGCAGCAGCCGCGTGATGCGCCCGCCGAGCAGCGGGTGCAGGTCCGCGCGGTCGGCCACCGACCGCAACGCGGAACGCCAGCGCACCGACAGCTCCTGCTCGGCCAGCAGGTCCACGGCTGCGTCGACGGCGTCGACCCGTGCCCGCAGCGCGGTGGCCGCGTCGTCGTCGACCGACGTCGTCGCCGGCCCCAGCCCCGCGCTCACCCGGACCAGCAACGCCGTCGTCACCGGTTGCAGCGCAGCGGTTCCGGTCCCCCGGACGTCGCCGTAGCGCAGGGCCCGCACCAGCGGCGGAACGGCGTCCATGAGGTGGGCCAGGTCGTTCTCGTGGGCGGCGCGCTCGTCCAGCGCCGCCAGCACCTGCGGCAGCGCGGCGGGCAGGTCGGCGCGCAGGCAGTCCTCGACGGCCGTCGTGACGGCCGGCAGGTTCCCCCCGACGGCGCGGGCCACGACGCGGGTGGTGGCGGCGCCGGCGACGGTCGTCCCCCACCGCGACGCCGCGACGAGTTCGAGCGAGACCTCGGGCCGCCACTGCAGCGTCCACGTCTCGCGGAACGTGCCGGTCGAGCGCACGGCCGGTTCGGCGGGCCGGCCCCAGCCGACCTCCAGGAGCCGCAGGCGGTGCAGCAGGACCGACCGCCCACGGTCGGTGTCACCGCGCAGGTCCAGGTCCAGGTCGCGGACGGCGGCGTCGGGTTTCAGGCGGACCCGCTTGGACTGCGAGCGCAGGTCGGCCTCCAGCGGCAGCGTCGGCGCCGCGGCGGGGACCTGCCCGAGCAGCTCGCCGATCACGAGTTCACGGGTGACGACGTCGAGCAGGGTCTCGTTCCCCTCGCACAGCACCGAGCGGGTGGCCTCGGTGACCTCGGCGAGCCCGGCCAGCGGCCGCCCGCGCAGCACGGCGAGGGTTTCGGCCAGCCGCACGGCCTCGATGACCGAGGCGCTGGAGACGGGCAGGTCCTGCTCACGCAGCACCCGCGCGACCGCGGTGAGCCAGCGGGTGACGGGTTCGTCCGGCGCGGTGAACAGGTGGTGGTACCAGCCGGGGCTGGTGATGCCGGCTCCGTACCCCGACGCCGCCGCGAGCCGGCCGTGCGTCCACGGGACCCAGGTCAGCGACACCTTGACCTTGGCGGCACCGCGCAGCAGCGCGGTGTCCTGACCGACCGGCGGCAGCTTCCCGGTCAGCGCCGGCGCGTGCCAGGCCCCGCAGACGACGGCGACGCGCTCGTGCCCCTCACGGACGGCGGCGCGCAGGACCTTGCGCATCTGCGCCTCGCGCCGCTGCTCGTGCGCCGACTCGACCACGCCCTCCCGCATCGAGGCCATCGCCTCGGTGATCCCGTCGAACAGGTCCCCGGATCCGGGGCGGTGCTCGACGAGGTCCTCCCACCACCGTTCGGGGTCGTCGTACCCGGCGGTCGCGGCGAGGGTGCCGACGGGGTCCACCCGGGCGCCGCGGCGGGGTTCCTGCTCGGAGGTCGAGGCCAGCAACTGCGCTGCGGGCAGGTCGGCGAACCGGGCGGGAACCCCGCGCGCCACCGCCCACGTCAACGCCTGCCATTCCGGGGAGAACGTCGCGAACGGCCAGAACACCGCCCGGTCCGGCGCACCCGTGGGATGCGCGAGCAGCGCGACCGGCGGCCGCACGTCCTGCTCCCCCACCAGCGGGACCAGGGCGTCGGCGTCGGCGGGGCCCTCGACGAGCACGACCGTCGGGTCGAACTCCTCCAGCGCCGCCCGCACCGACCGCGCCGAGCCCGGCCCGTGGTGGCGGACCCCCAGCACGCGAACCGTCACCCGGAGACCTCGCGGCAGGCGCGGTAGAACTCCGCCCACCCGTCGCGTTCGCGCACGACGGCCTCGAGGTACTCGGTCCAGGCGACGGTGTCCGAGACGGGGTCGCGCACGACCGCCCCGACGATCCCGGCCGCGACGTCGGCGGGCCGCAGCACCCCGTCGCCGAAGTGGGCCGACAGCGCGATGCCCGCGGTGACGACGCTGATCGCCTCGGCCGTCGACAGCGTTCCCGTCGGCGACTTCAGGCTGGTCCGGCCGTCCGCGGTCGAGCCGGACCGCAGTTCCCGGAACACCGTGACGACGCGGCGGATCTCCTCGAGGGCGGTGGGCAGTTCCGGCAGCTCCAGGGAGCGGCCGAGCTGGCCGACGCGGCGGGCCACGATCGCGACCTCCTCCTCGGCGTCGGCCGGCAACGGCAGCACGACGGTGTTGAACCGGCGGCGCAGCGCGCTGGACAGGTCGTTGACGCCGCGGTCGCGGTCGTTGGCCGTGGCGATGACGGAGAAACCCCGGGTGGCCTGCACCTCGGTGGCCAGTTCCGGGACCGGCAGCGTCTTCTCCGACAGGACGGTGATGAGGGCGTCCTGCACGTCGCTGGGGATGCGGGTCAGTTCCTCCACCCGTGCGATGCGCCCCTCGCGCATGGCCGTCATGACCGGCGAGGGCACCAGCGCCGCAGGGGTGGGTCCCTCGGCCAGCAACCGCGCGTAGTTCCAGCCGTAGCGGATCGCCTCCTCCGCCGTGCCCGACGTGCCCTGCACGAGCAGCGTGGAGTCCCCGCTGACGGCCGCGGCGAGGTGCTCGCTGACCCACGTCTTCGCCGTCCCGGGGACGCCGAGCAGCAGCAGCGCCCGGTCGGTGGCCAGGGTGGCCACGGCGACCTCGACGAGCCGGCGTGGGCCGACGTACTTGGGCGTGACGACCGTGCCGTCGGGCAGTTCGCCGCCGAGCAGGTACGTCACGACGGCCCACGGCGACAGCTTCCAGTTCGGCGGCCGCTGCCGGTCGTCGGTGCGGGCCAGCGCTGCGAGCTCGTCGGCGAACTGCTGTTCGGCGTGCGGGCGGAGCAGGTCGGTCACGAACCCTCCAGTTCCTCTGACATCGACTCGTGGAACCGCTGCCGGAGCGCGAGCACCTCCAGCGCGCGGACGGCCACCGCCCGCGCGGCGTCGGACAGGTCGGGCCGCGCGGCGAACTCGTGCAACGGCACGGCCTGCTGCGGTGGCAGCCGGTGGGCGAGGACGTCGAACCGCTGCCGCATCCCGATCACGGCCGAGGCGGGCCAGGGCCGCGCCAGGGTGTCGGCCAGCGCCGCCGCGCCCAGTTCCGGCGTCCACGGCGTCGGGCAGTCGCGCAGGAGCGCGGTGGCGGGCGCGGCGTCCAGCAGCGGGCCCGTCAGCAGGCCCACCACCACCCGGGCCCGCCGCACGGGGTCCAGGACGGCGAGGAGCTCGGTGCGGACGGTGCTGCCCGCGGTCGGCACGAGGGCTTCGGCCCACGGCGCGTCCGCCTGCCGCACCGCGGCCTCGGCCCAGGCCTCGCGCAACGTCGGGCCCCAGCCGCCGGAGATCCGCCGCGCCAGGACGTCGGTGACCGACCCGCCCACGAGGTCGGTCCAGTGCCGCAGCGGGGTCGCCGCGACGACCTGCCGCAGCCAGTGCGCCCGCACGCCCTCGCTGCGCAGTTCGACGCCGGGCTGGGCGCCGGCGGTGATCGCGTCGCGGATCATGCCGTCGTCGCACTCGGCGGGCGGCTGGACCTGGAACACCTCGTGTACGAACCGCACGCACGTGGCCGCCCGGGTGACCATCCGCCGCGCGTACCCGGAGGAGGGCAACCGGGCCAGGAACGCCGCGGCCTGGTCGCGGGTGGCGCGGCGACGATCGGCCAGCGCGTTCTCGAGCAGGTCCTCGTCCGCGGCGGACAACCCGACGACGAGTTCGGCGGTGAACCGTTCCCGCTCGTCGGCGGTGAGGCCGGGCCAGCTGCGGCGCAGCAGGTCCCGCGAGGCGTCCGGGTCCTCGCGACGCAGGGCGCGCAGGAGCCCGGCCCGGTCGGCGGGGGCGGCGTGCTCCCACCCCACGGGGCGGTCGCCGGCCGCCCGCAGCAGTTGCGGACGCCAGCTGTCCCGCTGCCCGGCCAGCCAGCGCCCCCGGGCGCCCAGGACGGGGGCGGCGGCGTCGGCGACCGCGCGGTGCGCGGCACCGGCGTCCAGCAGCGCCGGCAGGACGTCGGGCGCGACGACGCGGCCGCGCTCGGCGGTGACGTGCAGGAACTCCAGCAGCAGCGGGGAGTCCCGGCCGACCAGCAGGGCGCGCAGGACCTCGGTGGCCGCGGCCGGGGTTGCGGGCCGGGTCTCGGCGGCCGCGGGTTCGGGCAGTTCCGTCGCAGCGCCCAGGAGCCCGGGGTTCGCCCGCCGCGCGACGGCGAGCAGGGCGGCGGCGTCGAGCAACCGGACGGGCGCCTCTCCCGCGGGGACGAGTTCGCGGACCGGCTCGGGCAGGGCCGAGGGGTCGAAGGGCCGGCGGGTGGTGCCCAGCAGCGCGGTCGTGACGAGTTCGTCCCACATCTACAGGCCCACCAGCGCGCCGGTCCCCAGGACACCGGTGGGCCGCAACCCGCGGGCGCCGAGTTCTCCGGTCACCGTGACGGGGAAACCCCCGGAGACCGCCAGCATCCGCCAGACGTCGGCCCCACCCGGGTGGACGGGAAGGGTTCCGTCGGCGCCGACGAGGGAAACCTCCTCGTCGTGCGCGACGGGAACCACGTCGGAGACCACCACGGGCCAGTGCCGGGTCCACGGGTCGGCGGCGACCGCACGACCGAACTCCGCGACGGCCCGCGCCGCGGAGCACGGTGACAACCTGGTCAGCGGTCGCGGTTCGCCGTGGCGGGTTCCGACCACGGCTCGCAGCGCCGGGGTGCCGGGGTGGAAGTGCAGGTCGGCGTCCAGGACCGTCCCGACGGGCAGCGAGGTGTCCGGCGCCGTCCCGGACGGGGTGAACGTCAGCACCAGGGCGGGGCGGCCGGTGGCGTCGCCGCGCAACCAGACCCGGCGGGCGGTGAGGTTGTCGGCCAGGACGTCGCGCACCCCGGTGACGGCCCACTGGTCGCGCACGCCCGGCGTCGCCAGGACGTCCTCGGCGCGGACGGGGTACCCGACGTGGGCGCGGACCGTGGCGGCCTCGGGCCCGGGCAGGTCCTCGAGCCGCGCGTGCGCGGCGACGAGCAGCCGCAGCAGCGCCAGCTCCTCCAGCAGCCGCCCCGTCCAGCCGTCCCCGGAGACGACCGTCCCCGGCAGCCGGCGCAGGGCCGAGGCGAGGCCGGGGGCCTGCGCGTCGACCATCCGGGCCGCGGTGGCCGCGCCGTAGGAGTACCCGGACCGTGCGGCGGCGGCCAGACCGGTGCGGACCTGGTCGGCGAGCCAGACGTCGAGCTCGGCCAGCCCGGCGCTGACGCGTTCGGCGCGGCGGGCGCTGCGGCGCGCGGCGGCCTCCGGATCGGGAACCGTCCCGGTGGACCGTGGCGTCCTGGCGGTCCGGCTCTCCAGCCACGTCGTCGTGGAGTCCGGGCGCTCGGCGGCCGGGACCTGCCCGGCGGACCAGCGCAGCAGCAGGGCCAGGGCGTGCTTGCAGGGGAACTTCCGCGACGGGCAGGAGCACCGGTACGCGGGACCGTCGAGGTCGACGACGGTCTGGTACGGATTCCCACCGCTGCCGGCGCACAGACCCCAGACGGCGTGCTCGTCGGCGCCCTCGGCCGACCACGACCGGGCGGTGCTCAGCTTCGTCGCCGCCGCCACCGACCCGCTGTCGGGAGAAACGGCGAGGACCGCCTCTCGAGTCCACACGCCGGCGACTCTACGAGGCGGTCCCGACACCACTCACCCGAACGGGATCACCGGAAGGGGATCACTCCCACTCGATGGTGCCCGGCGGCTTGCTCGTGACGTCGAGGACGACCCGGTTGACCTCGGGCACCTCGTTGGTGATGCGGGTGGAGATCTTCTGCAGCACGTCGTACGGCAGCCGCGTCCAGTCGGCCGTCATGGCGTCCTCGGAGGAGACCGGACGCAGCACGATCGGGTGGCCGTAGGTGCGGCCGTCGCCCTGCACGCCGACGCTGCGCACGTCGGCCAGCAGCACGACGGGGCACTGCCAGATCTCGCGGTCCAGGCCGGCCGCGGTGAGTTCGGCGCGGGCGATGGCGTCGGCGGCGCGCAGGATCTCCAGGCGCTCGGGCGTCACCGCACCGACGATGCGGATCGCCAGCCCCGGGCCGGGGAACGGCTGGCGGTAGACCATCGCCTCGGGCAGGCCGAGCTGCAGGCCCACCGCGCGGACCTCGTCCTTGAACAGCGCACGCAGCGGTTCGACGAGTTCGAAGGCCAGGTCGTCGGGCAGGCCGCCGACGTTGTGGTGGCTCTTGATCGTCGCCGCACCGGTGCCGCCGCCGGACTCCACGACGTCGGGGTACAGGGTGCCCTGGACGAGGAACTTGACCTCGTCGGAACCTTCCTTCGCGACCACCTCGCGCGCGGCCTGCTCGAACACGCGGATGAACTCGCGGCCGATGATCTTGCGCTTCTGCTCGGGGTCGCTGACCCCGTCGAGGGCGTCGGCGAACCGCTGGACGGCGTCGACGACGTGCAGCTTCACGCCCGTCGCGGCCACGAAGTCCTTCTCGACCTGCTCGGCCTCACCGGCACGCAGCAGACCGTGGTCGACGAACACGCAGGTGAGCTGGTCGCCGACGGCGCGCTGCACGAGCGCGCCCGCGACGGCCGAGTCGACCCCGCCGGACAGCGCGCAGATGACCTTGCCGTCCCCGATCTGCGCCTTGATCCGGGCGACCTGCTCCTCGATGACGTTGCCGGTCGTCCAGTCCGGTGTGATCCGGGCGCCGTCGCGCAGGAAGTTCACCAGCACGTCCTGGCCGTGCGTGGAGTGCTTGACCTCGGGGTGCCACTGCACGCCGTAGAGCCGGCGCTCGTCGTCCTCGAACGCCGCGACGGGCGTGCCCTCGGTCGAGGCCGTGACGCGGAAACCCTCCGGCGCCTGGGACACGCTGTCGCCGTGCGACATCCACACCGGCTGCGCGGTGGGCTGGTCGCGCAGCAGCGTCGAGGCCGACGGGTCGGTCAGCGAGGCGGCGGTTCCGCCGTACTCGCGCCGGCCGGTGCGGGCGACCTCGCCGCCGAGGGCCTTGGCCATCGCCTGGAACCCGTAGCAGATGCCCAGGACCGGAACCCCGGCCTCGAACAGCGCCGGGTCGACCTGCGGGGCGCCCTCGGCGTAGACGCTCGAGGGACCACCGGACAGGATCACCGCGGCCGGGTCCTTGGCGAGGATCTCGTCGACCGGCGTCGAGCTGGGAACGATCTCGGAGTAGGTGTCGGCCTCGCGGACCCGGCGCGCGATCAACTGCGCGTACTGGGCTCCGTAGTCGACGACGAGCACCGGGCGGTGGGTCCGCTCGGCGGCCACCTCGGCGGGCGGGGTGTCGGCGCTGATCTCGGGCTGGCTCTCGGGCACGTCCGGCGTCACGACCCAAGGGTAGCCGGGCGCGGAGTCACCCCCTTCCACCCGAGTGGCGGCACAACCGCAGCCGGTTCCCGGACCGACGCCCGCGGCGGCGGGGACGCGCGCCGGAAACCGCGTGGAAGGGCAGCGGGAAAGTGGTTACCGTCAGTCGCTGTGCGCTCTCTCCCCCTGAGCGATCCCGGTACTCCCGACGTCACCTCCCCCGTCCGCTTCCTGCTGCACACCGCGGCACGGCAGTGGCGGCCGATGGTGGTCGGATCGGCGATCGGGACCGTCTGGATGCTCTCGCAGGCAGTGCTGCCTGCCGCCATCGGCAAGGCCGTCGACGAGGGCGTGGTGGACGGGAACGCCGCCGCCCTCACCCGCTGGTCGCTCACGGTCCTGGCCCTGGCCGTCGTCACCGCGACCGCCGCGATCGTGCGGCACCGCTACGGCGTCACGAACTGGCTGACGGCGTGCTTCCGCACCCTGCAGCAGGTCGGCCGGCACACCTCCCGCGCCGGCACCGCCGTCACCACGAAGTTGCCGCAGGGCGAGGTGCTGGCCTCCATCGCCTCGGACGGACCGCGGCTGGCCGACGCCTTCGACGTGACGCAGCGGGCCGTGGCCTCGCTGGCGGCCGTCGCGGTGGTGGCCGTCCTCGTGCTGCGCACGTCGGTGCCCATCGGGCTGGTGATCCTCATCGGGGTTCCCGTCGTGATGGCCCTGCTGCTGTTCGTCCTGCGGCCGCTGCAGGAACGTCAGCGCCTGCACCGCAAGCTGTCCGGGGAACTCACCTCGATCGGCACCGACACCGTGCGGGGGCTGCGGATCCTGCGCGGCATCGGCGGCGAGGAGGTCTTCCTCGGCCGCTACCGGGCCAAGAGCCAGGCGGTGCGGGCCGCCGGGGTGCGGGTGGCGACGTGGGAGGCGGCGCTGGAGGCGCTGCAGATCCTCGTCCCCGGTCTGCTCGTCGCCGCCCTGGTGTGGGCCGGTGCCCGCGCCACCGTGCAACGCGAGATCACCGCCGGTGACCTCGTCGCCCTCTACGGGTACGCCGCGTTCCTCACCTCGCCGCTGCGGATGCTGGTGGAGGCCGCCGACAAGTACGTGCGCGCCCTCATCGCCGCCCGCCGGCTCATCAGCCTGCTCGAGGTGCCACCCGCCGTCCGCGACGACGGGCGCACCCCCTCGCCCGGCGGCGAACTGGCCGACCCCGAGTCCGGCGTGCTGGCCGCGCCCGGTGTCCTGACGGCCGTCGTCTGCGACCCGCCCGAGGACGCGGCCGTCCTGGCCCGCCGGCTGACCCGCTTCGACGACGACACCCGTGCCACCTTCGGCGGGGTCCCGCTGCGGCGGATGCCGATCACCGACGTGCGCGCGCGGGTGCTGCTGGCCGAGGACGACGCCCAGCTGTTCAGCGGCACCGTCCGCGAGCAGGTCGACCCCGAGCACCGGGCCACCGACGCGGACGTCCTGCGGGTCATGGAGGTCGCCGACGCGGTCGAGATCCTCGACCTCGTCGACGGTGGCCTGGCCGGGGTGGTCACCGAACGCGGCCGCTCGCTGTCCGGTGGGCAGCGCCAGCGGCTGGCCCTGGCCCGCGTGCTGCTGCGCGAGGCCGAGGCGCTCGTCCTGGTCGAGCCGACCAGCGCCGTCGACGCGCACACCGAGGCCCGCATCGCCGCCCGGCTGCGGCGCGCCCGCGCCGGGCGGACCACCGTCGTGGCCACCGCCAGCCCGCTCGTCCTGCCGCAGGTCGAGCAGGTCTGCTGGGTGCGCGCCGGGCGGCTCGTCGACCGCGGCACCCACGCCGAACTGCTGACCCGCGACGCGTCCTACCGCCGTTTCGTGACCCGCGACGCGGGAGTTCCCGCACCTCGTGCGGAACAGATCGAGGAGAGAACGTGAGGACCACACTCCCCGTCGCCGACCGCGCGCACGTCCTGCGCGACGTCCGGCGCCTGCTGACCCAGCACCGCGACCCCGGCCTGCGCATGCTCGGGCTGCACGCCCTGGCCGCCGTCGCGGGCCTGCTGGGGCCGTGGCTGCTGGGCCGGCTCGTCGACGACGTGGTGCGCGCCGTCCGCGACGGCACGGCCCTGGCCGAGGTCACCGGGCGCATCGACACCTACGTCGCGGTCCTGGTGGCGGCCGTCGTCGCCCAGGCCGTCCTGGCCCGGCTGGCGCGCAAGCGCTCGCTGGTCCTGGCCGAGGGCGTCTTCGCGCAACTGCGCGAGGAGTTCCTCACCCGCGCCACGGCGCTGCCGCTGTCGGTGGTGGAGCAGGCCGGCACCGGCGACCTGGTCTCGCGCACCACCAACGACGTCGACGCGCTGAGCTACACCGTCCGCTACGGCGCCCCGGCGATCCTCGTCGCGTTCGTCACCTCCACGCTGACCGTCGTCGCGGCCGTGGTCTCCGGCCCGCTGGTCGCGCTGGCGATCCTCGCCGGCGTGCCCGGGTTGTTCCTCGCCACCCGCTGGTACCTGCGCCGCGCGCCGCAGGGCTACGCGGCCGAACGCGCCGAGTGGGGCCGCATCTCGACCACGCTGGGCGAGAACGTCGAGAACGTCCGCACGGTCGAGGCGCTGGGCCTGGCCGAGCACCGGATCCGGATGGTCGACGACGTCATCGGCGCGACGGTGCAGCGGGAGCGGTACACGTTGCGCCTGCGGACCGTGTGGTTCCCCAGCATCGAGATGTCGTACCTGGTCCCCGTCGTCGTGGCGCTGCTGTGGGGCGGTTTCCTCGTCCGGCACGACCTGCAGACCGTCGGGCAGGTCACCACCGTCGTGCTGTACCTGCGCCAGCTCGTCGGGCCCGTCAACGAACTGCTGGCCTGGTGGGACGAACTGCAGGTCGGGCAGGCCTCCTTCGCCCGCGTCGTGGGGTTGTCCGCGGTCGAGGCGGACCGGACCGAACGCGCCGACGAACCGGCCGGTGACGACATCGCCGCCGACCGCGTCGGCTTCGAGTACTCGGCCGGCCGTCCCGTGCTGCACGACGTCTCCCTCGAGCTCGAACCCGGCGAGCGGCTCGCGATCGTCGGGCCCACGGGGGCCGGGAAGTCGACGCTGGGCCGGCTGCTGGCCGGGATCAACCCGCCCTCGCACGGCACCGTCCAGGTCGGTGGCGCCGAGGTCACCGGCCTGCCGCTGGACGAGCTGCGCTCGCGGATCGCGCTGGTCACCCAGGAACGGCACGTGTTCGCCGCCTCCCTGCGCGACAACATCGCGCTGGCCGCCCCCGGGTCGTCCGACGAGCAGGTCCTCGAGGCGCTGGCGGCCGTCGACGCCCGTGACTGGGCGCTGGCGATGCCCGACGGCCTGGACACCCCCGTGGGGGAGAACGGGCTGACGCTGTCGGCCGCGCAGGCCCAGCAGGTGGCGCTCGCACGCCTCGTGCTGGCCGACCCGCACACGCTGGTGCTGGACGAGGCGACGTCGCTGCTGGACCCGAACGCGGCCCGGCACCTCGAGCGGTCGCTGGCCGCGGTGCTCGAAGGCCGCACGACGGTGGCCATCGCGCACCGGCTGCACACCGCCCACGACGCCGACCGGATCGCCGTCGTCGAGGGGGGCAGGATCACCGAGCTCGGCACCCACGCCGAGCTGGTCGACGCCGGTGGCCCGTACGGCCGGCTGTGGCGCAGCTGGCACGGCGAGCCGTAAGCTCGAACGCGTTCACATCTCAGGGTCCGGGTGCGTCAGAGGCGGGGAGGCGCACCACGTCGATGGAGCCTGCCCGTGAGCACCACCACCCCCACTCCCACCCCCACCACGCTGCGCACCCGGTACGCCAGGTTGCCGCAGATCGCCGGCCGGGCCTACCTGCCGGTCGCCGCGCTCGGCCGGTTGCCGATCACGATGGTCCCCCTGGCGGTCCTGAGCCTGGTCACCTCCGCCAGCGGATCGGTCGCGGTCGGCGGGCTCGCCAGCGCCGCGACCGCGATCGGCGAGGCGCTCGGGGTGCCGGTCGTCGGCTGGATGGCCGACCGGGCCGGGCAGCGCCGGGTGCTGCTGACGGTCGTCGCCGCGCACCTGCTGGCCCTGGGCGGGCTGTTCGCCGCACTGGACTCGCCCCGGACGTCCGCCCTGCTGCCCGCCGCCGCGGTGGTCGGGCTGACGCTGCCCTCGGTCAGCGGGTTCTCCCGCGCGCGGTGGCTGCGGATGACCCGCGACCCGCACGAGGTGGAGACCGCCTTCGCCTGCGAGGGCACGATCGACGAGGCGACGTTCATCCTGGGCCCAGCCGTCGTCGGGGCCGTCGGGGTCCTCGGTGACCCCGCCGCCGCGCTGCTCACGGCGGCCGGGCTCACGGCGGTCTTCGTGACGGCCTTCGCCTGCCACCCCACCCACCGGGTGACGCTGAGCGGGCCGCGCGGGAGCGTGCGCCCGGCCGGCCCGGTCCCGGTGGCGGTGGTGGTCCCGGTGGTGGCGATGCTCGCGATGGGCGGCGTCTTCGGCGCCACCCAGACCGCCGTCACCGCAGCCGCGGAGTCGGTCGGTTCGGCCTCCCTCGGCTCGCTGGTCTACGCGCTGCTGGCCGTCGGCTCCACGCTCACCACGCTCTGCCTGGTGCTGCTGCCCGCGCGGTTCGGGCTGCGGCGGCGGTGGGCCCTGTGCGGGGCCGGGCTGCTGGCCGGAGCCGGGCTCATGGCCCTGACCGCCGACAGCCTGGGGACGCTGGCGGCCACGGTGCTGGTGACCGGGTTGTTCGTCGGCCCGGCGCTGGTGACGGTCAACACCCTCGCGGCCGGGCTCGTCGCCCCCGAACGCGGCGCGTTCGTCATGGCGCTGCTGAACTCCGGGATCGTGCTGGGCGTCGCCGCCGGCGCCGCGCTGGGTGGGAACCTGGCCGAGCACGCCGGGCCCGCGTGGGGTTTCGTCGTCGTGGCGGTGGCCGGCGCGCTGCTCGTCGGCACCGCCGCGCTGGCTCCCGCCCGCCGCTGACCGCCCACCACTCCCGCGGAAACAACAGTCTCCGTCGCCGGCGCGTGCCGTGAGCGACGGAGACTGTTGTTTCCGCGGGAGTGGTGGGCGGGACCTCAGACGGTGAGTTCCTCGAAGTCGACGCCGGTCCACTCGGCCGAGCGGGCCCACAACCAGGCGGCGTCGGAGGTGTCGTAGGCGAAGGGGGTGGCCGGGACCACGACGGGGAAACCGCGCCACTCCTGGCGGCCGCCGGGCCCGAAGTACTCCCCGCCCACGGCGTCGGGGTCGGTCGCGGCACGCAGCAGCGGCCAGGCGCCCTGGGCCGCCGGCTGCCCGATGGCCCGGCCCAGCACCTGCGCGAACGCCTCACCGACGCGGTTCCCGCTCAGCGGGGTCATCTTCCACAGGTTCGTGTCGGACAGCCCGGGGTGGGCGGCCGTGGAGACGATCGGGGCTCCGGCGGCGGCGGCGCGGCGCTGCAGTTCGAAGGCGAACAGCAGGTTCGACAGCTTGGACTGCCCGTAGGCCAGCCACTTCCGGTAGCTGCGCTCGCTCTGGTAGTTCTCCCGGTCCAGCCGCGAGAACCGGTGCGCGACGCTGGCCACGCTGACGACGCGGCCCCCGCCACCGGCCAGCAACGCCGGCAGCAGCAGGCCCGTGAGGGCGAAGTGCCCCAGGTGGTTCGTGCCGACCTGCGTCTCGAACCCGTCGACGGTCCGTCCGAACGGGGGAACCATGACGCCGGCGTTGTTGACCAGGACGTCGATGCTCGGGCGGCGGTCCAGCACGTCGGAGGCGGCGCGGCGGACGTCGGCCAGGTCGGCGACGTCGAGCGCGACGACCTCCACGGTCGGCTCGACGCCCGAGTTGCGGACCTCGGCGGTCAGCTGTGCGACCGCGGCGCGGCCGCGTTCGGCGTTCCGGCACGCCATGAGGACGTCGGCGCCGCGGCGGGCGAACTCCGTCGCGACGTGCAGACCCAGGCCGGAGTTCGCGCCGGTGACCAGGACCGTGCGGCCGCTCTGGTCGGCCAGGGCGTCCGGGGTCCAGGGGGCCGTCGAACCGGCCAGCTCGAGGTGGGGCACGGGACTCCTCAGGCGGGCTGGTACGGGGAGACGACGACCTCGATGCGCTGCAGCTCCTTGAGGTCGGAGTACCCCGTGGAGGCCATCGAGCGTCGCAGCGCGCCCATGAGGTTCGTGGTCCCGTCCGCGACCCGGCCCGGGCCGTTGAGGATCTCGGCCAGCGGGGCGGTGGTCCCGACGTGCACGCGCTCACCGCGCGGCAGGACGCTGTGGTGCGCCTCCGGGCCCCAGTGCCAGCCGCGGCCCGGCGCCTCGGTCGCACGGGCCAGGGAGGCCCCGAGCATGACGGCGTCGGAGCCGCAGGCGATGGCCTTGACGATGTCGCCGGAGGTCCCGACGCCGCCGTCGGCGATGACGTGGACGTACCGGCCGCCGGACTCGTCCATGTAGTCGCGGCGGGCCGCGGCGACGTCGGCGACGGCCGAGGCCATCGGCGCGTGGATGCCCAGGGCCTTGCGGGTGGTGTGCGCCGCTCCCCCGCCGAACCCGACGAGGACGCCGGCCGCGCCGGTGCGCATGAGGTGCAGCGCCGCGGTGTAGGTGGCCGCGCCACCGACGACGACCGGCACGTCGAGCTCGTAGATGAAGCGCTTGAGGTTCAGCGGCTCGCTGCGGCCCGAGACGTGCTCGGCCGAGACGGTCGTGCCGCGGATCACGAACAGGTCCACGCCCGCGTCGACGACGACCTTCCAGAACTCCTGCGTCCGCTGCGGCGACAGGGCGCCCGCGACGGTGACGCCGGCGGCGCGGACCTCGGCCAGCCGGCTGGTGATGAGCTCGGGCTTGACCGGCTCGGCGTAGATCTCCTGCATGCGCGGGATCGCGACGGCCGGGTCGAGCCCGGCGATCTCGGCCAGCAGCGGTTCGGGGTCCTCGTACCGGGTCCACAGGCCCTCGAGGTCCAGGACGCCCAGACCGCCGAGCTCGCCCAGGGCGACGGCCGTGGCGGGCGAGGCGACCGAGTCCATCGGCGCGCTCATCACGGGGATGTCGAAGTGGTAGGCGTCGATCTGCCAGGAGGTCGACACGTCCTCGGGGTCGCGGGTGCGCCGGCTGGGGACGACGGCGATGTCGTCGAAGCTGTAGGCGCGTCGCCCCCGCTTGCCGCGGCCGATCTCGATCTCAGACACGGCCACAGGCTACCGGTTGCGGGGGGGGGGGGGGGGGGGGCGGGGGGGGGGGGGGCGGGGCGGCGCGGGGGGGTGGGGTGGGGGGGGGGGGGGGGGTGTGTTT
>NZ_JBJLSI010000048.1:0-29168 GCF_050871945.1 Kineococcus deserti | reverse complement strand
GCATCGGGCCGGTAGGTCCGGCCCGATGCGTCAACGGTCCGTCGCTCAGCGGGCCGCTGCGGGGCGGCGGGAGGCGCGGCGGGTCACCAGGAACAGCACGACGCCGATCGCCAGCAGGACCAGCGCGCGCACCCACACGCCCGCCTCCTGCTGGGTCAGCAGCGCCACGCAGGAGACCACGCCCAGCACGGGCAGCACCGTGGGGGCGCGGAAGTGCCGGTGCTCCACGCGGTCGCGGCGCAGCACCAGCACCGCCACGTTCGTGGCGATGAAGACGAACAGCAGCAGCAGCACGACGGTCGCCGCCAGCGTCGCCAGGTCACCGCTGGCGACCAGCGCCATCGAGACCAGCGTGGTGACGACGATGGCGACCCACGGGGTGCGGCGGTGCGGCAGGACGCGACCCAGCACGGGCGGCAGCAGGCCCTCGGTCGCCATGCCGTAGGTCAGCCGGCTGCACATGATGGCGGTCAGCAGGGCACCGTTGGCCACGGCGATCAGCGCGATGAGCGAGTAGACCCAGCCCGGCATGCCGACGTCGGCGACGCGGACGACCTCCAGCAGCGGACCGTCGGAGCCGGCGATCTGCTCGGGGGCCACGGCCGTGGAGACGGCCAGGCCGACGAGCACGTACACCAGGCCGGCCACCGCAAGCCCGCCGAACAGGGCCCGCGGGTAGGTGCGGCTGGGGTCCACGGCCTCCTCGGCCACGTTGGCCGAGGTCTCGAAGCCGACGAAGGAGTAGAAGGCCAGCACGGCCGCGGCCAGGATCCCGGCCACCGGCGCCTGGTCGGCGGAGAACTCCACGACGCGCCCGGGCGACCCGTCGCCACGGCCCAGCACCACCGCCGCCAGGGCGACGACCAGCAGCAGACCACCGACCTCGATGACCGTCATGACGACGTTGGCGCGCAGGGAGTCCTTGATGCCGCGGGCGTTCAGCAGGGCCACCAGGACGAGGAAGACCAGGGCCGCCGGCAGCGGCGGGACGTCGACCAGCGCGCCCAGGTAGTCGCCGGAGAAGGCCAGCGCCAGGCCGGCGACGCTGGTCACGCCGGCGGCCAGCATGGAGAACCCGACGAGGAAGGAGACCAGCGGGCGGTTGAACGCCCGCTGGGCGAACACGGCCGCACCACCGGCCTTGGGGTACTTGGTGACCAGCTCGGCGTACGACGACGCCGTCAGCAGGGCCAGGAGCAGGGCCACGAGCAGCGGCACCCAGATCGCCCCGCCGACCTCCCCGGCGAGCACCCCGACGAGGGCGTAGATGCCCGCGCCCAGGACGTCGCCGAGGATGAACAGGAAGAGCAGCTTGCCGCTGATGGCCCGACGAAGGCTGTTCCCCGCCGGTGCTGAGGTGGTCGTGGTCACAGGCGATGTCTACCCGTGCGCGGCCGGGTCAACCACCGGGAACGTCTCAGCCGACCCGGCCGTCGACCGCGGCACCCCTCGACGTCAGGGTGCAGCGCGCGGCGCCCCGGTGGGGGACCGTTGACGCAATGGGCCGGACCTACCGGCCCGATGCGTCAACGGTCCGCCCCCCCGGCCCAGCACCCGCGGCGATCACCCCTGCCCCGCCGGGCGTCCCCGACCGGCCAGCAGGCGCGCCAGGACGGGGGCGGCGAGCAGCATCACCAGCAGCCGCAGCACCTGCACCGACAGCACGAACGTCGCGTCGGCGCCGGAGCCGACGGCCGCGGCGAGCACGGCGTACAACCCGCCGGGCGTCGTGGCCAGGTAGGTGTCCAGGGCGGGCAGCCCGCTCACGCGCGACAGCGCCACCCCCAGCCCCGCGCTGCCCAGCACGCCGACCACGATGAGCGCGAGCGCCGCGGGCAGCACGCGCGCGACGGTGGCCAGGCTGGCCCGGGTGAAGCGCAGCCCGATCTGCAGGCCGATGAGGGCGTAGGCGACCTGCTGCAGCAGGTCCGGCACCTGTGCCCCACCCGTCAGGCCGGTCAGCGACGCGGCCGCGGCCAGCAGCAGCGGACCCAGCAGCGTGTGCGCGGGCAGGTGCGCCCGCCGGCCCAGCCAGGGCCCGGCCAGGCCGCAGACCACGACGAGCCCCACCCCGACGGCCCAGTCCTGGTCGCCGGCCGCGACGGATCCCGACGCGCGGACCCCGAAGACGACGTTGAGGACCAGCGGCAGCGACAGCACGACGAGCAGGACCCGCACGTACTGCACGACGGCGACGACCCGTTCGTCGGCGCCCAGCTGGCGGGCGATGACGACCAGCCCGCTGGCGCCGCCGGCCACGAGCGCGAACGCCCCGGTGACGGCGTCGACGTCGCGGTGCCGGCCGAGCAGCCAGCCGGTGCCCAGGCTCAGCAGCAGCGTCCCGACCGTCACGCCCAGCACCGGCAGCCAGTGCGCGCCGAGGGCCGACAGGGTCGACAGCTGCACGAGCGTGCCGATGGTCACCCCGACGACGGCCTGCCCCGCCGTGCCGGCCAGCGGCGGCAGCCTCACGGCGCGCCGGGACAGGAGGGCGTCGACCAGACCTGCGGCCAGCCCGGCGAACAGGGCGGGGGAGGGCAGGCCGAGCCGGCCGAGCAGCAGGGTCGCGACGACGGTGGCGGCGACCAGCGCGAGGACGTGACCCGCGCGCCGCACTACGACAGCGTGGCGGTCGTGCGCTCGGCGGCGGCCACCTTCTCCGGCAGCGACCCCAGGTCGGGGGTGAGCACGACCGAGCCGGTGCGCACCCACGCCGCCAGCGGTCCCCGGACGACGTCGGCCGGGCCGACGTCGGTGAGCAGGCGCACCCCGGGCGGCCACCCGGCGCCGGCCTCGGCCGCGCCGGCGAGCAGCCCCTCGTGGGTCAGCGCGGACCCGTCGGCCGTCTCCAGCGCCGGGTCCTCCGGGCCGGGTTCGACCATCGGGGAGTACGTGTCGCCGTAGCCGGTGATCACGCGGGCGTAGTCGAGCACCCCCTCGGGCACCTCCGCGCCGAAGTCCCTGGCCAGCGGGGCCGGCGACACCGCGATGCGCTCGGTGGAGGCGTTGCGCCGCAACGCCTCCACCGAGGAGGAGACGAGGACGTCGGCGGGTCGGTCCGGGCCCAGCCGCACCGCCGCGCCCGTCGACCAGGCCGCCAGCTGGAACACCAGCGTCCGCCAGTGCGTGGGCAGGTCGATCGCCACGACCGACCCCGGTCCGGCGTCGAACTCCTCCTCGAGCAGGTTCGCCGTCTTGGCCACCCAGGTCGACAGCACCCGCGCGGACAGTTCGACCCGCTCGCCGCTGCGCTCGTGGTCGGCGGCGTACCACGTCAGCCGGGGCACCCCCGGGTCGTCGTCCTGCAGCGAGCGCAGCAGGGCCGGGACGGAACGGGAGGGGACAGCGGGCACGGCGTCACGGTACGCGTCCCGGGGGCGGCTGCCCGACGACGGTAGGTTCTCGCGGCGTGAGAGACGAGACACCCGCCGCGATCCTCTTGACGCGGGTTCCCGTCGTCCTCGCCGCCGCGGTCGCCGCGGTGACGGCCGTCGCCGTCCCGCTGGTGCTGCTGGACCTGTGGACCCCGGCCGTCGCGGTGCCGGTCGCGGTCGTGGTCGCCGCCCTGGCCGGGCGGCTCGCCTGGGGGACCCCCGTCGTCGCGGCGGGCTGGGTCCCGGCGGGCGCGAGCCTGGCGATCTCGGTGGCCGCCGGGACCTGGGCCGCGCTCACCCACGCCGAGCACGTCGTCCTGCGCCGCGACGCCGGATCGGTCGCGCTGTACGCCCACCAGCTGGCCACGCACCACGGGCTGCCCGTCGACCCGGCGCTGAGCGCGCTGGGCGGGGCCGCCGCGCTCGCCGACCCCAACGTCACGCTCGCCTCACCGGCGTTCTACGAGGTCGGCGACCACGTCGTCCCCCAGTTCCTGCTCGGCGCGCCGGCGTTGTACTCCCTCGGGGAGTGGGCCGGTGGGTGGACGGGGATGTTCGTCGCGCCGGCCGTCCTCGGCGGGTTCGGGGTCCTCGCCGTCGCGGGGCTCACGGCCCGCCTCGCGGGGGCGCGCTGGGCGCCGCTGGCCGCCGGGGCGTTCGCGCTGGCCCAGCCCGTGCTGCACGCCAACCGGTCCACCTACTCCGAACCGCCCGCGCTGCTCGTCCTGGTCGGCGCCGCCTCGCTGCTGGTGGCGGCGGTCCCGGCGACCGGCCGCACCGCGGCCCGCCTCGGCGGCGGAGTCGGGCTGCTCGTCGGGGCCTGCGGGTTCGTGCGGATCGACTTCCTGCGCGAGGTCGCCGTCCTGGTCCCGGTGATCGCGGTGCTGCTGGTCGTCCGTCACCCCGGTACGCGGGCGCTGCTCTCGGGGACCGCGCTCGCCTCGGCGCTCGCGGTGGCCGCGGCGCTGCTGACCTCCCGGCCCTACCTGGGCACCATCGCCGGGTCGCTGGTCCCGCTGGTGGCGGGCCTGGTGTTCCTCACCGCCGTGTGCGCGGTGCTGGCCCGGCTGGCCCGCGCCGGCTGGCTGGGCCGGTTCGGCTGGCTGACCGGCGACCGGCTGCCGACCGTGCTGGCCGCCGCGCTGGGGGTCGTGCTGCTCGTGCTGGCCAGCCGGCCGTGGTGGCTGGTGGTGCGGCAGGACCCCGAGGACTCCGGCAGCAAGCTCGTCGCCGGGCTGCAGCAGGCGCAGGGGCTGACGGTCGACGGCGGCCGCACCTACGCCGAGCACTCGATCGACTGGATCGCCTGGTACCTGGGCTGGCCGGCCGTCGTGCTGGCCGGGGCCGCGGCCGTCGTCGCGCTGCCGCGGGTGGTCCGCGCCGTCCAGGGCCGGGACACGCTGCCGGCGTGGTTCGCCCCGTACGTCGTGGCGATGGGCTCGACGCTGCTGACGCTGTACCGGCCGGGCATCACCCCCGACCACCCGTGGGCCGACCGCCGGCTCGTCGTCGTGGTGCTGCCGGCGGTGGTGGTGCTGGCCGTCGTCGCCTGCCGGTGGGTCGTCGACCGGTACGCGCACCTGTCGCTGAGCTGGCTGCGGGTCGCGATCGCCGTCGTGCTGCTGCTCGTGCCGGCCGCCGTCGCGACCCTGCCGGTGGCCACCCAGCGCACCGAGGCCGGGGAGCCGCAGGCGGTCGCGCAGGCGTGCGCGAGCTTCGGCCCCGACGACGTGGCGCTCGCGGTCGACCCGCGCTCGCGCAACGAGTGGCCGCAGGTGCTGCGCGGGACGTGCGGGGTGCCGACGGCCTCGGTCGTGGTCGCGACCGCCGACGGGGCGCCGGGCACCGAGCAGTACTGGGCGACGCTGGCCGCGGCCGTCGACCGGCAGGCCGCCCGGATCCGCGAGGCCGGCGGCAACCCCGTGCTCGTGGCGGCCGGGGGCGACACCGACCCCGTGGAGGTGCTGCAGCGGCTGGGGGTCGCGGCCCCGCGCGTGGTCACCGACCGCCGCACCGGCGAGGACGAGCGGGTGCTGGAGGAGCGGCCGGACGGGATGCAGTACATCGACGTGCGGCTGGTGACGGGCACGGCGCCGTAGCCCGGCCGCGTGTGGACTTAGCCAGACTTGGTCCATAGCCTGGGGTCATGACGCAGACGGTGAACGTCCACGAGGCGAAGACGCACCTGTCCCGCCTGCTCGAGGCCGTCGAGCAGGGTGAGGACGTGGTGATCGCCCGCTCGGGCAAACCCGTCGCCCGGCTCGTGCCGGCCCGCCCGCGGGGTGTGCGCCAACCGGGGACGTGGAAGGGGCAGGTGGTCATCACCGACGACTTCGACGAGACCTCGGACGACCTGCTGGCCTCGTTCTACGAGGGCGACGTGGAACCCCCGACGTCGTGAGTCTCCTGGTCGACACGCACGTCCTCCTGTGGTGGCTCGCCGGGGACGAGCGCCTGCCCGAGCGCATGGGTGCCGCTCTCGCACAAGCGGAACGGGACGTGTTCGTCTCGGCCGCGTCCGCGTGGGAGATGGCGGTCAAGTCCGCCCAGGGGAAGCTCCACGTGCCGGGCGACCTCCGCGGCGAGCTGGAGCGGCAGGGCTTCACGGAGTTGCCGGTGACGGTCGAGGACGGACTGGCCGCTGGCGCTCTGCCTCTCCACCACGGCGATCCGTTCGACCGGATGCTCATCGCGCAGGCCGTTCGACGGGACCTGCTGCTGCTCACCGTCGACCGGCGCTTCGCCGACTACGACGTCCGGCTGCTGCAGCCGTGATCGACGGTGGGCCCGGGCCGGCGCGCGCGCACCCTCGTGCCGTCCGCGCGCGGGACGCCGGAAGCGGCCCCCGGCGTAGGTAAGCTCAGCGCGCCATGCCTGTCGAAGACACCCCGTCCGAGGCGATCGAGCCGGCGCCGATCGCCACCATCGTGCTGCCCTGCTACAACGAGGAAGCGCACGTCCTGCTGGAGATCCAGCGGATCACCAAGGTCATGGACGACGACGGCATGCCGTACGAACTCCTGGCGGTCGACGACTGCTCCACCGACGACACCCTGAAGGTGCTGCGCTCGGTCGAGGACGAGTACCCGCACCTGCGCGTGGTCGCCTTCCGCCGCAACGGCGGCTCGGGCACGGTCCGGCGCATCGGGACGCAGATGGCCCGCGGCGAGATCGTCGTGTGGACCGACGCGGACATGTCCTACGAGAACGAGCGGATCCCCGAGCTGATCAGGGTCCTGCTCGAGGACGACTCCTACGACCAGGTCGTGGGCGCCCGCACCACGGAGGAGGGTTCGCACAAGGCGCTGCGCGTGCCGGCGAAGTTCGTCATCCGCAAGGTCGCCGAGGTGCTCGCCCGGCAGCGGATCCCGGACCTGAACTCGGGGTTGCGCGCGTTCCGCAAGTCGGTGTCGCTGCCGTACCTGCGGCTGCTGCCGGCGGGTTTCTCCTGCGTCACGACCATCACGCTGTCGTTCCTGTGCAACCAGCACGACATCAAGTACGTCCCGACGGCCTACGCCAAGCGCGCCGGGAAGTCGAAGTTCCACTTCACCAAGGACGCCTACCGCTACATCCTGCAGGTGCTGCGGATGATCATGTACTTCGAGCCGCTGCGCGTCCTGATGCCGCTGGCGCTGTTCCTGTTCGGCCTCGGGTTCGTCAAGGGTGTCGTCGACATGTTCCGGCACGCCTTCTACTTCCCGGCCAACACCGTGCTGCTGCTGGTGTCCGGGTTGCTCATCGGGGCGGTGGCGCTGCTGGCCGACCTCGTGGTCCGCTCGCGCGACGACAGCGCGGGGCCGCCCGCATGAGCGCTCGCAGGATCGCGGTGGTGGGGCCCGCCCACCCGAGCAAGGGCGGCATCGCCGTCCACACCACCGAACTGGCCCGGCACCTCGCGGCCGAACCGGGCACCGACGTGAAGCTCGTCTCCTGGCG
This sequence comes from Kineococcus deserti, assembly GCF_050871945.1. Taxonomy (NCBI): domain Bacteria; kingdom Bacillati; phylum Actinomycetota; class Actinomycetes; order Kineosporiales; family Kineosporiaceae; genus Kineococcus; species Kineococcus deserti. The sequence continues at coordinate 21,855 of NZ_JBJLSI010000048.1, read as the reverse complement.
CAAGCTGTACCCCGAGGCCCTGTACCCCGGGGAACCGCACCTGCCCGACGGGGCTCCGGAGGTTCCCGAGTTCACCCCGACGCTGCGGCCGTTGTCGTGGTCCTCGCCGGCGTCGTGGTGGCGCACCGGCCGCAGGCTGGCCGAGGCCGACCTCGTCGTGCTGGCCCACGTCGTCCCGCTGCAGGTGCCGGCGCTGCTGACCGTCCTGGCCGGGCTGCGCTCCGCGCGCTCGAGCACGCGCACCGTCGTGGTGGCGCACAACGTCCTGCCGCACGAGACCGGTCCGGGGGACGAACTCCTCGTCGCCCGGCTCCTCGCCGCGGTCGACGGCGTGGTCGTGCACTCCGAGCAGCAGGCGGGCCTGGCCCACGCGCACGGCGCCCGCCGCGTCGCCGTGGCCGACCTGCCGCCGCACCTGCCCGGCGGCCCGCGGGTGGACGCCCCGGCCGGGTCGCGCGTCCCGCGCGACGGCGGGGTGCGGTTGCTCAGCCTCGGGGTGGTCCGCGAGTACAAGGGTCTGGACCTGCTGCTGGAGGCCCTCGCCGAGGTCCACCAGCGGGGGTTCGACGCCCGGCTGACCATCGCGGGGGAGTTGTGGGGCGCGGCCGGCCGCCGGGTGCGCGAACTGGCCGGTGCGCCGGGCATGCGCGGGCACGTCGAACTGCGCGAGGGCTACGTCCCCGCGGCCGAGATCGCCGGCCTCATGGCCGCGCACGACGCCCTCGTCCTGCCCTACCGGTCCGGGACGGCGTCGCAGAACGCGATCCTGGCCTTCGCCCACGGCCTGCCGGTCGTGGCCACCCGCGTCGGGTCGTTCCCGGCGCAGGTCCGCGACGGCGTCGACGGTCTGCTCGTCGAACCCGGCAGCGTCCCCGCGCTCGTCGGAGCCCTGCTGGACCTGCGGGACGGCGGGCTGGAACGCCTGCGGGACAACGTCGAAGCGCCCGACCTCGACGAACCCTGGGACCGTTACCTGGCCGCGGTCGAGGCCGCCGCCGAGGGCGGGACGGCCGCCGCCCCGCCCGGGGGCCGCTTGCTGTCGGTCGCCAAGCGCGGCGCCGAACTGGCGCTGTGGACGCGGGTGGGCGTGCAGCGCCGGACCGGCGAGCAGCTCGCGTCCCGTCGGCTGGGTGCCGCCCCCGCCGCCCGGCCGGTGCCCAGCGGGGTCCCGCGCACCGGTGTCCTGCAGGACACCGCCGAGGTCGCCGACGCCGTCGCGCAAGCCAAGCGGCTGCGGTTGCCCGCGCACCCGGACGACCCGAAGAACTGGGACGCCCTCGGTGCGGTGGCCGCGGTGCTGACGCTGGCCGACGACGGCTCCCGCACGGCGCGGGTCCTGGACGCCGGCTCGGCCCGGTACTCCCCGGTCCTGCCGTGGTTGCGGCTGTACGGCCTGGGGGCCGAGAAGGGCGCGCTGGCCGGGATCAACCTGGAGTTCGGGGCGACCGTGCACCGCGACGGGGTGGAGTTCCGCCGCGGCGACGTCACCGACACCGGCCTGGCCGCCGCCTCGCTGGACGCCGTCACCTGCATGTCGGTCATCGAGCACGGCGTGCCGGTGCGGCCCTTCCTGACCGAGACCGCACGCATCCTGCGGCCCGGCGGGATCCTCGCGCTGTCGACCGACTACGACGCCGACCCGCCGGACACGAGCGGCATCACCGCCTACGGCGCCCCGGTGAAGATCTTCTCGCCGGACGACCTGCGGAACCTGGTGGCGACCGCGTCGGCGGTGGGGCTCGACCTCGTCGGGGAACTGACCGACGAGGTGCTCGCCCACCCCGAACGGCCGGTGCACTGGAAGCGCACCGGGCTGGACTACACCTTCGTCCTGCTCACGTTCGTCCGCCGCTGACGGTGCTGAACCGGCTGCTGAAGGCCCTGCGCTCGCCCGTGCTGCGGGTGGGTTTCCTCGTGCTCGTCGTCACGCTGGCGGTCGTGTACGTCGTGCGCGACCGCGCGGCGATCGCACAGGCCTGGTCGCGCCTGGACGCCGTCTCCGTGCTGCTGGCGCTGGTGTTCTCGCTGGCCAACGTCGCGCTGTCGGGCGCCTCGTGGCGTTCGGTGCTGCGCGACCTCGGCTCGCCGCTGCCGGTCGGCGCCGCGGCCCGGGTGTTCTTCGTCGGGCAGCTGGGCCGGTACATCCCGGGCACGGTGTTCCAGTTCGTCGCCCAGGCCGAACTGGCCCGCGACCACGGCGTCCCGCGGCGGCGGACGGGGTCGGCGCTGGCGGTGGCGTTGCTGGTGTCGCTGACGACGTCGTCCCTGCTGATCACCGCGGTGCTGCCGTTCGCCCTGCACGGCAGGCAGATCAGCGGCTGGGAGTGGACCGGCTGGTTGCGCTGGCTCACCCCGTTGCTGCTCGTGCTGCTCGTGCCCGGCGTGCTGAACCCGCTGCTGCGGGTCCTGCTGCGCCTGGCCCGCCAGGAACCGCTGGAGCACCGCATCACCTGGCGCGGGCTGCTGGCCTCGGCCGGCTGGGCCCTCGCCTCCTGGGGCGCCGTCGGGGGGCAGGTGTACGTGCTGGCGCACGCCGTCGGCACCGACTGGGACACCGGGCAGCTGCTGGCCCTGGCCGTCGGGGGGTACTCCCTGGCGTGGATGGCCGGGTTCCTCGTCGTCCTGGCCCCCGCCGGCGCGGGGGCCCGCGAACTGGTGCTGGGGGCGACGATCGCCCTGGCGACCGGATCGGGCGGCGCGGCCGTCGTCGTGCTCGGATCGCGGGTGCTGCTGACGGTCTCGGACCTGCTGCTGGCCTTCGCCGCCCTGGCCGGGCACCGTGCCGAGGTCAGCGCCGCGGCCGAGCGCGAGGTGCACGACCACGGGAGTGCTTGATCACCGAAGTGCTTGATCACCGAAGTGCTTGATCACGGTGGGGAGGAGGCCGCGCGACAGGTGTCGATCCGGTCACGACCGGCCCGCGGGGCGGATCCTGACTGGTGCTCCCCGGCCGTTCTCGGCAGGGTGGAGGGCCGGCAACACGTCCCAGACCCCGATCGAGCGGAGTTCCACGATGCGCCGCAGAGCCGTTCTGACCTCGCTGGCCGCCTCCCCCCTCGTCGTCGCGGGCTGCAGCAGCGGTGAGGGCGTCGACACCGGTGAGGGTGGCGGCTCGTCCGGCGGAGGCGGTGCGGGCAGCGCCTTCGTGGCCGCCGTCAGCGCGCAGCCCGACCAGCTCGACCCGCACAAGACGACCGCCTACGCCGCGTTCCAGGTGCTCGAGAACGTCTACGACACCCTCGTCGTCCCCAGCGCCGACGACCTGTCGATGCAGCCGTCGCTGGCGACGCAGTGGGAGACCAGCCCCGACGGCCTGACCTGGACCTTCACGCTGGCCGAGGGCGTCACCTTCCACGACGGGTCACCGTTCGGCGCGCAGGACGTGGTGTTCTCCTACCGGCGGATCATCGACCAGCAGCTGGCCAACGCCTCGCGCTTCGCGACCGTGGCCGACGTGACGGCCGCCGACGACACGCACCTCGTCGTCACGCTGAACACCCCCACGCCGAACCTGCTCTCGCGCATCGGCGGGTTCAAGGGCATGGCGATCCTGCCCCGGACGGTCGACGAGGCCACGCTGACGACGCAGGCCGTGGGCACCGGCCCCTTCCGGCTGGACGCCTCCTCGGCCAGCGAGATCTCGCTGTCCCGGTTCGAGGAGTACTGGGGCGAGGCCCCCGCCGTCGACGGCGTCACGTTCCAGTTCATCACCGAACCGGCCGCGGCCCTCACCGCGCTGACCACCGACCAGGTCCAGTGGACCGACAACGTGCCGCCGCAGCGGGTGGCCGACCTGGCCGGGGACGACTCCGTCGAGCTCGGCCAGGTCGCCAGCGTCGACTACTGGTACCTGGCGATGAACTGCGCCAAGGCGCCGTTCGACCGCGTGGAGGTGCGGCGGGCGGTCGCCTTCGCGCTGGACCGGGAGGCCATCACCGAGGCGGCCAGGTTCGACACCGCGCGGGTCAACCAGACGGCGATCCCCGAGGGCAGCGAGTGGTACTACGACTACGCGCCCTTCGAGACCGACGTGGACCAGGCGCGGCAGCTGCTGCAGCAGGCGGGTGTCACCACCCCGATCACCATGGGGCTCATGGTCACCTCGGAGTACCCCGAGACGGTGACGGCCGCGCAGGTCATCGCCAGCCAGCTGGAACCCCTGGGCATCACGGTGCAGATCCAGACCGAGGACTTCGCCACCTGGCTGGACCGGCAGGGCCGGGGGGACTTCGACGCGTTCGTGCTGGGCTGGCTGGGGAACATCGACCCGGCCGACTTCTACGAGGAACAGCACCGCACCGACGGGCCGAACAACTACCAGGGGTACTCCAACCCGGTCACCGACGACCTGCTCGACCGGGCCGCCGTCGAGGCCGACCAGGCGACCCGCAAGTCCCTGTACGACCAGGCGGCCAAGCAGATCGTCGACGACGTCTCCTACCTGTTCCTGTACAACCCCGACGCGGTGCAGGCGTGGAAGCCGGGGATCACCGGGTACGAGGTCCGGGCCGACAAGGCGGTGGACTTCGGAACCCTCGCCCTGCCGTCGTGACGGGGCTGGCCCTGCGGCGGACCCTGCAGGCCGTGGTGGTCCTGCTCGGGGTGAGCGTGGCCACGTTCGCCCTCGTGCACCTGGTGCCGGGCGACCCGGTCCGGCTGGCGCTGGGCACCCGCTTCGACCAGGAGACCTACGACGCGCTGCGCGAACGCGCCGGTCTGGACCAGCCCGTCCCGGTGCAGTTCCTGTCCTGGATCGGCAGCGCCGTCACGGGCGACCTGGGGGTCAGCTTCCGGTCCGGTGACCCGGTGACGCTGCTCATCCTGGAACGGCTGCCGGCCACCCTGTCGCTGGCGGTCGCCTCGATCGTGGTGGCGCTGCTCATCGCCGTCCCGCTGGGAACGATCTCGGCGCTGCGACCGCGGTCCGTCGTCGACAGCGCCGGAACGGTCCTGTCCCAGATCGGCATCTCGGTGCCGGAGTTCTGGATGGGCATCATGCTCATCCTGGTGTTCGCCGGGACGCTGGGCTGGTTCCCGGCCAGCGGGTACGTGCCCTTCACCGAGGACCCGGCCGGCTGGTTGCGCTCGCTGGTGCTGCCGGCCGTCACGACCGGCCTGGTCTCGGGCAGCGTGCTGACGCGGTTCACCCGGTCCAGCGTGCTGGAGGCCCTGTCGGCCGAGCACGTCCGCACGGCGCGGGCCAAGGGCCTGGGGGCGCGCGCGGTGCTGAACTGGCACGTGCTGCGCAACGCGCTGCTGCCGCTGGTCACGGTGACGGGCGTGCAGCTGGCCTACCTGCTGTCCGGGGTCGTCGTCGTCGAGATCGTCTTCGCCTGGCCGGGGCTGGGGCAGCTGGCGCTGCAGTCGGTGCAGGCCCGCGACTACCCCGTCCTGCAGGGAGCAGTGCTGCTGTTCGCGCTGGTGTTCCTCGTCCTGAACCTGGTGGTGGACCTGCTGTACTCCAAGCTCGACCCGAGGATCAGCGCGTGAGCGCCGCCGCGGGGGTTCCCGCCGTCGCGGTGCGTCCGCGCGGCAACGGGTTCGTCGACGCGCTGCGGTTGCTGCTGTCGTCCCCGCCGGCGCTGTTCGGCGTCGTCGTGCTGGTCGCCGTGGTGCTGGTGGCGCTGTTCGACGACCAGATCGCCCCGACGGGTGCCAACGAGGTCGACGTGCAGCAGCGGCTGCTGGCGCCGGGACCGGGGCACTGGTTCGGCACCGACGACCTGGGTCGCGACATCCTGTCCCGCGTCGTCCTGGGCGCGAAGGTCTCGCTGCAGGTGGGCGCCGTCGCGGTGGGTTTCTCGCTGGTCTGCGGGGTGCTCGTGGGGTTGTTCGCCGGGTTCTACGGCCGCTGGGCCGACACCGTGCTCATGCGTGCGATGGACGTGCTGTTCGCGTTCCCGGCGATGCTGCTGGCGATCGCGGTCATCGCGATCCTGGGGCCGGGGACGACGAACGCGATGATCGCCATCGGCATCACCTACACCCCCGTGTTCGCGCGGGTGACGCGCTCGGCGGTGCTCGGGGTGCGCGAGACCGTCTACGTGCGCGCGTCCCGGTCGGTCGGCGCCTCGAACCTGCGGCTGCTGTTCCGGCACGTGCTGCCGAACGCGGCACCGCCGATCATCGTGCAGACGTCGGTGAGCCTGGCGTTCGCGGTGCTGGCCGAGGCGGCGCTGTCCTTCGTCGGGCTGGGCACGCAACCGCCGGACCCCAGCTGGGGCCGGATGCTGTCCGAGGGCCGCGGCTACATCGACCTCGCCTGGTGGATCGCGGTGTTCCCGGGGCTGGCGATCGTGCTCCTGGTCCTGTCGTTCAACCTGGTGGGCGACGGGTTGCGGGACGTGCTGGACCCGCAGCAGCGCAGCGCGTTGCAGGCGGGACGGCGCACGGCCGGGCGTCGTCGGAGGGCGGTCCGGTGAGCGTTCTGGAGGTGCGGGACCTGCGGGTCTCGCTGGACACCGCCCGCGGCACCGCGCAGATCGTCAACGGCCTGGACTACTCCGTGGCGGCGGGGGAGACCGTCGCCGTCGTGGGGGAGTCCGGCAGCGGCAAGAGCGTGTCGGTCATGGCGTTGCTGGGCCTGCTGCCCGGGCACGCGAAGGTCACCGGCAGCGCGCTGTTCGAGGGCCGGAACCTCCTGGGCCTGTCCGAGGCGGAACTGCGCACGGTCCGCGGCAACGGCATCGGCATGGTCTTCCAGGACCCGATGACCTCGCTGAACCCCGTGCTGACGGTGGGGCGGCAGCTGACCGAGGGACTGCTCGCGCACCGCGCGGTGCCCTCGAAGCGGGCGGCGCGCGAACGGGCGGCCGAACTGCTGGCCGACGTCGGGTTGCCCGATCCGCGCGGAGCGCTGGAGCGGTACCCGCACGAGCTGTCCGGCGGCATGCGCCAGCGCGTCGTCATCGCGATCGCGCTGGCCGGCAACCCGCGCCTGCTCATCGCCGACGAGGCGACGACGGCGCTGGACGTGACAGTGCAGGCGCAGATCCTCGAACTCGTCGCGCGGTTGCAGTCCGAGCACGGGACCGGGGTCGTCTGGATCACCCACGACCTCGGGGTCGTCGCCGGGATCGCCGACCGGGTGCTGGTGATGTACGGCGGGCGGTGCGTGGAGGACGGCGGCGTCGACGACGTCTTCGACGCCCCCGCCCACCCGTACACGAGGGGCCTGCTGGGGTCGCTGCCGGCGTTGCACGACACGGCCGGCGCGGCCCCCGACCTCGTGGCGATCGCGGGCACCCCGCCGCCGCCGACCGACCTGCCGGCCGGGTGCGTGTTCTGGCCCCGCTGCCCCGTGCGCGGGGACGAGCGGTGCGCCACCGAGCAACCCCCGCTGGTCCCGGTGGGCGGTTCGGCCACGCACCGGGCCGCGACGTTCTACCCCGGAGGGACCCCGTGAACGACGTGCTGGTGCGCGCCCGCGACCTGCAGGTGCACTTCCCGGTGCGCTCCAAGGGGCTGCGGCGCAAGCAGACCGGGGCCGTGCGCGCGGTCGACGGCGTGGACCTGGAGGTGCGCCGGGGCGAGACCCTGGGCCTGGTCGGGGAGTCCGGCTGCGGCAAGTCCACGCTCGGCAACGCGCTGCTGCGGCTGGTCGAGCCGACGGGCGGCACGGTGGAGTTCGACGGGGCCGACGTCACGGCGATGTCGTCCTCGGCGCTGCGGGCGTTGCGGCGCCGCGCCGTCATGGTGTTCCAGGACCCCTACGCCTCCCTGGACCCGAGGATGAGCGTGGGGCAGACGATCGCCGAACCGCTGCAGGTGCACGGCCTGGCCCGTGGCGCGCGGGCGCGCGCGGAACGGGTGGCCGAACTGCTCGACCTGGTCGGCCTGGACCCCTCCGTCGCCGGCCGCTACCCGCACGAGTTCTCCGGCGGGCAGCGGCAGCGGGTCGGCATCGCCCGGGCGCTGGCCGGTGAACCGGACTTCGTCGTGTGCGACGAGGCGATCGCCTCCCTCGACGTCAGCGTCCAGGCGCAGGTCCTGAACCTGCTGCGGTCGCTGCAACGGCGACTGGGCCTGACGCTGCTGTTCGTCTCGCACGACCTGGCGGCGGTGCGGCACCTGTCGGACCGGATCGCGGTGATGTACCTGGGGCGGGTCGTCGAGGTCGCCTCCGCGGCCGACCTCACGGCCTCCCCGCAGCACCCGTACACGCAGGCCCTGCTGTCGGCGGTGCCGGTGCCCTCACCGTCACGGGAACGCACGCGCGAGCGCATCGTGCTGTCCGGGGACGTGCCCTCGGCCGCGCGGATCCCCAGCGGCTGCCGGTTCCGCACCCGCTGCCCGCAGGTCTTCGAGCCCTGCGACAGCGTCGTACCGGCGTTGCAGGAGGTCACCGGCGGTCACGTCGCCGCCTGCCACCTGCACGGGGTGGTGGGCGCACCGGAACGGCTCACCCGCTGAGCCGGCTGCGCAGCCAGGCCCCCACCGCCGGGTCGGTGGTGAGGTCGGCGGCGCGGCGGTAGGCCGCCGCGGCCTCGGGGGAACCCGCGGCCGCGAGCAGGTGCGCGCGGGTCGCCCAGTACGGCTGGAACCGGTCCGCCTCGAGCAGGTCCAGTTCGGCCAGCCCGGCCCCGGGGCCGTGGACCCGGCCCAGCACCGCGGCCTGCGCCACGCGCGATCCCAGGCTGGGCGCGGTCGCGTTCAGCGCCCGGTACAGCGTCAGCAGGGCCGCGTCGTCGGTGCGGCCGGTGCGCCGCCGGTCGGCGTGGACCGCCGCGATGGCCGCCTCGAGCTGGAACCGGCCCAGCGCCCCGGCGGAGGAGGCCCGGCGCAGGAACTGCTCGCCCACATCGAGCCGGGCGGCGTCCCAGGTGGCGGGGTCCTGCTCGTCGAGGGGGACGAAACCGTCCCGGCCGCGCGCGGGGACCAGGTGGGTGACGGCCGCCAGCCCCCACGCCTCGGGGTCGTCCAGGCCTTGCGCGGTGAGCAGTTCGGCCAGCGTGCGGGACAGGTGCCGGGCCTCGTCGGCCCACCCCAGCGCGAGGCAGCCGTAGACGGCCTCCAGCACGGCGGGCAGCCGGTCGGGCAGTTCCGGACGGGCGGGGATGGCGAACCGGATCCGGGTGTCGCGGATGCGGCGCTTGGCCCGGACCAGGCGTTGGGCCATGGCCGGGCCGGGGACGGCGAAGGCGGTCGCGATCGGCGCGGCTTCGAAACCCAGCACGGCCGAGAGCATGAGCGGTGTGCGCACGTTCTGCGCGATGGCCGGGTGCGCGCAGACGAAGAGCAGTTCGAGCCGCTCGTCGGGGAACTCGCCGTCCACCGGTTCGTCCGCCGGAAGGTCGAGGGCGTCCTCCAGCGGCACCGACCGGCGGTGCGCGGCCGACTTCCACACGTCGCGCTGGGTGTTGCGCGCCACCGTCAGCAGCCACGCCTCGGGCCGGGCGGGCACGCCGGTGTCCGGCCACGTCCGCAGCGCCCGTTCCAGGGCGGTCGACAGGGCGTCCTGCGCCAGTTGCAGGTCGCCCGTGCCCGCCGCGAGCAGCGCGACCAGCCGTCCGTAGGACGTGCGGGCCGCGTGCTCGGCGGCGGCGTGGGCGTCGCGGTGGCCGGTGGGGTGAGCGCTGGGGTGGGTCACTCGTCGCCGTGCCAGGCGCCGTCGGCGTAGTGGACGGCGCCCGGGCGGACCTCGACGGCGCCCCACTGCACCGGGGGCGCCTGCTTCGCCCACTCCAGCGCGGCGTCGAGGTCGGGGACGTCGAGGACGAACGTCCCGCCCAGTTGTTCCTTGCTGTCGCTGTAGGGGCCGTCCTGCACCTGCATCGTCCCCGATGCGGCGCTGACGGTCGTGGTGTTCTCCGAGTGCCGCAGGACCTCGGCGGACAGCAGCACCCCGGCGGCGTCGAGGGCCTGGGCGTAGGCGGCGAAGGCGCGCCGGCCCTCGGCGACGCCCTCGGGGCCGAGCTGTTCCTCGGTCATCTCCGGGTAGTGCAGCAGCAGCGTGTAGCGCACGGTCTGGTCCTTCCGTCGGGGCGGCGGTGTCCGGGGTGAACGCCGCTCGCCTCCCTGACGATCCCGACCCGGCCCGATCGACACCGACCGGGGAGCGGTTCTGCAGGCCGCGTCCACCCCGCGCCCGCCACCGGTCAGGCCGCCGGCCCCGCCTCCCGGGCGCGTTCGACGTCCACCAGCGCGTCCCGCAACTGCTGGATCCAGTCCTGCTGGTGCTGGCCGACGAGCCGCACGCACCAGGCCAGCGCCTCGGACCGGGTCCGCGCGACCCCGGCCTCGACGAGGGTGTCCAGGACCTGCCGCTGGGGCTGGCGCAGCCGGGTCATGACGGGGGTGGCGAGGTTGGTGAACAGTTCCTCGGCCTGCCCGCAGCGCGCGCCCCAGGCGACCTTGCGGCCGAACAGCGCCTCGGCCTCGTCGGCGATCCGCATCCGGGCGGGTCGCGTCTCCTCGCGGAACCGGGCGATCCGCCCGGCCTCGGCGCGGCGCGGGGCACCCGCGCCGCCCTCGGGTTCCTCCGGGGCGGCCAGCCGCCCGACGACCACGATCTCCTCGCGGTCGACCGAGACCGACGGTGCGGTCTCGAACCACTCCTGCGGCAACCGGCCGGACAGCCAGGCCGCGACATCAGCGTCGTCGCTCATGCGGCGATTACAAGATTACACGGCAGGTACGTCAAGAGGCGTCGGGCCGTTCGGCGGCGACGCGGCGGAACTCCTCCAGCACCGCCGCGGTGGGGGCGTCCGCGCCCCGGCCCGCGCGGGTCGCGGCGTAGATCGACCGGGCCGGGGCCTGCCCGGCCACCGGCACGACGCGCAGGCCGCTGGGCCGCAACGGGTGGGCCAGGCGCGGGACGAGCGCGACGCCCGCGCCCGCCGCGACCAGCGCCGCCAGGGCGTCGTACTCGGCGGTGTGGTGCCGGACGTCGGGGGCGAAACCCGCGGCCGCACAGGCGCCGGCGGTGATCTGGGCGCAGGCGTCGTCGGGGCCGGCGGCGGCGACCCACTCCTGGTCGGCCAGGTCGGCCAGGTCGATCTCGTCGCGGCCGGCCAGCGGGTGGCCGGCCGGCAGCAGCACGTCGAGGACGTCGGTCAGCAGGTCGACCCGGTCGTAGCGGGCGTCGTCGCGGCGCGGACCGCCGGGGTGGTCCACGGCCACCACCACGTCGAGTTCGCCCGCGTCCAGGCCCGCGACGGCCTCGACGGGGTCGCGTTCGCGCACCAGCAGCCGCATCCCCGGCCGGTCGGCCCGCAACCGCTGCAGCGCGGGGGCGACGACGGCGAAGATCGCGGTGGCCAGCGAGCCGATCCGGACCTCGCCGACCAGGCCGGCGTCGAAGGCCAGCAGGTCGGCGCGGGCCTTCTCCAGCTGTGCCGCGACCGCGTCGGCGTGGGCCAGCAGCACCCGCGCCTGGCCGGTCAGCCGCACCCCACGCCCCTGACGTTCCAGCAACGGCACGTCGAGGTCGCGGGCCAGGCCGGCCAGCTGCTGGGACACCGCCGAAGGGGTCAGGTGCAGCGCCGTCGCGGTGGCGGCGACGGTTCCACGACGCTCGACCTCGCGCAGCAACCGCAGCCGGCGCAGGTCGATCGTGAAGTCCTCGCTGTCGAGACTCATGAGGAAACTCTAGCTGGACTGAACGGTCCGGGGTGGTGGACGATCGGCCCGTGAACCGCCGTGCCGCCCTGCTCTTCGCCGCCCTGGGCCTCGCCTGGGGCATCCCGTACCTGCTCATCAAGGTCGCGGGCGAAGAACTCGCCCCCTCGACGCTCGTCCTGTTCCGGACCGCTCTGGCCGCCCTGGTGCTGGCGCCGATCGCGTTGTCCCGCAAGGACGTCCGCGCCTCCCTGCCGACGCTGGCGAGGCGCTGGCCGGCCCTGGTGGCGTACACGGGGTTCGAGATCGTCGGGCCCTGGCTGTTCCTGGCGCGGGCCGAGCAGGACCTCGACAGCTCCACGACGGCGGTGGTCATCTCGGCGGTTCCGGTGGTCGGGGCGCTCGTCGCGCTGGCCACCCGCCGCGCCGAGCACCTCGGCCGCACCGGGTGGACCGGGCTCGCCCTGGGCACCGCCGGGGTCGCGACCCTGGTGGGGTTCGACCTCGGCCCCGGGCAGTTCGGGGCCGTCGCCGAACTCGCCGTCGTCGTGGTCGGCTACGCGATCGGGCCCGCGGTCCTCGTCCGGCACCTGGCCGACCTGCCGGGGCCCTCGGTCGTCCTCGCCAGCCTGGTGCTGGCGGCGCTGGTGTACGTCCCCGTCGTCGCGCTCGGTCCCGGGCTGCCCGCCGAGCCGCCGTCGGGCCGGGTCGTCGCCTCGCTCGCGGTCCTGGCGGTGGTCTGCACGGCCGGGGCGTTCCTGCTGCTGTTCGCGCTCGTGGGCGAGATCGGGCCGGTGCGGGCCACGGCCATCGTCTACGTCAACCCGGTCGTCGCGGTGGTCGCCGGCGCCGTGGTCCTGGGGGAGCGGATCACGGTGACGACCCTCGCCGGGTTCGCGCTCGTGCTCGTCGGCTCCTCCCTGGCCACCCGGGGACCCCGTGAGCGTTCCGGCCGGGCGCCGGAGCGGCTTACCGTTGAGGTGTGACGGCGGCACCTGACGGGGAACTGCGCTGGGCGCCCGGCCGCCCCGTCCCCGTCGCCCGCACGCTGCGGGGGTTGCGCCGCGGCGCCGGCGACCCGACGTTCCGCGCCGACCCCGACGGCACCGTCTGGCGCGCGACACGCACTCCCGAAGGCCCTGCGCTGCTGCGGGTCCGGGCCCGCCCGGGCGACGCGGAGGTGGAGGCCCAGGCCTGGGGACCGGGTACGGCCTGGGTGCTGGACGGGGTGCCCGAGCTGCTCGGCGCCGCCGACGACACCTGGGACGAGTTCGTGCCCCGTCCCGAGCACCCGGCGCTGGTCGAGGCGTGGCGGGCCCACCCGCACTGGCGCGTCGGGCGCACCCGTGCGGTGTTCGAGGCCCTGTCGGCCTCGGCCCTCGAGCAGGTCGTCACCGGGGTCGAGGCGTTCGCCGCGTGGCGGCGGCTCGTGCAGCGCTTCGGCGAACCCGCCCCCGGCCCCGCGGGCCTGCGGCTGCCGCCCACGCCGCAGCAGTGGACGCGGATCCCGTCCTGGGAGTGGCTGCAGGCCGGGGTCGAACTGCGCCGCCGGAAGGTGACGATCCTGGCCGCCCCGCGCGCCGGCGGCCTGGAGAAGACCCTGGCCATGGCTCCCGAGGCGGCCGACACCGCGCTGCGGTCGCTGACCGGGGTGGGCGTGTGGACGTCGGCCGAGGTGCGTCAGCGTGCCCACGGGCACGCCGACGCGTTCAGCTTCGGGGACTACCACGTCGCCAAGGACGTCTCCTGGGCGCTGACGGGGGAGGTGCTCGACGACGCCGGCTGCGCGCAGGTCATCGAGTGTTACCGCGGGCACCGGTTCCGGGTGCAGCAGCTGCTGAGGTTCGCCGGTGCCGCGCGGCCCCGGCGGGGGCCGCGGATGACGTTGCCCACGCACACGCCCAACCGGGCGGTGCGGTCGCTGCGGGTGCGGGGCGGGTGAACGCCGGTCAGGACTCCTTCGCCGGGGGCTTGGGGCTGTTCGAGCGCGCCTGCGCGACCGCGTGCCGGTACTGCTTGGCCGCCGACAGCTGCGAGAACGCCAGGAAGCGCAGGCCCGAGGCCCGCGAGCCCGTCGCGTAGGCGAAGTCGTCGACGACGTGCATGCGCTCGCTCCAGCGCATCTTGGCGACGTTCGGGCCGGGGGAGAAGTTCACGAAGCGGTCGCCGCGGGCGATCGCCGAGCGCACGACCTCGGCCTGCAGCAACGTGACCGCGGAGAACTCCCAGTAGTCCGGGTTCAGGCCCGAGGAGTGGACGTAGGAACTGCCCGCGGCGTGCAGGGCCAGCTGGACCGCGACGACCTCCCCGTCGACGACGAGTTCGACCAGGCTGGCCTCCTTGGCGTCGGCGAGCCGGGGGATCAGCCGCAGCAGCAGGTCCCGGCGGGTCGCGTCGGCGTAGGCGTCGGGGTGGCTGGAGGACGTGCCCTCGAAACCGGCGCGGGCCGAGTGCAGGGCGAAGAAGCGGCGGACGGCGGTCTCGTCGACCTCGGTGCCCTCCAGCGTGCGCACGTGCCAGTCGCGGCCGCTCTTGGTGAGCCGGTTGCGGCTGCGGCGCAGGCTCTCCTTGAGGTTGCGCTTCAGGCGCAGCTCCTCCCAGGAGCCGCTCAGCGGCAGCACGACGCACGCGCGGGCGGCACGGTGGCTGTAGTGCGGGGCCTCGGCCGTGGTGTCCTCCACCCAGCCGGGCTCGAACCAGGCCTGGTCGCGGGCGATGGACACCTCCGCCCAGTCGGCGCCGGCGTCGCGGCTCCAGCGCACGACGGCCTGGTGGACGTCGCGGGCCTGGCGGTCGGTGGTGAGGACCTGCGGCAGCTCCAGGGCGGTCGACTGCCCGTAGCCGACCGGCACGACGCGCCGGCCGAGCGGCAGCCGGCGCGGGCCCACGACCTGCTCGTACATCGGCGCGACCCCGGCGAGCGCGCCGGCGCCGTCGCGCACCCACAGCAGGTGGCGGCGGGAGGCGTCGGGGACGTAGCTGCGGTACCACTCCAGCACCCAGTCAGGGCTGCAGAAGGGGTTGCCCACCCCCGTCTGCCGGCCGTGCAGGCCGTCCCACTCGCCGCGCTGCTCGGCCGTGAGCGTGGTCGTGTCGACCCGCTCCACCGCGTACCCCGTCGTCGCCACCATGTCGTCTCCCCCGAAGCGTCGTCATCCGGTCGCCCCCACCAGTCCACCCCCTGCGGTTGCCGGAGGACTGTGCGCTAGCAGTGACTACCGCGCGCGAGGTTACGCCAACTGTCCGTGATCCGGAGGACCTTCGCACCCACCCGGACCCGTGGAACGGACTCCCGTCAGCGCGGGTGTTCGACGACCCGCACGAGGACCCCGTCGGGACCGCGTTCGACGAGCCCGACGAGGAACTCCGTCCACAGCGCGGCCAGCACCCGCTGGGTGAGCGCGCCGAGGGAGAACTCGTCGGCGGCCTCCAGGTGCAGGGCGGGACCCTTGACGTGCACCCGGCCGCCGGTGACCGGGCCGGCGGCCAGCGACACCTCGGCGGCGCGCCGCAGCCGGTCCGTCAGCGTGCCGGCCTCGACGGGCGGGGGCTCGACGCCTCCGGCGCCGAGGGCGGCGCGCACCGCCTCGACGTGCCCGAGCCGGAACCAGTCGCCGGCCGCGGTGCGCACGAGCGAGCGGGCACCGGGGCGGTCGTCGGCGTCCAGGGGCAGCACCAGGTCGCCCAGCCCGCGGATCAGGGCGGCCGGAACCCCGCTGGTCTTGCCCTTGACCAGGTCCGCGGCCGCGGCGATCTCGTCGACCACGGCGCGCGCGGTGACGCTCAGTTCGCGGCCGGAGGTGTCGGTGCTGCCGCGCAGGTCGTCCAGGACGTCCAGGCCGGCGACCCCGAGGGCGAAGTCGGTCTGCCCGGCTCGCCAGGGCCGGCCGGCGGTGTCGGTGACGACGACCCCGACGACGGCGCCGGTGAGTTCGTGCAGCTGCGCCCGCACCTGGCGCGCGGCGGCGTCGGGGTCGGCGGGCAGCGTCAGGACGATGTCGCCCTCCACGTTGGAGGCGTCGACCCCGGCCGCGGCCATCACGGGGCCCGCGGCGGCCTCGACGATCCGCGCCGTCCCGTTCGGGGTGCGCCGCGCGGCGACCAGGCGCCGCGACTCGCGCAGCACGACCTCGTCGCGGGCCGCTGCCGGGGCGGTCAGGCCCAGGGCCTTGGACACGACCTTGCTGGAGACGGCGATGACGTCGCCGTCGCTGAGCGAGGCGCGCTGGGCGTGCAGCGCGTCGACGACCAGACCGGCGACGTCGTCGCCCTCGTGGACCTCGCCGATGCCGCTGAGGCCCACGACCTGCAGGTGGCTGGGAGTGCTGGGGGAGGTGGGGGGAACCGTCACGCGGCGCGGTCCTTCCGGATCAGGTCCCGGGCGAGGTCGAGGGTCGCCCCCGCGAGCGCCGCGGTCGCCTCGGGCGAGCTCATGAGCAGCGGGCGCCGCACCACCCGCAGGCCGGACCGCACGGGCGGCTCGTCCTCCTCGGCGATCAGCCAGCCGTCGAGGAAGTCCTCGTACAGCCCCGCGACGGCGGCCGCGGTCGTCGGGACGCCGATGGCGGCCAGGCACGCGTCGGCCATCCCGCGCACGGGCGCTCCGCCGATGACGGGGGAGACGCCCACGACGGGTGCCGCGGTCCGCGTCATCGCCGCGCGCACGCCGGGGACCTGCAGGATCGTCCCGATCGACACGACGGGGTTGCTCGGGGGCAGGACGACGACGTCGGCCTCGTCGATCGCTTCCAGGACGCCGGGTGCGGGGCTGGCCTGCGCCGCGCCGACGGGCTCGAGGGCCAGCGCGGGGACGGCGGCGTGCAGCCGCACCCACCACTCCTGGAAGTGCACCCGGCGCACCGAGCCGTCGGCTCCGGCGAGGTCGACGTGCGTCTCCACGACGTCGTCGGTCATGGGGAGCAGCCGGACCCCGGGCTGCCAGCGCTCGCACAGCCGGGCCGTGACCTGGGACAGGGTCGCGCCCTCGGCGAGCATCCGGGTGCGCACGAGGTGGGTGGCGATGTCCTTGTCGCCGAGGGTGAACCAGGACGGACCGGCGTCGTAGGCGGCCAGTTCGTCGGCGACCCCGGAGGTCTCGGCCGACCGGCCCCAGCCGCGGACCTCGTCGATCCCGCCGCCGAGGGTGTACATCACCGAGTCCAGGTCGGGGCAGATCCGCAGCCCGTGCAGCGTCACGTCGTCGGCGGTGTTGCCGATCACGGTGACGGTCGCCTCGCGGCGGGCCGGGTCGGGGGAGGAGCGCAGGTGCGCCAGCAGGCCGCGCAGGAAGCGGGCACCTCCGACACCGCCGGCCAGGGCCGTGATCCGCAGGGGGTCGGGGGTCCGGGTCGCATCGGCAGTCGGGTCGCTCACGGTGGCCATCATCTCCTGTCCGCCGGAGCGCCACCCCCGTGGAGCCCGCGCGAACGTGTGTCTCGTGTGACGAACGCGTCTGCTGATCGCGTGCGGGAGGCGAGATACCACGCTGGGCTTGACTCCGGGGGACGACACGCGTGTAATTCCACCAGTGGTGGTCGTCAGTGACGGTCACATCACCGGGAGTGACAGGACCGAGCCTGCGGGGGCCACCATGAGTGACGAGATCGAGTACCTCGACGACGAGGACACCGCGCTGGACGGCGGTGACGCCGCGGTGGGTGTGCTCGCGGTGGACGGCCGGCCCGAGCTGAGCCTGGTCGACCTGACCGGCGGCCTCACCGGTGTCTCCGGCCTCACCCCGGAGGACCCGGGCTGGCAGGAGCTGGCCCTGTGCGCCCAGACCGACCCCGAGGCCTTCTTCCCCGAGAAGGGCGGCTCCACCCGCGAGGCCAAGCGGGTCTGCCAGTCCTGCGAGGTCCGCCAGGAGTGCCTGGAGTACGCCCTGGCCAACGACGAGCGCTTCGGCATCTGGGGCGGCCTGAGCGAACGCGAGCGTCGTCGCCTGAAGCGTCGCATCAGCTGACCTCCAGCACTGAAGTCGCAGCCCCGACCTGACGATGGAGAAGGTCGGGGAGGGGTCCACCTCCCCCGTGCCCACGCGGGAGAGTCGCCATGAACCAGTCGATCTGGGAGCGCCGGCAGGCCGTCGCCTCCCGGCTCGAAGGTCACGTCCAGCACCAGGACACCGTGCGGGCCGAGCTGACGTCGTCGTTGGCCGCGGCCTCCCTGTGCCCCGAGGACGTCGACCCCCACGGACACCTGTCGGCCGCGTTGTCGACCCTGGCCCACGTCGCCACCGCCCACCCCGGCTTCGACCTGCTCCTGGCCGTCCCCGCCGCCGGGGGCCACGGGCTGCGGCTGCGCAGCGACGAGTCCGGCGCGGTGCACCTCGAGGTCGTCGCGCTGAACGTCGAGGACGCCGCGCAGCAGGCCGTCGCCTCCGAACTCGCCTCGCTCCTGTGGCAGCGCTGAGCGCCTCCGGGCTGAAACGTCACACGTTCGGCCGCTGAAGTCGCCTCCCCCCGCGGACGATCACTCCTCCGAGCCGGTGTTCCTGTCCGGCGGCACGTCACCGCTGACTGTCTCGTGCAGCCTCCCGGCGCCACCACCGGGAGCGCACGCCGGAAGAGGAGTTCCGCATGACCCTGCTGCTGCGCCGCGTCCGGGTGGGCGCGCGCTTCGCGATCGCCTTCGGGGTGATCCTCGCGCTCACGCTGACCACCGGGGCCGTGGCCCTGGTCGGCAGCCGCGAGCAGTCCCGGTCGCTGCGCCAGGCGCAGGACACGACCGAGCTCGTGCAGTACGTCACCGAGCAGAAGTACTGGGACGCCGACATCACCGGCTGGCAGGCCGCCTACGCCTGGGACACCTACCGCATCGGCGTCGAGGCCGCGCTGGACGACACCTCGCCCAACCGCGCCGGCTTCATCGCCGACCGCACCGCGCTCATCGCCGCGCTGAAGTCGGCCCCGACCGAGCTGATGACCGACAGCGAGCGGGCCGTCAACGACCAGCTGCTCGACCTGTGGGACCAGTTCTTCGACGCCGACAACCGCGCCGTCTACGCCTACCGCGACGGCCGCACGGCCGACGCCGAGGCGTACGTCCTCGAACGTGGTCAGCCCGTCTACCAGCAGGTCCTGGTCCTGACCGACCAGCTCGAGCAGTCCTTCGCCGACCGCGCGGCCGCCGCCGACGCGCACGCCGTGCGCGTCGCCCGCACCAGCCAGACGCTCATCGCCGTGTTCGTGGCGCTGGCCGTCGTCCTGGTGGCCCTGATGCTGCTGGCCCTCATCCGGACCGTCGTCGTGCCGCTGCGCCAGCTCACCGCCCGCGCCGAGGAGGTCGCCGCGGAGCGGCTGCCCGAGGCCATCGGTGTCGTCCGGTCGCTGCCGGCCGACGCGCAGCCGCCGACGCTGCCGGCCTTCGAGGTCGGCGCACGCGACGAGCTGTCGGCCCTGGCCGTCGCCTTCAACCACGTCCAGGACAGCGCCCTGGACCTGGCCGTCGAGCAGCACCGCGCCGACCGCGCGGCCGCCGAGATGCTGGTCAACCTGGGCCGGCGCAACCAGAACCTGCTGACCCGCACGCTGGCCTACCTGGCCGACCTCGAGCGCGGCGAGCGCGACCCCGAGGTCCTGGACAAGCTGTTCCGCCTCGACCACCTGTCGACGCGTGTGCGCCGCAACGCCGAGTCGATGCTCGTGCTGGCCGGCGCCGAGCAGACCCGCACGAAGTCGCGTCCGGCCCCGGTGACCGGTGTGGTGCGCGCGGCCCTGGCCGAGATCGAGGACTACCCGCGCGTCGACCTGCCCGTCCTGGACGGCGCGAGGCTGCACGGCAGCGCCGCCGCCGACGTCACCCACCTGCTCGCCGAGCTGCTGGAGAACGCGACCGCGTTCTCGCCCAGCACCACGCGGGTCGTCGTCACCGGCGCGGTGCGCCCCGAGGGCGGCTACCGGCTGAGCATCACCGACTTCGGTGTCGGGATGAGCCCGGCCGAGCTGGAGCAGGCCAACGAGCGCATCGCCACCGCGGCCACCACCCGTCCGGACTCCCGGCTGCTGGGGCACCACGTCGTGGGTCTGCTCGCCGACCGCTGGTCGATCGCCGTCCGCCTGACCGCGGGCGCGACCGTCGGGGTCGTGGCGATCGTCGACCTGCCGCCGATGCTCGTCGTCGAGGCCGCGCCGGCTCCGGACGTCGTCGCCGAACCGGTCGCCGCCGAACCGGTCGTGGAACCCGTCGCGGCGGAACCCGTCGTCGCGGAACCCGTTGCGGCGGAACCCGTCGCCGCGGAGCCCGTGCTCGTGGGGGCCCCGGCCGTCGTGGAGGACGTCGCCGCCCCGGCTCCGGTCCCGGCTCCGGTCCAGGCTCCGGCCCCCGCCCTGCCGGTCGCCTCCACCGGCCCGGTGACCCGCGTCCGCGGCGCCCAGCTGGGGGAGCTCGGCCGTGACCTGGGCCGCACGGCCGAGGACGGCCAGGGACCGCAGGTCGCCGCCCTGCCCGCGCAGCTGAGGAGCACCTCCGTCCCGACGCGGGTGCGGGGCGCGCAGCTGCCCGACACCGGCGACGACACCGCGGCCACCGCCGCGACCTCCCGCTCCGCCGAGGAGGTCCGTCGCGGCCTGTCCGGCCTGCAGAGCGGTGTGGCCCGCGCCCGTCGCGACGCGGCCGAGAACACCCCGTCCAGCACGACCGAGAGCGAGTGAGCCCCGTGAGCCTCAGCCCGACCGTCAGCCAGAACGCCCAGGACGTCAACTTCCTGCTGGAACGCTTCGTCGCGCAGACCCCCGGGGTCGAACAGGCCATCGGGGTCTCCTCCGACGGGCTGCTCATGACGATGCGCGCGGACCTGGCGCGCGCCGACGCCGACAAGCTCGCCGCCACCGTCTCGGGGCTGACGACGCTGGCCGTCTCGGCCTCGCGCCTGCTGGCCAAGGGACCGCTGAGCCAGGTGATCACCGAGTTCGGGCAGGGCTACCTGCTGGTCTCCTCGATCGCCGGCCGCGCGTGCCTGGGCGTCGTCACCAGCGCCGACTGCGACCTCGGGCTCGTCGGGTACGAGACGACGATGCTCGTCGAGCGCGTCGGGGCGCTGCTGACGCCGGAGCTCGTCACCGAGCTGAAGACGTCGTTGCAGCTGTGAACGGCGACGAGCACGACCCCGAGGACTTCGACGAGTTCGACCGTCCCTTCCTCGGCAGCTCGACCTCCGTCTCGGCGCCGGCCGCCGCCCAGCAGGCCGCGGACGCGCACGGGGACGAGGGCGAGGACGAGGACGAGGGCGGGGACGGGGACGAGGTGCGCGCCTACCTGCTCACCGGCGGCCGCACCGGGGGAGGGGCCGCCGGCATCGCCATGGAGACGACGGCCGTCGTCACCGAGCTCGGCGGCCGGCTGGCCGCCGGACCCGGCCTGCCGTTCGAGCCGGGCCAGGTCCTGGCGGTCTGCACGCAGGCCCGCTCGGTCGCCGAGGTCGCCGCCCTGGTGGGGATCCCGCTGGGCGTGGCCCAGGTGCTGGTCGGCGACCTCGTCGCCCGTGAACTGCTCATCACGACGTCCACCGCGAAGTCCCTCGCGTTCGACGTCTCGTTCATCGAGAGGTTGATCAACGGTGTCGCTGCACTCTGAACTCCGCCCCGGCGCGCCCGCCCCGGCGGCTCCCGTGAAGCGCCCCCCGATCCCGGTCAAGATCCTGGTCTCCGGCGGGTTCGGCGTCGGCAAGACCACCACCGTGGGGGCGCTGTCGGAGATCGAGCCGCTGAGCACCGAGGCCGCGATGACCTCGGCCTCCGTCGGCGTCGACTACGCCGGCGAGGCCAGCGAGAAGACGACGACGACCGTGGCGATGGACTTCGGCCGCGTCACGATCGACGACAGCATCGTCCTGTACATGTTCGGCACCCCCGGGCAGGACCGGTTCGGCTTCATGTGGAACGACCTGGCCGACGGCGCGCTCGGCGGGATCGTGCTGGTCGACCCCAGCCGGATCGACGACTGCTTCGTGGCGCTGGACTACTTCGAGAAGATCGGCCTGCCGTTCGTGCTGGCCGTCAACTCCTTCGCCGGCCGCACCCAGCTGACGCTGGACCAGGTCCGGGCCGCCGCCAACGTCGACCCCGCCGTCCCGGTGGTGGCCCTCGACGCGCGCCGGCGCGAGGACGTCAAGCGTGCCGTCCTGACCCTGCTGCAGCTCATCCTCAGCCGGGCCCGCTCGGCCCGCTAGTTGTACCCAGCCAGGACGTTGGTGACAGCGCGTCGGCTTGAACACGGGAGGACCCCCAGGTGGGGTGTGACTTGTCGAAGGTCCACATCCACCCGGAGGTCCTCGTGGCCCACGCTAACGCCCGCACC
>NZ_JBJLSI010000047.1:0-31588 GCF_050871945.1 Kineococcus deserti | reverse complement strand
GTTGCTCACGTGTTACTCACCCGTTCGCCACTGATCCCCCTCCGAAGAGGGTTCACCGTTCGACTTGCATGTGTTAAGCACGCCGCCAGCGTTCGTCCTGAGCCAGGATCAAACTCTCCGTCGAAAACCTTCCGCACCCGGCCACCGAAGCAACCAGGACACGTAGATCATTTGACTTGCATAGTTGACCCTTGGACTCGAAACCCCACCTCGCGCTGGCAAGCTCGAAGCGGGGGTCAATCCCAAAGGAATCCCCAACCCACCAGCACACAGGCCGGCGAGCCATCGGGGGTTGATACATATGGCATCAACATTTTTGGCACACTGTTGAGTTCTCAAGAACCGGACGCACCCACCCCACCCGACCCCCGTACCAGGGCCGGAGGAAAAGGGGCAACTTCCCCACCTTAACCAGACACCAGGCCGAACTTCAACCTGACCTCTGGGAGGCTTCCGGTGTCGTTGCGAGCTACGCTTCGGAGCTTCGGGCTTGTGACCCTCGGCGTCCGCCCCGTTGCTCGCGGCGACATGAAGAACATTAGACGGCCAGGCGTCGAGGAGGCAAATCGCCTCTTCCCCCCGACGGGAAACCGTTGTGCTGCAACGGTTCCAGCTGCTCAACCCGCCACCGCTCGCTCGTCGGTGATCTCTTGGGAGACTGGTGAGGTGACCGAGGCCACTGAGTCCCCCGCACCGGCACCGGAGCACCGCAGTGCAGAGCACGCACGGATGGCGGAGTCACCCGGTGCCGACGGTCCCTGGCGCCTGTGGGGCCCGTACGTGTCCGGCCGGCAGTGGGGCACGGTGCGCGAGGACTACTCCGCCGACGGGGACGCCTGGTCCGCCTTCCCCTTCGACCACGCCCGCGCCCGCGCCTACCGCTGGGGTGAGGACGGCCTGGGCGCGGTGTGCGACCGCTTCGGCTTCCTCAACCTCGGCGTGGCCCTGTGGAACCGCAAGGACCCGTTCCTCAAGGAGCGGCTGTTCGGGCTGACCAACGGCGAGGGCAACCACGGCGAGGACGCCAAGGAGTACTGGTGGGCCCTGGACGGCACTCCCTCGCACTCGTGGATGAAGTGGCTCTACCGCTACCCGCAGGCGGAGTTCCCCTACGCGCAGCTGCGTGAGGAGAACGCCCGCCGGGGCCGCGGCGAACGCGAGTACGAGCTCGGGGACACCGGTGTCCTGGACGGCAACCGCTTCTTCGACGTCACCGTCACCTACGCCAAGGCCGGCCCCGACGACCTGTGCATGGTCGTCTCGGCGACCAACCACGGCCCCGACCCCGCACCGCTGGACCTCGTCCCCCAGGTCTGGTTCCGCAACACCTGGGCGTGGGGGTGGGACCGCCGGCGCGGCACGATGACGCAGGTGCTGCCCCCGACGCTGGCCGTCGGCGGGCTCGAGGACGTGGAGTGCGAGCACGGTCACCTCGGCCGCTACCACGTCTCGGCCGAAGGCAGTCCCGAGGTGCTGTTCTGCGACAACGAGACCAACCTCGTCGAGCTGTTCGGCGCGGACCACAACCCGACCCGGTACACCAAGGACGGCATCGACCGGCGCATCGTCCGCGGTGAGACGGACGCGGTGAACCCGCGGCACCAGGGCACCAAGGCGGCGTTCTGGTACAGCTTCGACAGCGTCGGTCCCGGCGAGACCGTCGAGGTCCGGCTGCGGCTGTCCCCGCGCGCCCCGGGCCGGGACACCTTCGGCAGCGGGTTCGACGCGGTCCTGGCCGACCGCGAGGCCGAGGCCGACGAGTTCTACGACTCCGTCATCCACGAGGGCCTGAGCGAGTCCGACCGGCACATCGCCCGCCGCGCCTACGCCGGGTTGCTGTGGACCAAGCAGCTCTACCGCTACGACGTGCGGCAGTGGCTGTCCGGCGACCCCGAGACCGAGCCGGCACCGGAGTCACGCCAACGGCGCGGCGCGCGCAACACCAGCTGGTCGCACCTGTCGCTGGCCGACGTCATCTCGATGCCCGACGAGTGGGAGTACCCCTGGTTCGCCGCCTGGGACCTGGCCTTCCACGCCATCCCGCTGGCGCACGTGGACCCGGAGTTCGCCAAGGAGCAACTCGTCCTCATGTGCCGCGAGTGGTCCATGCACCCCAACGGGCAGCTGCCCGCCTACGAGTGGGCCTTCGGCGACGTCAACCCGCCCGTGCACGCCTGGGCGGCCTGGCACGTCTACCGGCTGGACGGCTACCGGGACCAGAGCTTCCTGGTCCGCGTCTTCACCAAGCTGCTGCTGAACTTCTCCTGGTGGGTCAACCGCAAGGACTCCAGCGGATCCAACCTCTTCGAGGGCGGCTTCCTCGGGATGGACAACATCGGACTGTTCGACCGCAGCGCCGAACTCCCCCCCGGGTACCGGCTGGAGCAGTCCGACGCCACCAGCTGGATGGCCTTCTACTGCCAGCAGATGTTCAAGATCGCCCTGGAGCTGTCGCGGCACGACCCGGCCTGGGAGGACGCCGCGACGAAGTTCCTGGAGCACTTCCTGTCCATCGCCCAGGCCATGACCTCCTTCGGCTCGCACGACGTGTCGCTGTGGGACGAGGAGGACGGTTTCTTCTACGACGTCCTGCTGCACCCCGACGGCACGGCCGAGCCGATGCGGGTGCCGTCGATGGTGGGGCTGCTGCCGATCCTGGGCGCCACGGACGTGCCGGCGTGGATCGCCGAGGAGACCCCCGACCTGACCGCGCGGCTGCGGTGGCTGCAGAAGCGGCGGCCCGACCTCACGCTGCCGCTGCTGACCCGCTCGACGCCCGAGGGCCGGCAGATGCTGCTGTCGCTGGTCGACAAGCCGCGGCTCGTGCGGCTGCTGGAGCGGATGTTCGACTCCGAGCAGTTCCTCTCCGCGTACGGCATCCGGTCGTTGTCGGCCGCGGTCAAGGAGGAGATCTGGACCTCCGTGGAAGGCCAGAGCTCGTCCGTCGTCTACGAACCCGGGGAGTCCCGCACCGCCCTGTTCGGCGGGAACTCGAACTGGCGCGGGCCGATCTGGTTCCCCGTCAACGTCCTGCTGGCGGACAAGCTGCGCACACTGGGCCGGTTCTTCGGTGACGACCTGACGATCGAGGTGCCGAGGGGGTCGGGCAAGCGGATCAACCTCGTGCAGGGCGCCGACCTCATCGACGAGAGCCTGGTCTCGCTGTTCCGCCCCGTGCAGGGCCGCCGGCCCGCCGACGGGGAGCGCATCGAGGCGACGGACGACCCGCTGTGGCGAGAGCACATCACCTTCAACGAGTACTTCGACGGAGACACCGGCGAAGGGCTCGGCGCCACCCACCAGACGGGCTGGACGGCACTGGTCGCGCACCTGCTGCACCCGCGCCTTCCGCTGAACCCACCGGGCCGCTGAGTTCCGGCACCACCACCCGCTCGGCCCCTCCGCCGCGGGGGGCCGGCTGCCGATCACTCTGACAAGCTTCCACAGGAGCGGGTGAAGGAGGACTGGGCAGGGTGTCGACGCTGGCAGTGGTCGCGGCCGTCTCCGCGCTGCTCGCCGTCGCCGTCGCCGTGCTGGCCTGGCGCTCGCGGGCGCAGACCCCCGCGGCCGTCCCGCTCGCGGTCGGGCTGTTCGGGTCGGGCCTGTGGGCCGGCGCGGTGGCCGTCATGGGGGCGGGCGCCCCGCCCGCCGTCCAGGACGCGATGGTCTTCGTCGAGTTCGCCGGGGTCGGGACGACGGTCGCCTGCTTCCGGCTGTTCTTCGACGCCGCGACGGGCCGTCCCTCGCGGCGCACCCGGACGGCGCTGCTGCTCGTGGAGCCGGTGCTGCTGCTGGCCGTCATCGCCGCCGACCCCTGGATGCACTGGTTCCACCAGACGGTGGTCTACGTCGGTGATCCGCCGATGCGGGACAGCACGCACGGGCCCATGTTCTGGCTGCACTCCCTCTACAGCTACGTCGTCATCGCCAGCAGCTTCCGCGACGTGCTGCGGCTGCGGTCCGTCTCCAGCGGCATCGTCCGCCGGCAGGCCACGACCATGCTCGTCGGGGTGGGGATCCCCGTGCTCGCCAACGCGGTGAGCATCACCTCCCCGGCCAGCGTGCTGCCGGTGGACATCACGCCACCCGCCTTCGTCGTCAGCGGCATCGTCTTCGCCTACGCGGTCCTGGCGCAGGACCTGCTGCGGCTGGTGCCCGTCGCGCGCAGCCTCGTGGTCGACACCATGTCCGACTGCCTGTTCGTCGTCGATGCGACCGGCCGGGTGGTCGACCTGAACGCCGCCGGCCGGAACCTGCTCGGCGAGCTCGGCACGCCCGGCGGGGAACCGGTCCGGGAAGCCGTCGGCCGTCCGGTGGAGCAGCTCCTGCCGACCGTGGCGCAGGCCATGGGTGCCGGGGAGGTGACCACCGTCCTGTGCCTGGGCGACGGCCGCAGCTTCGACGTCCGCAGCCGCTGGATCCGCGACCACCGCGGCCAGGTGCTGGGGCGCGTCGTCGTGGTCCGCGACGTCACCGCCGTCCTGGACCAGCAGCGGGCTCTGGAGCAGGCCAACGAGCAGCTCCGGTCCCACGTGCAGACCATCGAGAAGCTGCGCGCCGACCTCGCCGAGGAAGCGGTGCGCGACCCGCTGACGGGCCTGCGCAACCGCCGCCGCTTCGTCGACGACCTCACCGCGCGCCTGGCCGAGTCGGCCGCGGCCGGGCGGCCCCTGTCGCTGGTGCTGCTCGACGTCGACCACTTCAAGGTCATCAACGACACCTACGGCCACGCCGTCGGGGACGACGTCCTCGTCGCGGTCGCGCGGGCGCTGGGCCAGCACGCCCGGCCGGAGGACCTCGTCCGGTACGGCGGCGAGGAGTTCGTCGTCCTGCTGCCGCACCTCGACGCGGCGGCCGCCCGCGTCCGCGCCGAGGACCTGAGAGCCGCGTGCGCCCACGTCCGGGTCGCCGCCGCGGACCTGCGCATCACCATCAGCGCCGGCGTCGCGACGAGCCCGGACCACGGCACGAGCCCCGACGAGCTCCTGCTCGCGGCCGACCGCGCCCTCTACGAGGCCAAGGGGGGCGGGCGCGACCGCGTGGCGCTCGCGGAGTGAGCTACCAGATGCGCACGCGCTCGGCCGGGTCGAGCCACAGGCCGTCACCGGGCCGGGTGCCGAAGGCGTCGTGGAACTCGACGAGGTTGCGCACCACCGCGTTGCAGCGGAACTCCGGCGGGGAGTGCGGGTCGATGGCCAGCCGGCGCTCGACCTCGGCCGGGCGGACCTTGCCGCACCACACCTTCGCCCACCCGAAGAACAACCGCTGGCTGCCGGTCAGCCCGTCCACGACGGGCGCCTCGGCTCCGTCGAGGGCGATCTCATAGGCCTTGTGCGCGATGGTCAGCCCGCCGAGGTCGCCGATGTTCTCGCCCACCGTGAGCGAGCCGTTGACCTTCTTGCCCGGGGTCTCCGGCGGCTCCAGGGCGTCGTACTGGTCGATGAGCGCCTGGGTGCGCTTGCCGAACTCGGCGCGGTCGGCGTCGGTCCACCAGTCGTTGAGGTTGCCCAGGCCGTCGTACTTCGAGCCCTGGTCGTCGAAGCCGTGGCCGATCTCGTGGCCGATGACCGCGCCGATGCCGCCGTAGTTCTCGGCGTCGTCGGCCTCCAGGGAGAAGAACGGCGGGCGCAGGATCGCCGCGGGGAAGACGATCTCGTTCATGCCCGGGTTGTAGTAGGCGTTGACCGTCTGCGGGGTCATGAACCACTCGCTGCGGTCCACGGGGCCGCCCAGCTTGGCCAGCTCGCGCTCGACCTCGAAGGCGAAGGCGCGCCGGACGTTGCCGAGCAGGTCGTCGCGCTCGATCGTCAGCTTCGAGTAGTCACGCCACTGGTCGGGATGGCCGATCTTGGGCGTGAACTGCGACAGCTTCTCCAGCGCGCGGTCCTTGGTCTCGCGCGTCATCCAGTCCAGGGCCTCGATGTCCTGGCGGTAGGCCTCGACGAGGTTGGCGACCAGCTCCTCCATCCGCGCCTTGGCGGCGGGCGGGAAGTGCTCGGCGACGTAGAGCTCGCCGAGGGCCTCGCCGAGGCTGCCCTCCACGAGCCCCACCCCGCGCTTCCAGCGCTCGCGCAGCTGCGGGGCGCCGGTCAGCGTCGTACCGTAGAAGGCGAAGTTCTCGTCGACGAAGTCGGCGGACAGGAACGCCGCGCCCTGGTGCAGGACGCGCCAGCCGAGCCACTCGCGCCAGATCTCGACGGGTGTGCCGAGCAGGACCTCGGCCAGCCCCTGCAGGTAGCTGGGCTGGCGGACCACGACCTGCGCGAAGGCGCTCTCGGGCAGCTCGGCCGCCGCGATCCAGCTGCCCAGGTCGATGCCCGGCAGCAGGGCGTCCAAGCCGGCGCGGTCGACCTTGTTGTAGGTCGCGTTGGCGTCGCGGTTCTTCACCCGGTCCCAGTGGTGGGCCGCGATCGCCGTCTCGAGCTCGACGATGCGCTGCGCGGCACCGGCCGGGTCGGGACGGTGGCCGAGGGTGAGGATGCGCTCGACGTGGGCCCGGTAGGCCTCACGGATCGGCGCGTACTGCTCCTCGCGGTAGTAGGACTCGTCGGGCAGGCCGAGGCCCGACTGCGTGAGGTAGACGACGTACTCGTCGGACTTGGCGTTGTCCGTGTCCACCCAGTAGGCGAACGGGCCGCCGACCCCGGAACGCTCGAAGGCGCCGAGCTGGCGGACCAGGCCGGCGTGGTCGGTGATGGCGTCGACGGCCGCGAGCTCGGGGTCCAGCGGCGTCGCGCCGAGCGCCTCGATGCGGTCGGTGTCCATGAAGCTGGCGTACAGGTCGCCGATCTTCTGCCGGACGCTGCCCGCCGGTGCTTCACCGCTCGCGGCCGCGGCGGCCGCCGCCTCCACGATGGTGTGGCACTCGGCCTCGGACTGGTCCCGCAGCCGGATGAACGCACCGTCGACGGCGCGGTCGGCGGGGATCTCGGTGGTCGCGAGCCACCGGCCGTTCACGTGCCGGAAGAGGTCGTCCTGGGGGCGCACCGAGGGATCGATGTCGCTGCCCGCGGGCTGGGCGTCCGTGATCGAGCTCATGCATGCACCCTAGGGCGGATCGTGCGCCAGACCGAGAGCAGGAGCACCACGTTGATCAGGACGGCGCCCAGGACGACGTAGCCCATGGCGTGCGCGTCGCCGCCCAGGACACCGACCAGGACACCGACCAGGCCACCCACCCCGGACTGCAGGGCCGTGACCAGGGCCGCCGCGGCGCCGGCGCTGTCGCCGTAGGGCTCCAGGGCCAGCGTCACGGCGTTGGGCATGATCAGGCCCAGGCTGAGCAGCAGCAGGTACAGCGGAACGGCGAACAGCACCAGCTGGTCGGTACCCGACATCAGCACCACGGCGAGCACGACCCCGAACACCACGGCGGTGAGCACCCCGACGCGCAGCAGGCGGGCCGACCCGAAGCGCTCGACGAGGGCGGCGTTGAGCTGGGTCCCGCCGATCAGGGCGGTGCCGTTGAGGGCGAAGAACACCGCGAAACCCGTACCGGTCAGGCCGAAGCCGTCCTGCAGCACGAAGACCGACGTCGAGACGTAGGACATGATCGTCGCCAGCGCGAGCCCCGGCATGGCCGCGAGCGCCAGGAAGCGTCCGTCCCGCACGAGCTGGCCGTAGCCGGCGAAGGTGCGCAGGACGCGGCGGCGGCGCTCGGGCACGACGGGCGCCGCTCGCGTCTCGGCGCGGGCCTGGGCGGCGCTGTCGCACAGCTCCCTGCGGGTCTCCGGCAGGGACCGCCAGACGGCGACGAGCACGCCGAGGCCGGCCAGGACGAG
This sequence comes from Kineococcus deserti, assembly GCF_050871945.1. NCBI lineage: Bacteria > Bacillati > Actinomycetota > Actinomycetes > Kineosporiales > Kineosporiaceae > Kineococcus > Kineococcus deserti. Next base: position 23,807 of record NZ_JBJLSI010000047.1, on the reverse strand, counting down.
CAGCCCGAGGACGGGCCGCCAGCCGGTGTGCTCCGCGATGGCGCCGCCGACGGTGGGGGCGAACAGCGGCGCGACGCCGATGACCAGGACGAGCCGGGACTGCAGCCGGGCGGCGGCGGGGCCGGTGAACAGGTCGCGGATGACGGCCATGCCGATGACGGCACCGGCCGAGGCGCCCACCCCGGACAGGACGCGGAACGCGACGAGGGTGGGCAGGTTCGGGGCGATGGTGCACAGCAGGCAGGCGACGACGTAGACGACGAAGCCGACCGCGGCGGGTTTGCGGCGACCGAAGGCGTCCGACAGGGGCCCGACGACGAGCTGGCCGATCGCCGAACCCACCAGGACGCCGGTGATGGTCAGCTGGGTGCGCGCGTGGGTGGTGCCGAGGTCCTCGGCGACCTCGGGCAGCGAGGGCAGGTAGAGGTCGATGGTCACGGCGCCGAGAGCGGCCATGGCGCCGAGCAGGACGACGAGGCCGAACGTCGATCGGGTGGTGGTGGGCGTTTCGGTGCGGAGCGCGGACATGCGCAGCTGGTCCCCGGGGTGCGTCGTTGCGGTGCACCGCACAACGCCGGGCGGGGCAGGACGCGGCAGGACGCCGACGTCCCTCCCACCCTAGGGCTCGAGCGGCAGCAGCGTCCTGCCCGGTGCTGGGCCCCGGCGGTGGGCGCGCTGTGCGGGGGCTGCCCGGCGCGCGGTGACCTCGCGCGCGATCACCGGGTGCGGGGTGACATCGCGCGCATTCGCGGCGGACCACGCGGTGACATCGCGCGCGATCACCGGGCGTGAGGTCACCGCGCGCCGGCTCAGTCCTGCCCGTCGACGGGGCGGTTGGCCTTGACCGGGAACTCGCCCGTGTAGCCGTTGCGCTCCTCGGCGGCCGCCATGACGCGTCCACGGACGGTGAACCAGCCGAGGACCAGCAGCGGGACGATGACGCCGAGGGCCAGGACGGTGGGCCGGCTGGACTCGTCGTAGGCCATGATCGCCAGGACGGCCACGAGGAACGCGAGCACCAGGTAGCCCGTGTACGGCGCACCGAACAACCGGTAGGCGGGGCGCTGGACGATCCCCTTCTTCGCCCAGGCGTGCAGCCGCAGCTGGCACAGCACGATGGTGCCCCAGCTGGCGATGATGCCCAGCGCGGAGGCGTTGAGGACGATCTCGAAGGCCCGGCCGGGCGCGAGGTAGTTCAGGACGACGCCGAGGACGGCCACGACGCCGGTGATGGCGATGCCGCCGAAGGGGACGCCGCCGGAGTTGAGCTTGGCCGCGAACTGCGGGGCCGACCCGTTGAGGGCCATGGAGCGGACGATGCGGCCGGTGGAGTACAGGCCTGCGTTGAGGCTGGACAGCGCCGAGGTGAGGACGACGAAGTTCATGACGTCGCCGGCGCCGGGGACCCCCAGGGCGCTGAAGAAGGTGACGAAGGGGCTCTCGTCGGCCGAGTAGGCCGTGAACGGCAGCAGCAGCGCGAGCAGGACGAGGGAGCCGCAGTAGAAGACGACGATGCGGACGATCACGGTGTTGATGGCCCGCGGCATGATCTTCTCGGGGTTCTCGGTCTCCCCCGCCGCCGTTCCGACGAGCTCGACGGCCGCGTAGGCGAAGACCACGCCGGAGATCACCACGACGAGCGGGACGGCGCCGACGGGGAACCAGCCGCCGTTGTCGCTGACGACGCTCAGGCCCGTGGTCTGACCGTCGACGGGGAAGCGGCCGGCCAGGAAGACGACGCCGATGACGAGGAACGCCGTCAGGGCGATCACCTTGATGAGGGCGAACCAGAACTCCATCTCGCCGAAGATCTTCACCGAGACGAGGTTCAGCCCGAGGACGACGACGAGCGCGAGCAGCGCCAGCAGCCACTGCGGGGCGGCGCTGAAGGCGTCCCAGTAGTGCAGGTAGAGGGCGATGGCGGTGATGTCGACGATCGCCGTCATCGCCCAGTTGAACCAGTACATCCAGCCCGCGACGAAGGCGGCCTTCTCGCCGTAGAACTCACGGGCGTAGGAGACGAAGGAGCCGGAGGAGGGCCGGTGCAGGACGAGCTCGCCGAGCGCGCGGAGCATGAGGAAGACGAAGAAGCCGCAGACGGCGTAGACGATGAACAGCCCCGGCCCGGCGGTGGCCAGCCGTCCCCCGGCGCCCAGGAACAAGCCGGTGCCGATGGCGCCACCGATGGCGATCATCTGCAGCTGGCGGTTCTTCAGGCCCTTGTGCAGGCCACCGTCCTCGTGCGAGAAGTCCCGCCCCGAGGTCCCTGGTTCGTCGACCGACATGCAACTTCCTCTCCCTGGCGCCCGTGCGGGCTGCTCGGGGAAGGGAACCACTTCCGGGTCCCGGACGTCTGCCCGGGGCACCGGGTCAGACGGTCGTCAGGCCGAGGGAGGCCTCGAAGGAGTACTCGTCGACCAGCGGGATCCCGCGGGCGATCGCGGCCCGGACGCTGGGCGAACCGGACCCCGCGTCGTTGGCGACCAGCACGTCGGTGCGGTCGGTGACGGCGGACTCGACGTGCAGTCCGGCCCGCTGGGCGCGGGCGGCCAGTTCCGATCGCGGGGACAGGAAGTGGCCGCTGAAGGCGATGTGCTGACCGGTGCGGAAGGTCACGCCGTGGTGATCGGCACGAGGGGTCCGCGCCTTGACCTCAGGCGTTGTCCTCGACCGGGACCGCCGGGACGACGGGGACGACGGGGCAGCGCTGGGGCGGGACGGGTGCGGGCGCCGTCCGGCGGGCCCGCGCGACGAGCACCAGCCCGGCGATCCCGGCCAGCACGACCAGGGCCGCGTACCCGTCGACCACCTCCCGCAGCCCGACGTGCGGGGCGAGGAAACCGGCGACGACGGCCGGCACGCCGAAGGCGAGGTAGCTGACGACGTAGACCGCGGACAGCACGCCGGCGCGTTCGTGGGCGGGGGCGGTGACCAGCACCCCGCGCAGCGCGCCCTGGAACCCGGCGCCGAAGCCGACGCCGGAGACGAGGGCACCGCCGAAGAAGACCGCGGTGGAGGTCAGCGCCAGACCCAGCACCAGGACCAGCGGGCCGGCGACCAGGGCCGCCATGCCGAGGGCGATGACGCGGCCGGGGGCCTGACGGCGCGTCAGGACGCCGGTCACGGCGCCCACCCCGGCGACGGCCGCCACGACGAGGCCGCCGACGACGTGGTTCGGCAGCCCCAGCACCCCGGCGACCACCGAGGGCCCGAGCCCCAGGCACAGCCCGCCCAGCCCCCAGCTGCCGAGGAATCCCGGCAGGTAGGTCGTGAAGGCGGTGCGGGAGGCCGCGGGCAGGTGCACGACGGGTTTGAGCGAGGCGAGCGCACCGGGCACCCGGTCGGCGGGGTCGGGCGTGACCAGGACGGCGACGAAGGCGGCCGCCATGAGCACGGCCAGCACGAGGTAGGGCAGTTCGGTGGGCGCCGGGGCGAACTGGACGAGCAGCCCGGACCCGAGCCCACCGGCCATCAGCCCGACCGGGGGTGCCGCCCCGTTGACCAGCTGCGCCAGCGGCCCGCGCGTCGGGCCGGCGAGGTCGAGCAGCCACGCGCCGAGCGCGCCGATCGCGGTACCCGTCGAGAAGCCCTGCAGCGCACGGCCCACGACGAGGGCGGTGACGGTGTCGGCCTGGCTGAACAGCACCATCGAGGCCGCGACGCCGGCGACGGCGACCAGGACGACGCGGCGCCGGCCGAGGTGGTCCGACAGCGAACCCACCGTCAGCAGCGCGACGAGCAGGACCGCGGCGTAGACGGCGAAGACGACCGTCACGGCCGCCGGCCCGATGCCCCACAGCTCCTGGTAGACGGGGAAGATCGGGGACGGGGCGGCGCTGGCGGCGACGAGGAGTCCCAGAGTCAGGGTGACGAGGGTGAAACCCGTGCGGTGGCCGGCTCTGCGGGGGGACAACGGCGCTCCTGGAACTCGGGGAGGTGGCTCCAGGAAACTACCTCCTGGTGGCCACTAACGCAACGCCCACTGCGTTAAGGTGCCACCATGACGCCGACGATGGCGCGTCCGGGAGGACGCAGCGCCAAGGTCACCGAGGCGGTGCACCGCGCCGTGGTGGAACTGCTGGCCGAGGGCGAACCCGTGACGGTCCCGCAGGTCGCCGCCCGCGCGGGTGTCAACGCGACGAGCGTGTACCGGCGCTGGGGCGACGTGAACGGGCTGCTGGCCGACGCCGCACTCGTGCGGTTCGGCACCAGCGCCGCCGTTCCCGGCACCGGCTCGCTGGCCGGCGACCTGCGGGCCTGGGGTTCGGCCCTGGTGGACGAGGCGGCCCGGCCGGAGGAGCTGGCGCTGCTGCGGGCCGCCGTCGCCGCGGGTCCCGCCGATCCTCCGGCGCTGCGCGCCGGCTCCAGCGCCCCTGCTGCTCCGGACTCCGCCTGCTCGGCGTGCCTGACGGGCCGCAGCTCGCAGGCCGAGGCGATCCTCGCGGCGGCCGCGGCCCGCGGCGAGCAGGCACCGAGCGCCACCCGCGTGCTGGACCACCTGGTCGCGCCGATCTACCTGCGGGCGCTGTTCGGACTGCCCGCGCCGTCGGTCGAGGTGCTCGTGGAACTGCTGGTGGAACGACTCGTGGCACCAGCCGCCGCTCAGGCGACCTCCAGCGAGCTCGGCTAGGTTCGGCCCATGGGTGTGACTCTCGCCAAGGGTGGAAACGTCTCGCTGGCCAAGGTGGCGCCGGACCTCACCGAGGCCCAGGTCGGGCTCGGCTGGGACGTGCGGACGACCACCGGCCTGGACTTCGACCTCGACGCCAGCGCCCTGATGCTGGGAGCCGGCGGGAAGGTGCTCTCGGACGGGCACTTCGTCTTCTACAACCAGCTGGCCAGCCCCGAGGGTTCGGTGCGGCACACCGGGGACAACCGGACCGGCGAGGGTGAGGGCGACGACGAGGTCATCGAGGTCGACCTCACCGCCGTCCCGCCGCAGTGCGAGAAGATCGTCTTCGCCGTCTCCATCCACGACGCCCAGGCACGACGGCAGAGCTTCGGCCAGGTCGTCAACGCGTTCATCCGCCTGGTGAACCGCGCCGACGGCAGCGAGGTCGTGCGCTACGACCTGTCCGAGGACGCCTCGACCGAGACGGCCATGGTGTTCGGCGAGGTCTACCGCTACAACGGCGAGTGGAAGTTCCGCGCCGTCGGGCAGGGGTACGCCAACGGGCTGCTCGGGATCGCGCAGGACTTCGGGGTCGACGTCGCCTGAGGCGGCCGGGATCCGCCCCGTCGTCCGGCGCTGACCCACCCGTGCGTCAGATCGCGCAGCCGTCCGGGCCGCAGGCGCCGTCCGCGCCCTCACCGACGAGGGTGAGCGGGCGCGACTCGGCCCAGGCGCGCTGCAGGACCTGCAGGAACTGCTCGGCCGGCTGCGCGCCGGAGACGCCGTACCTGCGGTCCACCACGAAGAACGGGACCCCGCGGGCGCCGAGGGCGGCGGCCTCGGCCACGTCGGCGCGGACGGCGTCGAGGTAGCGGTCCTGCGCCAGCACGGCGCGCGCCTCGTCGGCGTCGAGCCCGGCCTCGGCGACCAGGCGGACGAGGGTCTCCTCGTCGCCGACCGGTTCACCCTCGGTGAAGTGCGCGCGCAGCAGACGTTCCTCCACGGCGTCCTGCACGCCCCGCTCACCCGCGAGGTGGATGAGCTGGTGAGCCTTGACGGTGTTCGCCGGGACCGAGACGTCCTGGTGGAACTCCAACCCCTCGGCCGCGGCCGTCGCGTCGACGTGGTCGACCACCTGCTGCACCTCGGCCACCGGCCGGCCGAACTTCGCGGCGAGCCTGCGGGTGTGCGCGTCGCTGGGGCCGTCGGCCCGCTCGTGCACCGTCACCGCCGTCGGGTCGAGCTCGAACGACTTCCACTCCACCTCGACGTCGGCCGCGTGCTCGAACCGGCGCAGTGCGCTCTCGAAGCGGCGTTTGCCGATGTAGCACCAGGGGCAGACGACGTCGGACCAGATCTCCACCTTCACGACCTCGGCAACCGGCCGCTGCGGTGCCGTGTTCCGGGATCACCCGAACGGGCCCGCACCCACGGTGGACGACGTGCGGGTCGGGTCAGTCGCCGCCACCGCCGCCGCTGGAGTCGCCGCCCCAGCCGCCACCGTCGTGGCTGTGGCTGTGGCTGTGGGCGTGCCCCCAGCCGGAGTGGTGTCCGGTGTCGGGCAGTTCGACGGTGCGGCCGAACTCGCCGCCGAAGACGGCGGGCCAGCTGGAGTCGGAGGAGCCGTGGCGGTCTCCGGGCCGGGACTTGGCGCACACGCGACCGACGACGGCCGCGACCAGCAGGATCACCACGAGCGAGACGAAGAGGGTCATGCGTGCCTCCTCCGGCAGGGAGCCCCTCAGGGGGCTCGATGCCTCACGGTGCCACGGAATCCGCTGTCGCGAAAGAGGATCACGGCCTGCGGTGCCAGGTGCCGATGCGGAAGCGCGGGCCCCCGGTCGACGTGCGCCACTCCCCCACCGCGGTGCGCTGCCACTCCGGGCCGACCCGGGGCGCACGGGTGTCACCGTCGACGACGAGGTCGACCTCGGTGACGACGAGCTCGTCGGCGTGGGCCAGTGCGGCCTGGTAGACGGCGTGCCCGCCGATGACCCAGACGTCCCCGGGACCCTGCAACGCGGCCTCGAGGTCGGCGACCACCTCCGCCCCCGGGGCGTCGAACGCGGGGTTGCGCGACAGCACCAGGTTGCGCCGACCGGGCAGCGGGCGGAACTTCGGCGGCAGCGACTCCCAGGTCGCGCGGCCCATGACGACCGTGCCGCCCCCGGTGAGCTCGGCGAAGTGGGCCATGTCCTCGGGGATCCGCCACGGGATCCGGCCGTCGAGGCCGATGACGCCGTTGGCCGACTGCGCCCAGACGAGTCCGATCATCAGACCGCGACGGGCGCCTTGATCGCCGGGTGGTGCCGGTAGCCCACCAGCTCGAAGTCGGAGAACTCGTGCTCGAAGAGCCCCTTCGGCCGGATCTGCAGCTGCGGGAACGGGTACGGAGCGCGCGAGAGCTGCTCGGTGACCTGCTCGACGTGGTTGTCGTAGATGTGGCAGTCGCCGCCGGTCCAGATGAAGTCGCCGGGTTCCAGGCCGACCTCGGCGGCCACCAGCATCGTCAGCAGGGCGTAGCTGGCGATGTTGAAGGGAACGCCGAGGAACAGGTCGGCCGAGCGCTGGTACAGCTGGCAGGACAGCTTGCCGTCGGCGACGTGGAACTGGAACAGCGCGTGGCAGGGGGCCAGCGCCATCTTGTCGAGCTCGGCGACGTTCCAGGCCGAGACGAGCATCCGGCGCGAGTCGGGGTTGGTCCGCAGCGTGTGCAGGACCTCGCTGACCTGGTCGACGTGCCGGCCGTCGGGCGTCGGCCAGGACCGCCACTGGACGCCGTAGACGGGGCCGAGGTCGCCGTTCTCGTCGGCCCACTCGTCCCAGATGCTCACGCCGCGCTCCTGCAGCCAGCGGGCGTTGCCGTCGCCGCGCAGGAACCACAGCAGCTCCAGGGCGACCGACTTGAAGTGCACCCTCTTGGTCGTCACCAGCGGGAAACCGGCGGACAGGTCGTAGCGCATCTGGTGGCCGAAGACGCTGCGGGTGCCCGTGCCGGTGCGGTCGGACTTGGGGGTGCCGTGCGCGAGGACGTGGCGCAGCAGGTCCTCGTACTGGGTGTCGATCCGGGGGTCGGTGCGGGTGTCGATCGTCTCGTCGGCCACGGGTCAGGAGCCTACGTGGGAGTCGTCGAAGCCCGCGTCGTCGGCCGCCTCGCCCCGCACGACGGCCACCAGCCGGGCCAGCCAGGCCGCGCCGGCCTCGTCGTGGACGGTGCGGCGGGGTTCGAGCACGGGGTACGGGGTGGCCGGGACGCCGTCGGCGGGGCGGACGTCGACGTGGGCGACGACGTGACCCTGGGCGTGCAGCCAGTCGGCCATGGCGTAGTCGGTGCGCGAGTCGCCGACCGTGCGCCAGGCCAGCGGCATCGGGCCGTCGGTGGCCAGCAGGCGCAACGCCATCTCGGCGCCACGGTCCTTGCCGAGCAGCACCGACTCGATGTCGGTGGAGATGATCGTGGGGTCGATGCGCCAGTCGACGCGGCCGGCCGAGTCGGCCTGGTCCACGCCCTTCCAGGTGACGCCGAGGTCGAGGTCGGCGAAGACGGCCAGGGCGGCCTTCTCGTACTCGGGCTGGCGGGCCAGGTAGGTCGCGGAGTCGACGTCCAGGCGCTGCTCGAGGGAGACCATGGCGCGCTTGCCGGCGTCGACGAACAGGACGTCGCCGAAGTGCTCACGGGCCAGGGCCTCGAGGCGTTCGACGGCGGGCTGCGGGACGGCGACGGCCTGGTCGACCTCGACGGGGCCCATGCCCTGCGCGGTGACGCTGAAGGTCACGGCGCCCTTCTCGCACACCGCGTGCAGCCGCGCGGCCGCCGGCAGGCCCGCGGCGAGGACCGGGCCGACGACCTGCTCGCGCAGGAACTCGTCGGAGCGGCCCGTGTTGAAGACCACCGGGATCCCGGCGGCCAGCAGCTCCAGGAGGCTGTCCAGCAGGCCGGGGGCGCTGATGGAGCGGGTCACCGGGCTGGCGATCGGGCCGTCGACGTCGAGGAGGAGGCCGAAGGCGGGGGCGGTCTGCACCCCCCGATCCTCCCATCCGCCCAGCGGCCGACCGTGCACACCGCCGTCAGTCGAAGACCCGGACGATCGCCCACACCACCCGGAACGGGAGTGTGACGACCTCCCACAGCGTGCCCAGGACGTCGGCGGACTCGAACGTCTCCCGGACGGCCTTGCGCTTGCGGCCGCGTCGACGGGCCACGGCCCCTCCCTCCGCTCGTGGGTGCTCCTCCAGGGTGCCCGGTGACCGGCCGGGTGGGGATCGAATCCTTGATCGCCGCGGTCGAGTCCTTGATCACCGGGGCTGGTGGACGGCGTGGGTCAGGGGGACGCCCGGGCGGTAGGCGAGGTGGGTGACCGACGGCGCGTCCAGGACGTGCAGGTCGGCGCGGGCGCCGACGGTGAGGCGGCCGACGTCGGTGCGGCGCAGGGCCTGCGCACCGCCGAACGTCGCGGCGTGCACGGCCTCGGCGACCGTCAGGTGCATCTGCAGGACGGCCGTCGCGACGCAGAACGCCACCGAGCTCGTGTAGCTGGAACCGGGGTTGCAGTTGCTGGCGATGGCGATGCGGGCGCCGGCGTCGAGGAGCCTGCGCGCCGGGGCCAGCGGCTGGCGGGTGGACAGGTCGCACGCGGGCAGGACCGTCGCGACGGTGGCCGAGCTCGCCAGCGCCTCGACGTCCTCCCCGCTCAGGTGGTTGCAGTGGTCGACGCTGGCCGCGTCCAGCTCGACGGCGAGGCGGACGCCGGGGCCCTGCGTGAGCTGGTTGCCGTGCACGCGCAGCCCCAGACCCGCGGCCCTCGCCGCCCGCAGGACCGCCCGCGACTGGTCCTCGTCGAAGGCGCCGGTCTCGCAGAACACGTCGGCCCAGCGGACGTGCCCCCGCACGGCGTCCAGCTGCGGACCCACGAGCTCGGTCAGGTAGTCGCCCGGGTCGACGCCGGGGGCGACGATGTGGGCACCGAGCCAGGTGACCTCGTCGGTGAACTCGGCGGCCAGGCGCGCGGCGCGCAGTTCCTGCTCCGGGGTGAGGCCGTAGCCGGTCTTCGTCTCGAGCGTCGTGGTGCCCTGGGCGCGGGCCTCCTCGACGTGCCGGCGCAGCCCGGCGCGCAGTTCGTCGTCGGTGGCGGCCCGGGTCGCGGCGACGGTCGTGGCGATGCCGCCCGCGGCGTAGGGCCTGCCGGCCATGCGTGCCTCGAACTCGGAGGTGCGGTCGCCGGCGAAGACGAGGTGGGAGTGCGCGTCGACCCAGCCCGGCAGGACGGCGCGGCCGCCGACGTCGACGCGCTCGTCGGCCGCGGGTGCGCTGCCGGCGGGGCCGGTCCACGCGACACGGCCGTCCTCGACCACGAGGGCGGCGTCGGGGATCCGGGCGAGGAGGTCGTCCCCCGCGAACTCGGGGTCGTTGGTCGTGAGTTCGGCGATGCCCGTGTAGAGGGTGCTCACGCGAGGCTCCGGAGGATCTCGACGAGACGGGCTTCCGGAACGGCCTGGTGCTCGCCGCCCCGGACGCGGAACTCCCCCGCCACGACGACGTCGGTGACGTCCTGCGCGGTGGCGGTCAGGACGACCTGCGCCGGGTCCGACCCGGCCGTGCGGACGGAGTCGGTGCGGACGGCGACGAGGTCGGCGGGCTGGCCCACGGCGAGCGAACCACCCTCGAGCCCGAGGCTGCGGTGTCCCCCCGTGGTGAGGGCGGCGACGAGTTCGGCCGGGGCGAAGACCCCCCGCTCCAGCGAACCCAGCCGGGCGGCGGCCTCCAGTCCCCGGGCCTCCAGGAACGGGTCCACGACGGCGTGCTGGTCGGTGCCCAGGGCGAGGACCGTCCCGGCGTCGGCGAGCGCGCGGGGGCGGCCGACCCCGTCGCCGAGGTCGGCCTCGGTGGTCGGGCAGGCCGCGACGGACGCCTGCCGCGCGCCGAGCAGGGCGACGTCGGCGCCGGTGACGTGGCTGGCGTGCACGACCGTCAGCGCCGGGCTCAGCGCGCCGGCGCGGTCGAGCAGTTCCGTCGGCGTGCAGCCGTAGGTGCGCCGGCAGGCCTCGTTCTCGGCGGGTTGCTCGGACAGGTGCACGTGCACCGGGACGCCGAGGTCCCAGGCCGTCCCGGCGACGACGGACAGGTCGGCCGGGCCCACCGCCCGGACGGAGTGGGCGGCGACGCCGACGCGGAAGAACTCGTCGGTGGGGATCTGCCGGACGCGTGCGGCCCAGGCCTGCGCGGACCCGTCGGAGAACCGGCGCTGTTCGGGCAGCGGCGGCTCCCCGGGGGCGGAGGTCAGGTACAGCGCGTCGAGCAGGACCAGCCGGATCCCGGCCGTCCGCGCGGCGTCGCGCAGCGCGAGGGCGAACGCGTTCGGGTCGTCGTACGGCGTCCCGTCGGGGCGGTGGTGGACGTAGTGGAACTCGCCCACGGCCGTCCACCCCGCGAGCACCATCTCGGTGAACGCGGCGGTCGCGAGGTCCCGGTAGTGCTCGGGGGTGAGACGGCCGGCCAGCGCGTACATGGCGGTGCGCCAGGTCCAGAACGATCCGCCGTTCCCGTGGGTGCGGCCCCGCAGGCCGCGGTGGAACGCGTGCGAGTGCGCGTTGGCGAACCCCGGGAACACCAGGCCGCTCAGACGTTCGTCGCCCGGTTCGGCCGGCCCGGTGGTGACGCCGGTGATGCGGCCGGCGTCGGTGGCGATCCGGACGTCGGGAACCGCGCGGCCGTCGAGCCACGCGGTCCGGCAGTGGATCACCGTTCCCACATCGGCACCCGCAGTCCGCGTTCGCGCGCCACCTCGGCCGCGCGTTCGTACCCGGCGTCGACGTGCCGCACGACGCCCGTGCCGGGGTCGTTGGTCAGGACGCGTTCGATCTTGGCCGCGGCCAGGTCGGTGCCGTCGGCGACCGTGACCTGGCCGGCGTGGATCGAGCGGCCGATGCCGACGCCGCCACCGTGGTGCAGGGAGACCCACGTCGCCCCGGAGGCGGTGTTCAGCAGGGCGTTGAGCAGCGGCCAGTCGGCGATGGCGTCCGAACCGTCGGCCATGGCCTCGGTCTCGCGGTACGGCGAGGCCACCGATCCGGAGTCGAGGTGGTCGCGGCCGATGACGATCGGGGCGGAGATCTCGCCGTTCGCGACGAGTTCGTTGAACTTCAGGCCCGCCAGGTGGCGTTCCCCGTACCCGAGCCAGCAGATGCGCGCGGGCAGGCCCTCGAAGTGGACCTTCTCCCCGGCCGCGGTGATCCAGCGGCGGAGCTTGTCGTCGTGCGGGAACAGTTCGAGGATCGCGCGGTCGGTGCGTTCGATGTCCTTCGGGTCGCCGGACAGCGCGGCCCAGCGGAAGGGGCCACGGCCCTGCTCGAACTGCGGGCGGATGTAGGCCGGGACGAAACCGGGGAACTCGAAGGCGCGGTCGTAGCCGCCGAGGCGGGCCTCCTCGCGGATCGAGTTCCCGTAGTCGAACACCTCGGCGCCGGCGTCCTGGAACCCGACCATGGCTTCGACGTGCTTGGCCATGGAGGCGCGCGACCTCTGCGTGAAACCCTCCGGGTCCTTCGCGGCGAGCTCGTGCCACTCCTCGACCGGGACGCCTTCGGGCAGGTAGCTCAGCGGGTCGTGCGCCGAGGTCTGGTCGGTGACGATGTCGATGGGGGCGCCCCGCTCCAGCAGTTCGGTGAACACCGTCGCTGCGTTGCCGACCAGACCCACCGAGAGCCCGCGGCGTTCGTCGCGCGCCGTCGTCACGCGTTCCAGCGCGTCGTCGAGGTCGGTGGCCAGTTCGTCGAGGTACCGGTGGTCCACGCGGCGCTGCAGCCGCGTGCGGTCGACGTCGACGACGATCACGGCCCCTTCGTTGAGCGTCACGGCCAGCGGCTGCGCGCCGCCCATGCCACCGGCGCCGCCGGTGAGGGTGATCGTGCCGGCGAGGGTTCCGCCGAACTTCTTCTCGGCGACGGCCGCGAAGGTCTCGTACGTCCCCTGCAGGATGCCCTGGGTGCCGATGTAGATCCAGGAACCCGCGGTCATCTGGCCGTACATCGTGAGGCCGAGCGACTCCAGCCGGCGGAACTCCGGCCAGGTGGCCCAGTCGCCGACGAGGTTGGAGTTCGCGATGAGGACGCGCGGGGCCCACTCGTGGGTGCGGAACACCCCGACCGGTTTGCCGGACTGGACCAGCAGGGTCTCGTCGTCCTTGAGGGTCTGGAGGGTGCGGACGATCGCGTCGTACGCCTCCCAGCTGCGGGCGGCTCGGCCCGTGCCGCCGTAGACGACGAGGTCGTCGGGGCGCTCGGCGACCTCGGCGTCGAGGTTGTTCATGAGCATCCGCAGCGGGGCCTCGGTCTGCCAGCTCTTGGCGTGCAGTTCGCGGCCGCGGTGGGCGCGGACGGGGCGGGGACCGGACATCGGGTTCCTCCTCAGTGCACTTCGGTGACGGAACGGGCGGCGGAGACGATCTCCCCCGAGGCGACCAGGGCCACGACGGCCTCGATCTCGGGGGCGAGGAAGCGGTCGGGCCCGGGGCCCGGCACGCTCCGGCGCACGGTGCGCAGGACCGCACCCGTGGTGGCTCCGGGTGCGAGGGGTGCGCGCAGGTCCAGCCCGCGGGCGGCGGTGAGGACCTCGATGGCCAGGACCCGGGTGAGGCCGTCGAGGGCGCGGCGCAGTTTGCGCGCCCCGGCCCAGCCCATCGAGACGTGGTCCTCCTGCATGGCCGAACTCGGGATCGAGTCCACCGAGGCGGGCACGGCCAGGCGCTTGAGTTCGCTGACGATGCCGGCCGCGGTGTACTGGGCGATCATCAGCCCGGAGTCGACGCCGGCGTCGTGGGCCAGGAACGGCGGCAGGCCGTGGTTGCGGGCCGGGTCCAGGAACCGGTCGGTGCGCCGTTCGGAGATGCTCGCCAGGTCGGCGACGGCGATGGCCAGGAAGTCCAGGACGTAGGCGACGGGTGCGCCGTGGAAGTTCCCGTTCGACTCGACCCGGCCGTCGAGGGTGACGACGGGGTTGTCGACGGCGGCGGCGAGTTCGCGCTCGGCCACGGCACGGGCGTGGGCGGCGGTGTCGCGGCCGGCGCCGTGGACCTGCGGGGCGCAGCGCAGCGAGTACGCGTCCTGCACCCGGGTGCACTCCGGGCCCTTGTGGCTGGCCACGACGGGCGAGCCCGCGAGCGCCCGGCGGATGTTCCCCGCCGCGACGCGCTGGCCGACCTGGGGGCGCAGTCGCTGCAGGTCGTCGGCGAAGACCGCGTCGGTGCCCAGCAGGGCCTCGACGCTCATCGCGGCGGCGAGGTCGGCGGTGGCGAACAACGTGTCGAGGGTGTCCAGGGCGAGGGCGAGCTGGCCGAGCATGCCGTCGGTGCCGTTGATGAGGGCCAGCCCCTCCTTCTCGGCCAGGACGACGGGTTCCAGCCCGTGGTCCTCCAGCGCCTGGTGGGCGTCGAGGAGTTCGCCGGCGGCGTTCCGCACCGGGCCTTCGCCCATGACGGCCAGGGCGCAGTGCGCCAGCGGCGCGAGGTCGCCGGAGCAGCCCAGCGAGCCGTGCTCGGTGACGACGGGGGTGAGCTGGGCGTTGAGCAGGTCGGCGTACGCCTGCGCGGTGCGGGCGCGGACGCCGGTGCGGCCGGTCATGAGGGTGGACAGCCGCAGCAGCATCGTGGCGCGGACGACCTCGGTCTCGACCTCGGGGCCGGATCCCGCGGCGTGCGAGCGGACCAGGCTGCGCTGCAACTGGGTGCGCTGGTCCGCGGGAACGAGCCGGGTGGCCAGGGCGCCGAACCCGGTGGAGATGCCGTAGTGGGGTTCGGCGTCGTCGGCGAGGGCCTGGATGCGGGCGCGGGATGCGTCGACCTCGGCGAGGGCCACGGGGTCGAGCTCGACCCGCGCGCCGTGGCGGGCGACGGCGACGACGTCGGCCACGGTGAGGGGGCCGGACGAGACCAGGACGTTCTTCACGTCGCCCATCCCACACCGGTTCCGTGCCCCGGTCAGCGCCCGGTGAACCGTCGTTGTCCAGGATGCTGGACACTTCACCGGGTGGTGACCTCGAACCCCGCGCCGACGGTTTCGGCGGCGTTGCGGATCCTGTCGTTCATGGCCGCCCAGCAGGGGCCGGTCGCGGCGGTGACGCTGGCGCGCTCGCTGGGCCTGCCGCGTTCGAGCGTGTACCGGTTGCTGGCCGAGCTGACCGAGCAGGGTTTCGTCCTGCACTTCCCCGAACTGCGCCGGTACGGGCTCGGGATCGCCGCGTTCGAGCTGAGTTCGGGGTACGTGCGGCAGGAACCCGTCACGCGGCTGGGGCGCCCCGTGCTCGCGACGCTGGTCGACCGGATCGGGGAGAGCGCGCACCTGGCGGTGCTGGTGGGGCGCGAGGTCGTCTACCTCGTGGAGGAGCGTGCGCCCCGGCGGCCGGCCCTGGTGACGGACGTGGGGGTCCGGCTGCCGTCGCACCTGACGGCCAGCGGTCGGGCGATGCTGGCGGCCCTGCCGCGCGAGCAGGTGCGGGCGCTGTTCCCCGACGCCTCCGCGTTCGCGCACCGCGGCGGTCCGACGCACACGTACGCGCAGCTGCGCTCCGAGCTGGTGGCGACGCGGGCACGGGGGTACGCGACCGAGGACGGCGACATCACGCCGGGCTTCGCGTCGGTGGCGGTGGCGGTGACCGACCGCAGCGGCTGGCCGGTGACGAGCCTGGCGGTGACGTTCGAGGCGGTCGTCGTGGACGAGGCGCGGCGGGCCGAGCTGGCCGAGGCGGTGCGGCGGCACGCGGAGGAGCTGCGGCGGCGGTTGTTCGGGGCGTGAGCCACGCCCCGAACAGGTGCGGTCGCCGGGCGCTCAGGCCAGCGGCAGCCGTTCCCAGTCGCTGCTGAACTCCAGGCCGCTGCGCTTGAACAGCTGGGTCACGGGGCAGCGGCGTTCGGTCTCATCGCGCAGCCGGGCGAAGGTCTCGTCGTCGGCGTCGGTCTGGACGCGCACCGACACGGCGACGCGGTCGAAGTTCGCGTTGCCCTCCGCGCCCGCGCCGATGACGGCGGGGTTCAGGTCGCCCTGGACGTGGAAGGTCCAGCTGCCCAGCAGCACGCCCAGGTCCTTCGCGACGATGCTGCCGGTGACCTGGTTGCACGAGGACAGTGCGCCGAGGGCGTAGCTGAGGGGACTGGGTGCGGAGTCCTGGCCGCCGAAGGACGGGTAGGTGTCGGCCTGGAAGCTGTGCTGGTTCTCGCCGGGGACGGTCAGGTCCTGGGCGACACCCGCGCCGCGGGCTTCCACGACGAAGGGGACGGTCTTCGGGCTCACGCGAGCTCCTCGGTTCGAGCGGAACGTTGAACCCTCATCATGAGCGCGATCCGTCGAGCAGCACGGCGAAACCGTCGAGGAGGCGCTCGAGGCCGAAGGCGTAGGCGCGGTCGGGGTCGTGGGCGCTGCCGGCGGCCTTCCCCGCGGCGGCGCCGACGCGGACGGCGCGCGGGTAGCGGGCGGGGTCGAGGTGACGTTCGAGCAGGGGCGCGGCCGCCGCCCACCACTCCTCGTCGCTGCCGGACTCGGCGGCGATCGCGCGGGCGTCGGCGGCGTCGCGGGCGCAGGCGCGCACGAAGACGAGCAGGTGGGTCAGGCAGGCGTCGCGGGTGACGTCGTCCACCGCCGTGTCGTCGAAGGCGGCGAGCTCGTGCTCGTACTTCGCGGTCTGGCCCGGGCCGAGGGAGGGGCGGACGGGGGAGACCTCAGCGGCCCAGGGGTGCCGCTCGAACAGCCGACGGTTGTCTTGGGCAACCATCCTGAGGCGGTCCCGCCACGGCCGGCCGGTCGTGTCGGACCGGGGCACCTCGAGGTGGACGGCGTCGAGCATGAGGTCGAGGAGCTCGGCGCGGTCGGCGACGTAGGTGTACAGCGACATCGTCGAGATCCCGAGCCGTTCGGCGACCCGCCGCACCGTCAGCGCGGGCAGGCCCTGCTCGTCGGCGAGCGCCACGGCCGCACGCACGACCCCGTCGAGGTCGTGCGTGCGGCGCGGACCCCTGGTCGGCACCGTGGCCGGATCCCGCCACAGCAGCGCGAGCGTGCGCGCCGTGTCGCCGGCGTCGGGGCGGTCGGGGCTCACCCGCCGATCATCGCTCAGGCGGCCACCGGTTCAGCCGGCGACGCCCGCCTGCGCGCAGACCGTGCTGGCCGCACCGGCGCAGAGCGCGTCGACCGTCGTGTAGCCCTCGGCCAGCACCTTGCTGGAGACCTCGGCCTTGCCGACGGCCTGCGGCTGGAGCAGCACCGTGGGCACAGCGCCGCTGCCGTTGTCGGTCGTCCCGGTGGTGTCCGGCGTCCTGCCCTCCAGCACGTCGGCGACCAGAGTCGCGGTGGCGCGGGCCTGGGCGGGCAGGTCCTTGAACACCGTCATCGTCTGGGTTCCGGACAGGATCCGCTGGAGGGCGGCGGTCTCGGCGTCCTGACCGGTGATGGGCACACCCGAGTAGCCCGCCTTGGTCAGGGCCTGCAGGGCGCCGGCGGCCAGGCCGTCGTAGGCGGTGTAGACGCCCAGCAGACGGCGGCCGCCGAGCGCGGCGAGCGCCTGGGTCATCTCCACCTCGGCCTGGGCCGCGCTCCAGCCGGTGACGTAGCGCTCGTCGGCGATCTCGACCTTCCCGTCGAGCACCGAGTGCGCGCCGGCGGCGAAGAGGCCGGCGTTGTTGTCGGCCGGATCGCCCTGCAGCATGACGACCGCGCCGCCGGCGGTGTCGGAGCCGATCGAGTCCAGGAGGGCCGTCGCACCCAGCGTCCCCACGGCGTTGCCGTCGAAGGAGACGTAGTAGTCCAGCGGGACGTCCTTGACGAGACGGTCGTAGGCCACGACGGGAACGTCGGCGGCGTCGGCCGAGGTGACCAGGTCACCGGCCTGCGAGCCGTCGATGGCCACCAGCACGACAGCGGCGGCCCCGTCCCGGACGGCCTCCTGGCCCTGGGCGTTCTGGGTGGCCTGGTCCTCGGCCGTCCGCACGTCCACGACGCACGTCGGGCAGCGGTCCTGCAGGGCGACGGTGAAGTTGGGCACGTCGTAGGTCTGCGAGCGCAGCGACGTGGACGGCACGAGGAAGGCGACGTGCGGTCCCTCGGCCGGGGCCGCGGTCGGGTCGCCGCCGCACGCCCCCAGACCGAGGGTCAGGGCGGCGACGGCGGCGGCGGTCAGGACGCGGCGGGTGCCGGCGGTGGTGCGCTTCATCGTTCTCGTTCCCCGGTCAGTAGCTGAAGTTCGCGACGGTGGAGCGCATGCGGGCGCTCATCTCGACGAGGTCGCTGACGGCCCGGTCGGAGTCGGCCGCGCCCAGGCCCGTGGAGCGGGCGGCCGCGGCCACCGTGTCGATCGTGGCGGCGATCTCGCCGGCCCCCGTCGCGACGTCGGCGACGCTGCGTCCCATCTCCTGCGTCGTGGCGGCCTGTTCCTCGACGGCGGCGGCGATGGTGCCCTGGTAATCGCTGATCTCCGCGACGACCGTGCCGATGCTGCCGATGGCCGCGACCGCGTCCTGCACGTCCCGCTGGATGGCGTCGATGCGGCGGGCGATGTCCTCGGTGGCGCGGGCGGTCTGCGAGCTCAGTTCCTTGACCTCGCCGGCCACGACGGCGAAGCCCTTGCCGGCGTCCCCGGCGCGGGCGGCCTCGATGGTGGCGTTCAGGGCCAGCAGGTTCGTCTGCTCCGCGATGGAGGTGATCGTCTTGACGACGTCGCCGATTTCGGCGGAGGAGCGGCCGAGCTGGGCCATGGTGTCGCCGGTCTCGTGGGCGATGCGGACGGCGTCGCCAGCAACCTCGGCGGCCCGGGCGGCGTTGGTGGAGATCTCCCGGATGGAGGACCCCATCTCCTCCGCGCCGGCCGCGGCGCCACCGACGTTCACGCTCACCTGACCGGCCGCCTGGGCGACCGTCGCCGCACGGGCGGAGACGTCTTGCGCGCCGTCGGCGATGAGCCGGCTGCTGGAGCGCAGCTGCTCGATCGCCGAGGCCAGTGCCGAGGCGTCGGCGTCCAGGCCGGAGACGGTGCGGCGCATGCTGTCGGTCGCGGTGCCGAGCGCCACGGCCATCTCGCCGACCTCGTCGCGCTGGTCGATGTCGACGTGTGCGGTGAGGTCGCCGTCGGCGACGCGGTGCAGGACGTCGACGACGCGGCGCAGCGGGCGCACGACCAGCCGGGTGATCCAGACGGCGAGCAGGACCGACAGCAGCACTCCGCCGGTGGCCACGGCGCCCTGCACGAGGCGGGCGCGGTCGGCGCTGTGGTGGGCGGCCACCAGCGAGGCGGACCCTGAGGTCTGGCTCATCGCGTCGAGCTCGTCGAGGGCGGCCTCGGCGTTCTTCGCCAGGATCGCGACGTTGCCCAGGTACAGGGTCTGGAACGCCGCGCGGTCCTCGACGGAGCCTGAGGTGGCCAGCGGCACCAGGAAGTTGTCCCGGGTGCTGCGGTAGGCGCTCCACCACGCCTCGAAGGCGGCGACCTGCTTGCGCTGGGCGGCGGTGGTGGTCGCGTCGCGGAAGTCGGCCAGCCGGTCGTCGATCCGGTCGTCGTCGGCGGCCAGGCGGTCCTGCAGGTCGGCGCGGGCGGTGTGGTCCGCGGCCAGGGCGAGGTTGGCGAGGTCGCGCTGAGCCTGCATGGTCGCGGCGCGCACCTGCCCGAGGGCGGCGCTGGGCACGAGGTTCTCGGTGTAGATGGCGTCCGCGCGCGACGTGACGTCCGCGGTGCCCTGCAGGCCGACGGCGAGGAGGGCTCCGGCCGTGACCGTGGAGGTGAGGATGAGCGCACCCAGCTTCGTCGCGACCGAGCGGTCGGCGAACCGCTTCCGCGACCGCCCTGCGGTCTCGGCAGCGGACGTAGCGGATGCCGTGGGCATGCGTGCTCCTCTGGAACCTGCGGACCCCCGTCGTGGCGTCCTGCAGACCCTCCATCGGCAGCCACCCGTCTCGACCTGATGCCCGGGATCGGACCGGTGCCCCAGGACGAGCCCGGTGGCCACGCCGGGAATCCACCGACACGCTCGCGCGTTCACTCCGTACGCCGTACAGAGAAGAGGGGCCCATGCAGATCACCGCCACCGCGCTGTCCCTGAACGTCGAGGACGAGCAGGCCTCCGCGACGTTCCTCACCGAGCACTTCGGCTTCACCGTCGACATGTCCGCCGACGGCTTCGTCAGCCTGTCCCGCCCCGACGCCGGGGTGAACCTCGTCTACCTGCGCAAGGGGCTGGCGACACTTCCCGCGGACCAGCGCGACGAGGTCGCGCGGGGGCAGATCATCGCCTTCGTCGTGCAGGACCTCGAGGGTGAACTGGCCCGGCTGCAGGACGAGGGCGTCGCGATCACGATGCCGCTGACCGTCGAGGAGTGGGGCGAGCGGGCCTTCCAGGTCCGCGACCCCAACGGGGTGATCGTGCAGCTGGTCGACTGGCAGGGCTGACCCCGGCCGCGACCGGCCGGGTCAGGTCCAGTACAGGTAGCGCGCCGACGGCAACCGCTGCGCGAGGGCCGCCTCGAACCAGCCGCGCAGGTCGCGCATCGTGTCCTTGTCGTAGACGTACTTCACGGCGCCGAACCTGCCGTGCTTGCGGCTGCGGGTGGACTCCTCCAGGTCGAGCTTGGTGCGCGGGTACCAGCCGAGCTGGACGTCCTTGCTCTTCGGGGTGAACCGGTGGGTGATGCACTCCACCGTCAGGTCGGCCCCGTCCGGGAGCTCGGCCGCGGCGGCGTCCAGCAGGTCGCCGTACCGCTCCCGCCAGTCGTCGACGGGCATGATCGGCGCGATGGTCAGCCCGACGGGGTAGCCCGCGCGGGCCAGCCGGCCCAGGGCGTGCAGCCGGGCCGCGACCCGGGCGGCGCCGCCCTCGAACCGCTCGACGTCGGCGACGTTGACCGAGGCGCGGATGCGGGTCCGGCCGTGGTGCGGCAGGTCCAGCAGGCCCTCGACGTCGTCGTACTTGGTGGTCAGCCGCAGCTGCACGGGACCGGGCCAGTCGTGCGTGCCGAAGTGGGTGATCGTCGCGGCCAGCGAACCGGTGACGTGCTCCAGCGCCAGCGGATCGGTGTAGCAGGACGCCTCGAACGTCGTGCCCTCGTGACCGCGCGCCGGCGTGCCGGAGGTCACCCCACCGGTGCCGACGACCTCGTCGAGCCCGGCCAGGACGCGCGGCAGGTCGGCGTAGACGCGGGTGATGGGCGGCCCGGTCAGCGAGCCGGCCAGGTAGCAGTACTGGCAGTGCCCGGGGCAGCCCTCGGCGAGGGGGAACGAGAAGTCCGCGCTCGGCGGGATGGGCGTCGGCCGCCGCTTCGAGGCCGCGCTGGTGACGATGGCGAGGGTCTTCTTCGCGCGGGCGTACGTCGCCCGCTCGTCGGCCTCGCGCAGCGGCGGGAGGCGGTCGCCGGACAGCAGGCGGATGTCCTCGACACCGGCGGCGGTCAGCCGGTCGAGGATCGCGCGACCGTGCGGTTCGGCCTGCGCCGACGCCGTCACGAGCACGTGGCGGGGAGTCCAGAGGAGGGGCTTGGAAGGGGCGACGGTGGCCATCACCTTGGTCAACGACCCCGGTTCCGGCACCCATCCCGGGACCGTCGTGACGTGCGACACCTCCCGCTGCGGGCCAAGCTCGAGGGGTGCTCTCCAGCCTCTTCCGCTCCGTCGCCGCCGCCCGCGGGGGCAAGGCGCTGCACCCGCGCGGGCAGGTGCGGGCCGGCACCCTGGTCCGTCACGGTCTGCACCCGGCGACCGGCGTCACCTGGATCGACGAGCCCGGGCGGGACCGCGTCGTCGTGCGGTTCTCCCGCGGCGCCGGGCTGCCCGCGCCCTGGCCGGACGTGCTCGGGCTGGCGGTCCGCGTCGACTCCCCCGACGGCGACCCGTGGGACCTGCTGCTGTCGACCACGCTCGGGAAGCGGCTGCCGTGGCCGCGCCGGGACGTGCGTTCCGGGGTGCACTCCAGCATCGCGGCGTTCCGCACGCCGGGCGGCGACCGCGTGCTGGTGGGCGCGCGGTACGTGCGGGGCCGGTTCCTGCTCGCGGTCGCCGCACCGCGCGGGCCGTGGCGGCCCTTCGCCGAACTCCACCTCGCACCGGGCGCGCACGACGAACCCCTGACGTTCGAACCCGTGCAGCACGCCGTGCCCGGGCTGGAGGTGTCACCGCGGTGGCGGCGGTTGCGGGAACCGGCCTACGCCGGTTCCCGCGAGGGCCGCCGCTGATCAGCCGAGGAGGTCCTCGACCGCGGCCAGGACCGCGGCCTCGGCGTCGGGATCGCCGACGGTCACGCGCACACCCTCACCCGCGAAGGCGCGGACCGAGACGCCGTGCCGCACGCACAGCCGTTCAAGCTCGGTGGCCCGCTCCCCCACCGGCAGCCAGACGAAGTTGCCGCGGGCGTCGGGGGTGTGCAGACCGCGCTCGGCCAGGCCCCCGCGGAACGCCTCGCGGCTGGCGGTGACCGTGGCGACGATCTCGGCCGTGTGCGCCGCGTCCGCCCAGGCCGCGAGCGCAGCGGCCTCGGCGGCGGCGCTCAGGCCGAACGGTGGGGCGCTGTTGCGGACGGGGGCCACGACCTCCGCTGACCCGACGGCGTACCCGGCCCGCAGTCCCGCCAGCCCGTAGGCCTTGGAGAACGTGCGGAACACCACGACGTTCGGGTGCTCGGCCACCAGCGCGGCGACGTCCAGCGGGTCCTGCTCGTCGAACTCGCAGTAGGCCTGGTCGAGCAGCACCAGGACGTTCGAGGGAACCCCCGCCACCAGCTCGCCCAGCCGCTGCGGCGGCAGGGTCGTGCCGGTGGGGTTGTTCGGGTCGCACACCAGCACCGCGGAGGTCCGCTCGGTGACCGCCGCGAGCATCGCCTCGACGTCGTGCCGGAACTCCCCGTCCAGGGGCACCGGCACCGGCTGCGCGTCGGCGATGCCGATGAGGATCGGGTAGGCCTCGTAGCTGCGCCAGGCGTGCACGACCTCCGTGCCCGGCCCGGTGTACGCCGTCAGCGCGAGCTGCAGGACGGCCAGCGAGCCGCCGCCGACGACGACCTGGTCCGGCGAGGTCCCCAGCCGGGTGGCGATGGCCTCGACGAGGTCGTCCCCGGCCAGGGTCGGGTACAGGTGCGCCTGCGCCCCGACGCGGGCCACGGCCTGGACGACCGCCGGCGAGGGCGGGACCGTCGACTCGTTGGAGGAGGCGCGCCAGCGCACCGAACCGGCCCCGGCGGCTCGTGAGTACGCCGGCAGTGCCGCGATCCGGGGGCGCGCGGTGGGCAGGTCAGGCACGAGTGGTCTCCTCCACCAGCAGGTCGGGTCCTTCCCGGCGCAGCTGCTCGACGGTCGTGACGCCGAGCAGCTGCAGGGTCCGGCGCAGCTGGTCGGTCAGCAGCTGCAGGACGCGGGACACCCCTTCGCCGCCGGCCGCGGCCAACGCCCACAGGTAGGGCCGGCCGACGAGACAGGCGTCGGCGCCCAGCGCGATCGCGGTCGCGACGTCGGCCCCGTGCCGGACCCCGGAGTCGACCAGGACGGTGAAGTCCTCGCCGACGGCGGCACGGACCCCGGCGACGAGGTCGACCGGGGCGACGGCCCGGTCCAGCTGCCGGCCGCCGTGGTTGGACAGGTGCACACCGTCCAGACCGAGTTCGCGGGCACGCACGGCGTCGCGGGCGCTCACCGGCCCCTTGACGACCAGCTTGCCGCCCCAGACGTCCCGGATGCGGGCCACGTCGTCCCAGGTGACGGCGGGGTCGAACTGCTGGGTGATGTTCTCGATCGTGTAGCCCGACGTCCCGCCCGAACTGACGTTCGCGAACGTCAGCGCGGGGTTGCGCAGCATGGCGGACCAGTAGGCCGGCCGGGTGCCGATGTCGAGCAGACTGCCCAGCGTCAGCGCCGGCGGGATGGTGAACCCGTTGCGCACGTCCCGCACGCGGTACCCCGAGACGGCCGTGTCGATCGCGACCTCGAGAACCCCGTAGCCCGCGTCGGCAGCGCGGCGCACGAGCTGCTCGGTGAGCCGGCGGTCCTTCCACACGTACAGCTGGAACCAGCGCTCGCCGTGGGGAACCTGCGCCGCGAGGTCCTCCAGCGACGTCGTCGCCATGGTGGACAACGTGTACGGCAGCCCCGCCGCGGCCGCGGCCGCGGCGACGGCCGGCTCGCCCCGCGCGGCGATCATCCGCGTGTAACCGCTGGGGGGCAGGCCCAGCGGCGCCGCGACGGGCCC
>NZ_JBJLSI010000046.1:0-33372 GCF_050871945.1 Kineococcus deserti | reverse complement strand
CGCGCCCGCCGCCAGCGACCGCGACCCCCACCCCCCCCCCCCCCCCCCCCCCCCCCCCCCCCCCCCCCCCCCGCCCCGCCCCCCCCCCCCCCGCCCCCCCCGCGTCCGGGACCCGACGTGGAAGGGGGGTGCGCAGGTGTCGGCCGCGGCCGCGGCACCCGACGGGGAGGAACGGGGGCCTCAAGGTGCCCGCGGGGGAGACCGAGGTATCCAGCACATCGCACCGCTGGTTTCCCGAGAGGACCCCCCACCTCATGACCGACGAGACGACGCCGGCCATCCCCCCGGCGCAGCAGAAGCGCCGCTGGCCGTGGGCCGTCGGCACCGGCGTCCTGACCGCCGCCCTCACCCTGTCGATGACACCCGCCACGGCGGCCGTCGCCGACCTGTTCGACCTGGGACGCGGCGCCACGCTGACCTCCCCGAACGGCAGCGTCTACACGGTCGCGGTCGAGGACGACGGTGACCTCGTCACCACCCTGAAGTCGAAGCCCGCCCCCACCGCCACCCCCAAGCCCACGGCGACCCCGACGGCCACCCCCAAGCCCACGAGCACCGCCCCGGCGCTGAACGTCAAGGCGACCGTGAGCGCGGCCGGGACGATCACCGTCTCGTGGCCCAAGGAGCTGCAGCAGGCCACGTTCGGCCGTGACGGCGTCGACGCGGGCGGCACCGGCGCGTGGACGTCGGAGAAGGGCGCCACCTCGCCGCAGCAGCTGACCAACCTCAAGCCGGGCACGAAGTACACGGTCACCGTCACCGGTGTGCTGGGCGGCAAGCAGGTCAGCCGCAGCGTGACGGCCACCACCCCGGCGGCCGCCACCCCCACCGCCACCACCCCCGCCCCGACCGCGAGCGCCCCGGCGCCCAAGGGCCAGGACGACTTCAACGCCACGACCATCGGCGCGTCGGTGACCGGTGCCGCCAACGGCGACTTCAACCGCTGGACCGGCACCAAGCACGGCCTGTACGCCACCTGGGCCGACAACGGCAAGGTCTGGGCCATCGACACCCCGGGCAGCGAGTACGGCCGCGACAGCGTCGCGCGTCTCGGCGACTACGACCTCGACATCGCCACCCAGCACAAGATCGCCACCTGGGCCAACCCGGGCATCGACGCGAAGCTCGAGGCGACCTTCCGCGAGATCAAGAGCAAGTGGGGCGACCGCAAGGGCCACGTGTACGTCCGCCCGTTCCACGAGATGAACGGCAACTGGTTCAACTGGTCGGTCCGCAACTCCGCCGACGCGGCGAACTTCGTGAAGTACTGGCGCACCGTCGTCCACCCGAAGTGGACCTCCGTCATGGGCGACGACGACCGCTTCCACCTGGTGTGGTCGCCGAACCGCGACACCTCCACGTCGGTCGACGTGCGGACGATGTTCCCCGGTGGGCAGTACGTCGACGCCATCGGGGTCGACTACTACGACTTCTCCCGCGCCAGCGACGAGACACAGTGGGCCGCGGAGGTCAACCGCACCCAGAACGGCGGCCCGGTGGGCATCGGCGCGTGGGACGCCTTCGCGCAGTCCCAGGGGGTGCCGTGGTACCTGCCCGAGTACGGCGTCCAGTTCGGCGACAACAGCTTCTTCGCCACGAAGGTGCTCGACTTCATCAAGGCCAACCGCTACTCCGGCGAGGGCGACGCCAGCGGCAAGGCCCTCGGTGCGGCCTGGCACAACCTGCAGGGCACCTCGCCGGACCCGAACGCCGGTGGCGACTTCTTCGTGCAGAAGGGCGGCAAGGACTACGCCACCCGCGCGAAGACCGCGAGCGCCGTCCGCTCCTGGGTCCAGGCGAACACCTGGCTGCGCCAGGCGAAGTGATCGCGCGGTGCGCGGACCCGACTGCCGGGTCCGCGCACCGGTGGAACGACGAAGCCCCGCCCGGGCGACCCGGGCGGGGCTTCGTCGTCCCCGGGACGGCAGTCCCGGGGACGGTGCGCGTCAGCCGTGCTCGACGGCGCGCCGCGCGTCGGCGTTGAGCACGCCCCAGGCGATGAACTCGTCGCACAGGGTCGTCGCGGGGACGTCGTAGATCACCGCGAGGGTGCGCAGGTCGTCGGCGCGGATCGACAGGACCCGGCCGTTGTAGTCACCACGCTGCGACTGGATGGTCTTGGCGTAGCGGTCCAGGGGGCCGGCCTTCTCGGCGGGCACCTCCTGGAGGCGCTCGAGGTCGAGCACGAGCCGCGGCGGCGGCTCGGAGCTGCCCTGCGGGGCGCCTTCGGGGAGCAGCGCCGAGACGGGGACTCCGTAGAAGTCCGCGAGCTCGGCGAGTCGCTGGACGGTCACTGCACGGTCGCCGCGTTCGTAGGACCCGACCACGACGGCCTTCCACCGTCCCTCGGACTTCTCTTCGACGCCGTGCAGGGACAGCCCCTGTTGGGTACGGATGGCGCGAAGACGCGATCCGAGTGCGCGGGAGTAGTCCGATGCCATACGAGAATCGTCACGGAGCGTGAACACTCTCGTCAAGCTGACCTGCCGTTCCGGCGGTAGTTCTTGCGGATCTACCACCCTCTCGGCACCCAGGCCGTTACTCCGTGTGAGCGTCTGACCCCGCAAAGGCAGCGTTGGCGGGCGTACCGGCCCCGCGCGGCCGGCCGGCCGTGCTCCTGTAGGGTCGCTGACGACCACCGCGCCACGCCGACGGCAGCTCACCGCCGGCCGCACGAGGTGGGGAAGACGTCCTTTAAGGATCCGTCCTGTGAGGCGGGGAAGGAGGTCAGCAGTGAGCGCTGCCCCGGACCAGAAGAACGAGCGTGTCCTGCTCGAAGGAGCCGACATCACCCGCGCCGTGACGCGCATCGCGCACGAGCTGCTGGAGTCGAACAAGGGAGCGGACGACCTCGTCCTGCTCGGCATCCCCACCCGGGGAGTCCCCATCGCCAAGCGGCTGGCCGCCAAGCTGGCCGAGGTCGAGGGACGCACCGTCCCCACCGGCTCGCTCGACGTGACGATGTACCGCGACGACCTCCGAAGGCACCCGACGAGGGCGCTGCTGCCGACCGAGCTGCCCGCCGGCGGCATCGACGACAAGGTCGTGGTCCTGGTCGACGACGTGCTGTACTCCGGCCGCACCATCCGCGCCGCCCTGGACGCCCTGAACGACCTCGGCCGGCCCCGCGCCGTCCGGCTGGCCGTCCTGGTCGACCGCGGCCACCGCGAGCTGCCGATCCGCGCCGACCACGTCGGCAAGAACCTGCCCACCTCCAGCGCCGAGCGGGTCAGCGTCCTGCTGGCCGAGCTCGACGGCCGCGACGCCGTGCTCATCACGGCGGGCGCCGCGTGATGCGCCACCTGCTCTCGGCCGCCGACCTGGACCTCGCGGGCGCGGTCAGGGTCCTCGACGTCGCCGAGGAGATGGCCGCCACCCAGCGCCGGGAGATCAAGAAGCTGCCCACCCTGCGGGGCCGGACCGTGGTCAACCTCTTCTTCGAGGACTCCACCCGCACCCGCACCTCGTTCGAGGCGGCCGCCAAGCGGCTGTCGGCGGACGTCATCAACTTCTCCGCCAAGGGCTCCAGCGTCTCCAAGGGCGAGAGCCTGAAGGACACCGCCCTGACCCTGGAGGCCATGGGCGCCGACGCCGTCGTCGTCCGGCACGGCGCCTCGGGGGCACCGCACCGCCTCGCGCACGCCGGCTGGACGAAGGGTGCGGTCGTCAACGCCGGCGACGGCACCCACGAGCACCCCACCCAGGCCCTGCTCGACGCGTACACGATGCGGCGGCACCTGAAGCAGGGACAGGGCGACCTGCGGGGCACCAGGGTCGTCATCGTCGGTGACGTGCTGCACTCGCGCGTGGCCCGCTCCAACGTCCTGCTGCTGCAGACCCTCGGCGCGGACGTCACGCTCGTGGCGCCGCCGACCCTGCTGCCCGTCGGGGTGGAGTCCTGGCCGTGCGAGGTCTCCCACGACCTCGACGCCACGCTGGTCGAGGGCGAGCCGGACGCGGTGATGATGCTGCGCGTGCAGGCGGAGCGGATGGACGCCTCCAAGGGCTCCTTCTTCCCCTCCGCGCGCGAGTACAGCCGCCGCTACGGCCTGGGCCGCGAGCGCCTGAAGGTCCTGCCCGAGCACACCATCGTCATGCACCCCGGCCCGATGAACCGCGGGCTGGAGATCTCCGCCGACGCCGCCGACTCGGTGCGCTCGACCATCGTCGAGCAGGTCGGCAACGGCGTCGCGGTGCGGATGGCGGTCCTCTACCTGTTGCTGGCCGGCGAGCTCCCAGGAGGGGACGCATGAAGACCCTGATCCAGAACGTGACCCTGGGCTCGGAACAGACCGACCTGCTGCTCGCCGACGGCCGGATCGCCGCGGTCGGGCAGGGGCTGTCCGACGCCGGGGCGAGGGTGGTCGAGGCCACCGGCCTGCGCGCCCTGCCGGGCCTGGTCGACCTGCACACCCACCTGCGCGAACCGGGCCGCGAGGACGCCGAGACCGTCGAGTCCGGCACCCGCGCCGCCGCCCGCGGCGGCTACACCAGCGTCTTCGCGATGGCCAACACCTACCCCGTCGCCGACACCGCCGGCGTCGTCGAGCAGGTCCAGCGCCTGGGCGAGCAGGCCGGCTGGGTCGACGTGCGGCCCGTGGGCGCCGTCACCGTGGGCCTGGCCGGCCAGCAGCTGGCCGAGCTCGGCGCGATGGCCGACTCCGCGGCCGGGGTGCGGGTCTTCTCCGACGACGGCCACTGCGTCTCGGACGCGGTGCTGATGCGCCGGGCGCTGGAGTACGTCAAGGCCTTCGACGGCGTCATCGCCCAGCACGCCCAAGAACCGCGCCTGACCGAGGGCGCGCAGATGAACGAGGGCACCGTCTCGGCGGTCCTGGGGCTGCGCGGCTGGCCCAGCGTGGCCGAGGAGGCGATCATCGCCCGCGACGTGCTGCTGGCCGACCACGTCGGTTCCCGCCTGCACGTGTGCCACCTGTCGACCAAGGGCTCGGTCGAGATCGTGCGCTGGGCCAAGGCCCGCGGCGTCCAGGTCACCGCCGAGGTCACCCCGCACCACCTGCTGCTGACCGACGAGCTCGTCCGCGGGTACGACCCCGTGTACAAGGTCAACCCGCCGCTGCGCACCCAGGCCGACGTCGAGGCCGTCCGCGAGGGCCTGGCCGACGGCACGATCGACATCGTCGCCACCGACCACGCCCCGCACCCGGTCGAGGCCAAGGACTGCGAGTGGGCCGCGGCCGCGATGGGCATGACCGGGCTGGAGACGGCGCTCAGCGTCGTGCAGCACACCATGGTCGACACCGGCCTCATCGGCTGGGACACCCTGGCCGACCGGATGTCCCACGCCCCCGCGCGGATCGGGCGCCTGGCCGGGCACGGTCAGCCGCTGGCCGTCGGGGCCGCCGCGAACCTCGTGCTGGTCGACCCGGCCGCCCGCTGGACCGTCGACCCGGCCGCGATGGCCACCGCCGGCCGCAACTCCCCCTTCCGCGGCATGGAACTGCCCGGCCGGGTCGTGGCCACGTTCCTGCGCGGTCGCCCCACCGTCCTGGACTCGGAGCTGGTGGGCGCATGAGGTGGATCGCCGTCGTCCTGCTGGTCCTGGCGCTGCTGGTGATCTGGCGGATGATGTTCATGGGCTACCGCGGTCGCGCGCTGCGGCAGCGGCAGGAGTTCCCGCGGCCCGTCGGGTCGAAGAACTGGAAGGCCCTGCGCGAGACCGTCGAGGGGACCTACGTCTCCACGACGGACGCCGAGAACGCCCTGGACCGCATCGCCGCCCACGGCCTGGGCACGCGCAGCGCCGTGTCGCTGGGGTTCCTCGACGAGGGCATCGGGGTGCTGCGCGAGGGCGCCCGGTCCTTCGTCATCCCGACCGCCGACATCGTCGGGGTCGGCCACGGGCCGGGCATGGTCGGCAAGTGGATGGGCAAGGAGAAGGGCCTCATCGTCCTCCGCTGGAAGCTGGGAGGACGAGTGGTGGACACGGGAATCAAACCGCGGCACCCCGACCAGGGGGCGAGGTTCGCGGAGCAGGTGGAGGAACTGGTGCGCAAGAACGGTCAGCAGAACTCTGGAGGTGCGCAGTGAGCGTGCGAATCCCCGCGGTGCTCGTCCTCGAGGACGGCCGCACCTTCCGCGGCGAGGCGTACGGCCGCGTCGGGCAGACCGTCGGCGAGGCCGTGTTCTCCACCGGCATGACCGGCTACCAGGAGACCCTCACCGACCCCAGCTACCACCGCCAGGTCGTCGTCATGACGGCCCCGCACGTGGGCAACACCGGCTACAACGACGAGGACGCCGAGTCGGGGAAGATCTGGGTCGCCGGGTACGTCGTGCGCGACCCCGCGCGCATCCCGTCGAACTGGCGCTCGCGGCGCACCCTGGCCGACGAACTGGACGCGCAGGGCGTCGTCGGGATCTCCGGCGTCGACACCCGCGCCCTGACCCGGCACCTGCGCGAACGCGGGGCCATGAAGGTCGGCGTGTTCTCCGGCGAGGCCGCCTCGGCCCCCGCCGACGAGCTGCTGCAGAGGGTCAAGGACGCGCCCGACATGGTCGGCACCGACCTCGCCTCGCTGGTCAGCACCGAGGTGGACTACGTCGTCCCGGCGGTGGGGGAGCGGAAGTTCTCCGTCACCGCCGTCGACCTGGGCATCAAGTCGATGACCCCGCAGCGCCTGGCCGAACGCGGCATCGAGGTCACCGTCGTGCCCTCCACCGCGACGCTGGAGCAGGTCCTGACCTCCGGCCCGGACGGGACCGCCCCCGACGGGGTGTTCTTCTCCAACGGCCCGGGCGACCCGGCCGCCGCCACCCACGAGATCGAGGTCCTGCAGGGCGTGCTGGAACGGAAGATCCCGTTCTTCGGCATCTGCTACGGCAACCAGCTGCTGGGCCGCGCCCTGGGGTACGGCACGTACAAGCTGAAGTACGGCCACCGCGGCATCAACCAGCCCGTCATGGACCTGGCCACCCGCAAGGTCGAGGTCACCGCGCACAACCACGGGTTCGCCGTCGACGGCACGGCCGGGGAGGTCCGCGACACCCCCTACGGCCGTGCGGAGGTCAGCCACGTGGGCCTGAACGACGGCGTCGTGGAGGGCCTGCGCTGCCTGGACACGCCGGCGTTCTCCGTGCAGTACCACCCCGAGGCCGCGGCCGGCCCGCACGACGCCTCCTACCTGTTCGACCGGTTCGTCGACCTCATGAACGGCACCCCGGCCGCGCAGCTCGTCGACGACCAGGGCCAGACCGACACGACTGAGAAGGACGCCTGATGCCCCGTCGCTCCGACCTGAAGTCGGTCCTCGTCATCGGCTCCGGTCCGATCGTCATCGGCCAGGCCGCCGAGTTCGACTACTCCGGCACCCAGGCCTGCCGCGTGCTGAAGTCCGAGGGCCTGCGCGTGGTCCTGGTGAACTCCAACCCGGCGACGATCATGACCGACCCGGAGATGGCCGACGCGACCTACGTCGAACCCATCACCCCCGCCACGGTCGAGGCGATCATCGCCAAGGAACGCCCCGACGCCGTCCTGGCGACCCTGGGCGGGCAGACCGCGCTGAACACCGCCATCGCCCTGTACGAGAACGGGGTCCTGGAGAAGTACGGCGCCGAGCTCATCGGCGCCGACGTCGACGCGATCAAGCTCGGCGAGGACCGGCTGCTGTTCAAGGGCGTCGTCGAACGCTGCGGCGCCGAGTCGGCCAAGTCGCACCTGTGCCACTCCATGGACGAGGTCCTGGCCGCGGCCGGCGACCTGGGCTACCCCGTCGTGGTGCGCCCCAGCTTCACCATGGGCGGGCTCGGTTCCGGTTTCGCCTACGACGAGGCCGACCTGCGCCGCATCGCCGGCCAGGGCCTGCACCACTCCCCGGTGACCGAGGTGCTCCTGGAGGAGTCGATCCTGGGCTGGAAGGAGTACGAGCTCGAGCTCATGCGCGACCGCGCCGACAACGTCGTGGTCGTCTGCTCGATCGAGAACTTCGACCCCATGGGCGTGCACACCGGCGACTCGATCACCGTCGCGCCGGCCATGACGCTCACCGACCGCGAGTACCAGCGGATGCGCGACATCGGCATCGCCGTGATCCGCGAAGTCGGCGTCGACACCGGCGGCTGCAACATCCAGTTCGCGGTGAACCCCGTCGACGGCCGCATCATCGTCATCGAGATGAACCCGCGGGTGTCGCGCTCGAGCGCGCTGGCCTCGAAGGCGACGGGTTTCCCCATCGCCAAGATCGCCGCGCGCCTGGCCGTCGGCTACACCCTGGACGAGATCCAGAACGACATCACCGAGGTCACCCCGGCCAGCTTCGAGCCGACCCTCGACTACGTCGTCGTGAAGGTGCCGCGGTTCGCGTTCGAGAAGTTCCCGGCCGCCGACCCGACGCTGACCACGACGATGAAGAGCGTCGGGGAGGCCATGGCGCTGGGCCGCAACTTCACCGAGGCGCTGCAGAAGGCGCTGCGCAGCACCGAGAAGCGCGGTGCGCAGTTCAGCTGGGCCGGCGACCCGGGCGACCGCGAGGACCTGCTGCGCCGCGCGCAGCAGCCCACGGACGAGCGCATCGGCCTGGTCATGCAGGCCATCCGCGCGGGTGCCACCCCGGCGGAGCTGTTCGAGTCGACGAAGATCGACCCGTGGTTCCTGGACCAGCTGTTCCTGCTGGACGAGATCGCCGTCGAGGTCCGCGAGAGCGACGAGCTGACCCCCGAGCTGCTGCGCTACGCCAAGCGGCACGGGTTCTCCGACGCGCAGATCGGTGAGCTGCGCCACCTGCCCGAGGACGTCGTGCGCGGCGTCCGGCACGCCCTGGGCGTCCGGCCGGTCTACAAGACGGTCGACACCTGCGCGGCGGAGTTCGCGGCCAGCACGCCGTACCACTACTCCTCCTACGACGAGGAGGACGAGACCCGGCCCCGCGAGAAGCCGGCCATCGTCATCCTCGGCTCGGGCCCCAACCGCATCGGCCAGGGCGTGGAGTTCGACTACTCCTGCGTGCACGCCAGCTTCGCCCTGGCCGAGGCCGGCTACGAGACCGTCATGGTCAACTGCAACCCCGAGACGGTCTCGACCGACTACGACACCTCCGACCGGCTGTACTTCGAGCCGCTGACGCTCGAGGACGTCCTGGAGGTCGTGCACGCGGAGATGAAGTGCGGCCCCGTCGCCGGCGTCGTCGTCCAGCTCGGCGGGCAGACGCCGCTGGGGCTGGCCGCCAAGCTGGAGCAGGCCGGGGTGCCCATCATCGGCACCTCCCCGCAGGCGATCGACCTGGCCGAGGAGCGCGGCGCGTTCGGGCAGGTCCTGGCCCGCGCCGGCCTCGTGGCGCCCAAGCACGGCACCGCCTCCAGCTTCCCGCAGGCCAAGGCGATCGCGTCCGAGATCGGCTACCCCGTCCTGGTGCGTCCCAGCTACGTCCTGGGCGGTCGCGGCATGCAGATCGTCTACGACGAGGCCACCCTGCAGGAGTACATGGCCACGGCGACCGAGGTCTCGGCCGAACGTCCCGTCCTGGTCGACAAGTTCCTCGACAACGGCCTGGAGATCGACGTCGACGCGCTGTTCGACGGCGAGGAGATGTACCTGGGCGGGATCATGGAGCACATCGAGGAGGCCGGCATCCACTCCGGCGACTCCGCGTGCGTCATCCCGCCGGCCACGCTGGGCGCCTCGGAACTGCAGCGCGTCCGCGAGGCCACCGAGGCCATCGCCCGCGGCGTGGGGGTGCGCGGCCTGCTGAACGTGCAGTTCGCGCTGGCCGCCGACATCCTCTACGTGCTGGAGGCCAACCCGCGGGCCTCGCGCACCGTGCCGTTCGTGTCCAAGGCCACCGGCGTCCCCCTGGCCAAGGCCGCGGCCCGGCTGATGGCCGGCACCCCGATCCGCGACCTGCGGGCCGAGGGCCTGCTGCCGGCGCGCGGCGACGGCGGGCTGCTGCCGGCCGAGTCGCCCGTCTCGGTCAAGGAGGCCGTGCTGCCGTTCGCGCGGTTCCGCACCGCCGAGGGCGTCGTCGTGGACTCCCTGCTGGGGCCGGAGATGCGCTCCACCGGTGAGGTCATGGGCATCGACGTGGACTTCCCCACGGCGTTCGGCAAGTCGCAGACCGCGGCCTACGGCGGGCTGCCGACGCAGGGCACCGCGTTCATCTCCGTCGCCGACCGCGACAAGCGCGCCATGATCTTCCCCGTCAAGCGGCTGGCCGACCTGGGGTTCACCCTGCTGGCCACCGAGGGCACCGCGCAGGTGCTGCGCCGCAACGGGATCGCCTCCACGATCGTGCGCAAGGCGTCGGAGGGGACCAGCGCGGACGGCGAGCAGACGATCCTGGACCGGATCGCCGCCGGTGAGGTCGCCATGGTCGTCAACACCCCCTCGGGCAACCAGGCCCGCGCCGACGGCTACGAGATCCGCGCGGCGGCCACCTCGGTCGGGTCGCCGATCATCACGACGATCCAGGAACTGTCCGCGGCGGTGCAGGCCATCGAGGCCGACCTGGTCCGGCAGCGCAGCGGGCAGGGCATCACCGTCGCCCCGCTGCAGGAGCACGCGGCCAAGCTGGAGGCGGCCTGGGAGGGTTTCCGCGCGTGAGCACGCGTTTCGGGGCCCGGCTGGCCGCCGCGATGGCCGCGCACGGTCCGCTGTGCGCGGGCATCGACCCGCACGCCGGCCTGCTGGCCGACTGGGGCCTGCCCGACGACGCCGACGGCGTCGAACGGTTCGGCCGCACGGTCGTGCAGGCCCTGGCCCAGAGCGTGGCCTGCGTCAAACCGCAGGCCGCGTTCTTCGAGCGGCACGGGTCGCGCGGGGTCGCGGCCCTGGAACGGGTCGTCGCCGACGCCCGCGAGGCGGGGTTGCTGACGATCGTCGACGCCAAGCGCGGCGACATCGGCTCGACCATGGCGGCCTACGCCGACGCCTTCGCGGGGGACTCCCCGCTGGCCGGGGACGCCGTCACGGTCTCGCCGTACCTGGGGTTCGAATCGCTGCGTCCGCTGCTCGACGTCGCCGCCGCCCACGGGCGGGGCGTGTTCGTCCTGGCGCTCACCTCCAACGCCGAGGGCGCCACGGTCCAGCACGCGGTGGGGTCGGACGGCCGGCCGGTGGGGCGGGCCGTCGCCGAGGCCGCGGCGGGGGAGAACGCCGGGGCGCAACCCTTCGGCGACATCGGCCTCGTCGTCGGCGCGACGACCGGGTCGGCGGTGTCCGACCTGCAGATCGACCTCGACGCCGTCAACGGGCCGCTGCTGGCGCCCGGGGTCGGTGCCCAGGGCGCGACGGCCGAGGACCTGCAGGGGGTGTTCGGCGACGCGCGCCGGCTCGTGCTGGCCGCGAGCTCGCGGGAGATCCTGCGCGCCGGCCCCGACGTCCAGGCGTTGCGGGAGGCGGCGCGGCGCTCGGCCGACGCGGTCGCGGCGGCCCTGGACCTGTAGGTAGGTGGTGGCCGCGGGAGCCGCCTCGCGCGAGCGGAGCACTCCCGGCCGCGCTCGGGCCGCTGGTCGCGCGGGCTGCCCCGACGGCTGCGACGATGAGGACGTGGCACGTGAGCAGCAGGTCAGCGCCGAGCTCGGGCGGGGGATCGCGGCGCTGGTCGTGACGGCCGTCGAGGTCGGGCACGACGAGCTGGAGGCCCGGCGGCAGGTCGGGGCCTTCCTGCACGGACTGGCGCTGCCCGGCGCCACGGTCCTGCGCGAAGCCGTCGCCGCGGTCGTCGACCTGGCTCCCGCCGAGATGCGCGAGGCCAGCGGCGAGGCCCAGCTGCTCGCGGCCCTGGAGGCCCGGGTGTGGCTGGAGCGGATGACCGCCGACGTCGACCGCGGGGTTCCGCTCTAGCCACCGGCGCCCCAGGCTGCACCACTCCGGGCGACCTGGAGCACGGGACCGGCCTGGAACGCGGTGCCGGAACCTGACGACCTCACCGCGGCACCCACCGCCCCGCCCGCCGGACGGGAGACTGCTGCCATGACCGACACCAGCGTCCCCGTCCGCGTCCGCCCCCGGGTGGCGGTGGTGGGGATCGGTGAGGTGCCGGCCCAGGGGCCGGCGGTGCGCGCCGACGACCTCGGCCTCGGCCACGGCGACGGCTGCTTCGAGACCCTGCGCGTCCTGGGTCGTGCCGACGGGCCACCGCTGGTGCAGCGCTGGGCCGAGCACCTGGAGCGCCTCGCCGGCTCCTGCGCCGCGATGGACCTGCCCGCCCCGGACGGCCGGCTCCTCCAGCAGCTGGTGGCCGACCTCACCGACGAGGTGCCCGAGGGTGCCGAGGCCGTGCTGCGACTGCTGGTGACCCGGGGCGCCCCGGGCCAGGGGCCGACCACCCTGGTGACCCTGTCCCCGATCGGGCCCGGCCTGCTGCGCCAGCGTGCCGAGGGGGTCCGCGCGGTCTCGCTGCCGCTGGGGCTCGACGTCGACGTGGTCAGCGCCTCGCCCTGGCTGCTGGGCGGGGCGAAGACGCTGTCCTACGCCGTCGCCTTCGCCGCCCTGCGCGAGGCCGCCCGCCGCGACGCCGACGACGCCCTCCTGCTCGACGTGCGCGGCCGGGTGCTGGAGGCCGCGACGGCTGCGGTGCTGTGGTCGGCGCAGGGGCAGCTGCGGTGCCCGCACGGGGCGGGAACCGGCATCCTCGCGGGCACGGTGCAGCGGGCGGTGCTGGACGCGGCGTTCGCCGCAGGCACCGCGATCGCCCAGGTGGAGGCCACCGTGGCCGACCTGCGGGCCGCCGACGCGGTGTGGTTCACCTCCAGCCTGCGCGGGGTCGCGGAGGTCACCGCCCTCGACGGGACGGCGCTGCGCCGCGACCCCGCCGCCACGGCGCGGCTGCGGGACTGGGCCGGGTTCTGACGGCTACGCGGTGCGCGCCACCGGTTCCGGTTCGGGTTCGGGCTGCGGTTCGGGCCGTTCCGCCGGCGCCGGGCCGAGCACGGCCCGCAACGACGCACCGGCCTTCAGCAGCGCCTCCTCGTACTCCGCACCCGGGTCGGAGTCCAGGACGATGGCCCCACCGGCACCGATCGTCCACGTCCCCTCGTGCAGCACCAGCGTGCGGATGACGATGTTCAGGTCCACCGCGCCGGTCAGCGAGAAGTACCCGATCGCGCCGGAGTAGATGCCCCGCGGCCGCTGCTCCAGCTCGTCGATGATCTCCATCGTCCGCAACTTGGGCGCCCCCGTCATCGACCCGCCCGGGAAGCAGGCGCGCACGGCCTGCACCGGAGAGGTCTCCCGCCGCAGCTTCCCGCGCACCGTGGAGACCAGCTGGTGCACCGTCGCGTAGGTCTCGGTGACCATCAGCGCCGGGACGCTGACGGACCCCACCTCGCAGACCCGCCCCAGGTCGTTGCGCAGCAGGTCGCAGATCATGAGGTTCTCGGCCAGCGTCTTGCCGCTGGTCACCAGTTCCCGGCGCAGCGCCTCGTCCTGCTCGGGCGTCGCGCCGCGCGGGGCGGTGCCCTTGATGGGACGCGCCTCGGCCCACCCGTCCGCGTCGATCTGCAGGAACCGCTCCGGCGAGGCGCAGGCCACCTCGAAGCCGCCGGAGGGGTCGTCGAAGCGCAGGTAGGCCGCGTACGGCGCGGGGTTCACCCGCCGCAACCGGCGGTAGGTCTCCCACCCGCCGGCGCTCGCGGGCAGCGTGCCCTCGGCGGTCAGGCACACCTCGTAGCTCTCGCCGGTGCGCAGCGCCTCCAGACTCGCCCGCACGCCCGCCTCGTACTGGGCGCGGGTGCGGTCCAGCAGCGGGGCCAGCAGGTCCTCGGGCAGGGCCGGGACGGCGACCGCCTCGACCTGCCCCGCCGAGGGCACCTCGGTCAGCGCGGTCTCGGTGTCCTGCAGCCACCGCCGGGCCGCGGCCAGCGCCGCCGTTCCGCCCGCGGACCGGGCCAGCGCCACGAGGTGGGTGCGGCCCTGTTCGTGGTCGACGGCGACGAACCGGTCGGCGAACACCCACGCCGAGTCGGGGGTGGCGGCGCGGCGCGACGTCGGGGAGCCGCAGTCGTCGCGCAGCTCGTACCCCAGGTAGCCCACGTACCCGCCGACGAAGTCGAACGGCAGGTCCAGCGGGCGGTCGGCCGGATCGATGCTCCGGGCGGCGGTCTCGCGTTCGAGGTGGTCGAAGACCGTCCCGGGCACGCGGTGCTCCCCGTGGGCGTCGTGGACGACGACGGCCCCCTCACCGACCCGGTAGGTGACGAACTCGGCCTCCGGGCCCGAGGCGTCGCCGAGGAAGGAGAAGCGGCCGGTGCCCGGGCCGGGCCGTGCGCTGTCCAGCCAGTACGCCCGGCCGCTGCGGGCGTTGAGCCGGGCGAAGGCCCCCTCGGTGTCGACCGGGCGGCCCAGCTCCCGGGTCAGCAGCCGGTAGGTGCTGCGCGGGGCCACCGACGCCACGTCCGGCGCCGGCCGGGCCGCCGGCACGAGCCGCCCACCCGCTCCCGCCGTTCCCGCCGTCGTGGCCGTCCCCGCCGTCGTGGCCGTCGTGACGACCCGGTCGTCGCGGGCCGTGGCGAGGAAGGAGGCCACGAGCGACGCGCCGTGCTCGGTCTTGATCGACTCGGGGTGGAACTGCACGCCGTGGAACGGGCGCTGCACGTGACGCAGCCCCATGAGCACGCCGTCCTCGGCCCAGGCGGTCGCCACGAGCTCCGGCGGCAGCGGTTCGGGGACGGCCAGCGAGTGGTAGCGCACCGCGGTGAACCCCTGCGGCAGGCCGGCGAAGACGCCGGTGCCGTCGTGCCGGACGCGCGTCAGGTGACCGTGCCGCGGTTGCGGGGCGCGCACGACCGGGGCCCCGGCCGCCAGTCCCATGCCCTGGTGTCCCAGGCAGACGCCCAGGACGGGCACCGTGGCCCGCTCCAGCGCCTCGGCGCACAGCCCGAAGTCGCGCGGGCGGGCGGGATGCCCCGGGCCGGGGGACAGCACGACGGCGTCGACCCCGGACAGGTCGAGGTCGGACGGCGCCACCGCGTCGTTCGCCAGCACCTCCGGTTCGACCCCGGACACGCCGGCGATCAGCTGGAAGAGGTTGTACGTGTAGGAGTCGTAGTTGTCGATCAGGAGAATGCGCACAGGTCTCCTCCCGGACGCGCTGGCGCGTCTCGTGCCGTGGTCCCGGACGCCCGGACAGCCGGACGATCGGGGTAGTCCTACCAGCGGATGCGGGGCGCGCGGAGGGGAATCGGGACCCGGCTCCCGCCGGACCTGGCAGGTCTCCGACACTCGTCCCGGTGTCCCGCCTGGACAGTCTGCCCAGCCCGAGCACCGCGGGGAAGGCAATCCTCACCCCGAAGGGCCGTCTTGTAACAACTGTGTGACACGGGTGCGGTGGATTTGGTGAGCACTCACCCATCGCCTAGCGTCGGCGACCGCACGACCGAGCAGGACCAACGCTGGACCCGCACGCTTGATCACGCCGAACCGAGGACGTCGATGTCTGCCGAGCAGTTCCCCGAGAACCACGAAGACACCTCCCGCCCGCACCCCACCCGCCGGGCCTTCACGATCGCCTCCGTGGCGACGGCGGGCCTGGCCACGCTGTCGGCCTGCGCCGAGAGCGAGCGCGACGACTCCGGCAGCGACGACGGCGGCGGCGGCAGCACCCGCGACACGTTCGTCTTCGGCGGCTCGGCCGACCCCGACTCCCTGGACCCGGTCTTCGCCTCCGACGGCGAGACGTTCCGCATCACCCGGCAGAT
Organism: Kineococcus deserti; assembly: GCF_050871945.1. Taxonomy (NCBI): domain Bacteria; kingdom Bacillati; phylum Actinomycetota; class Actinomycetes; order Kineosporiales; family Kineosporiaceae; genus Kineococcus; species Kineococcus deserti. Next base: position 17,718 of record NZ_JBJLSI010000046.1, on the reverse strand, counting down.
CTTCGAGGGCCTGGTCTCGACCGACCCCGGCACCACCGACCTGGCCCCCTCGCTGGCCACCGGGTGGACGACCTCCGAGGACGGGCTCAGCTACACCTTCACCCTGCAGCAGGGCGTGACGTTCTCCAACGGCAAGCCCTTCGACGCCGCGGCCGTCGTGGCGAACTTCGACCGCTGGTACAACCTGCGCGGCATCGCCCAGGGTGAGGACCTGGCCTACTACTACCGCTCGATCTTCCGCGGGTTCGCCACCAACGACGACCCCGCACTGGGCACCTCGCTGTACGCGGGATCGACGGCGAACCCCGACGGCACCGTCACCGTGAACCTCACCGCCCCGTTCGCCGGGTTCCTGGCCTCCCTGACGCTGCCCGCGTTCGCCATGCAGGACACCGCGGCCGTCGAGGCCGGGGGCGGCAACGGGGCCGACGGCGCCGACCCGCGGCAGAGCGCCTACGCCACCTCCGGGCCCGTCGGCACCGGCCCGTTCGTGTTCGACAGCTGGGAACGCGGCCAGCAGGTCACGCTCAAGCGCAACGAGGAGTACTGGGGCGAGAAGGCCAAGGTCGGCACCGTCGTCGTCCGCGTCATCGGCGACGGCACCGCCCGCCGGCAGGCCCTGCAGAACGGCGACATCGACGGGTACGACCTCGTGGCCCCGGCCGACGTCGCGACGCTGGAGGACGGCGGGTTCCAGATCCAGAACCGCCCGGCGTTCAACATCCTGTACCTGGGCATCAACCAGGCCTACGCACCGCTGGGCGACCTGAAGGTCCGCCAGGCCATCGCGCACGCCATCGACAAGGACGCCGTCATCTCCAACGCCCTGCCCGAGGGCACGAAGGCGGCCACCCAGTTCATGCCCGAGAACGTCATCGGCTGGAACGAGGGTGTCACCACCTACGAGTACGACGTCGAGCGAGCCAAGCAGCTGCTCGCCGAGGCCGGCCAGGCGAACCTGACGATCCCGTTCAACTACCCCACGGGCGTCTCCCGGCCCTACATGCCGAACCCGGAGACGATCTACAACGCGATCAACCAGCAGCTCGCCGCCGCCGGCATCACGACGACCCCCGTCGCCGAGCAGTGGACGCCGAACTACCTGGGCACCGTCCAGGGCGGCACCGAGCACGGCCTCCACCTGCTGGGCTGGACCGGTGACTACAACGACCCCGACAACTTCATCGGCGTGTTCTTCGGCGCGGCGACCAACGAGTGGGGTTTCACCGACCAGGGCCTGTTCGACGCCCTCGCCGCCGCCCGCACGGTGACGACCGAGGAGGAGCAGGAGAGCGCCTACCAGGACATCAACGAGCAGATCATGACGCTGCTGCCCGGCATCCCGGTCGCCAGCCCGGTCCCGTCGCTGGCGTTCGCGGCCGGGGTGCAGGGGTACACCGCGAGCCCGGTCCAGGACGAGGTGTGGAACACCGTCACGGTGTCCGAGTGAGAACTCCCGCACACCAGGAGGGGGCGGCGTGCTGACGCTCGTCGTGCGCCGCCTCGGCCTGCTGGTCGTCGTGCTGTTCGGGTTGTCGCTGCTGCTGTTCGCCTGGGTCCGGGCCCTGCCCGGCGACCCGGCCCGGGCGCTGCTGGGGGAGAAGGCGACCCCGGCCGGCATCGCGGCGGTCAACGAGCGCTACGGGTTCGACCAGCCGGTCTGGCAGCAGTACGTGACCTACCTCGGGCAGTTGCTGCACGGCGACTTCGGCGCCTCCATCAACACCGGGGAACCCGTCCTGTCCACGTTCACCGAACGGTTCCCGGCGACGATCGAACTGGCCCTGGCCGCCTTGCTCCTGGCCGTCGCGCTCGGCATCCCGCTGGGCTACCTCGCGGCCCGTCGGCGCGGCGGGTGGCTGGACCACGTCGTCGTCGGCTGGTCGCTGCTCGGCGTCGTCGTCCCGGTGTTCTTCCTGGCGGTCGTCCTCAAGTACGTCCTGGCGATCCAGCTCGGCTGGTTCCCCACCTCCGGCCGGCAGGACGCGCGGATCGACGCCACGCACGTGACGAACTTCTACGTCCTGGACGGGTTGCTGACGCGCGAGTGGGACGCCAGCTGGGACGCGCTGGTGCACCTGGTGCTGCCGGCGCTGGCGCTGGGTTCCATCCCGCTGGCCATCGTCGTGCGCATCACCCGCGCCTCGGTGCTGGACGTGCTCTCGGACGACCACGTCCGCACGGCGCGGGCGAAGGGGCTGGGGCGCGGGGTCATCAGCCGCCGGCACGTGCTGCGCAACGCGCTGCTGCCGGTCTCGACGACGCTGGGCCTGCAGGCCGGGGCGCTGCTGTCGGGTGCGGTGCTGACCGAGACGGTGTTCTCCATCAACGGGATCGGCAGCTACCTGTTCGACGCGGTGAGCCAGCTGGACTACCCGGTGCTGCAGGGGTTCATCCTGTTCATCGCCGTGGTGTACGCGCTGGTCAACCTCGTGGTGGACGTGAGCTACGGGTTCATCGACCCGAGGGTGAGGGTTTCGTGATCGAGGAACGGCGCGGCAGCGCCTGGAGGGACGCGACGCGTCCGGCGCTGGGCGCCGGCTCCAGACCCCGTCGCTGCGCGGCGCATCGTGGAGGCGCTGCCCCGGGCGCCGTGACGAGTGAGCAGGTGTTGTCGTGAGTGCGCTGGAAGCCATGACGCCGCAACCCTCCGCGGAGGTCACCGGGGAGGCCGGCGTCGGGCCGTGGCACGCGGCGTGGCGGCGGTTGCGGCGCAACCCCGCCGGCATCGTGGGCGCGGTCATCGTGCTGGCGTTCGTCCTCGTCGCGGTACTCGCCCCGCTGCTGGCGCCCTACCGGCCGGCCACCTCGGAGTGGTTCGGCCAGGTCACCCCCACGAGCGTTCCCGGGCCCAGCGACGAGCACCCGCTGGGGCTGGACTCCTTCGGCTCGGACCTGCTGACCCAGCTCGTGTACGGGGCCCGCTCCTCGCTGGTCATCGGCGTCGTCTCCACCGCGGTGGGGCTGGCCGCCGGGGCGCTGCTGGGCGTCCTGGCCGGCGGGATCGGCGGCAGGGTCGACACGATCGTCATGCGGATCGTCGACGTCCTGCTGTCCATCCCCGCACTGCTGCTGGCGGTGTCGGTGGCCGCCCTGCTGGGGCGCAGCTCCCTGTCGATCATGCTGGCGATCTCCGCCGCGCAGGTGCCGATCTTCGCGCGCCTGCTGCGCGCCTCGCTGCTGGCCCAGCGCGGTCAGGACTACGTCGTGGCGCTGAAGTCGCTGGGGCTGCGCCAACGGCGGATCGTCGTGGGCCACATGCTGCCGAACTCGCTGGGGCCGGTCCTGGTGCAGGCGACGCTGACGCTGGCCACGGCCGTCATCGAGGTCGCCGCCCTCAGCTTCCTGGGCCTGGGCGACCCCGACCCGGCCGTGGCCGAGTGGGGCCGGATGCTCGTCACCGCCCAGGACCGGCTCGACCAGGCGCCGCACCTGGCGCTGTACCCCGGCCTCGCGATCGCGATCACCGCCCTGGGTTTCACCCTGCTCGGTGAGGCGCTGCGCGAGGCCCTGGACCCCCGGAGTTCGAGATGAGTTCGAGATGAGTTCGCGATGAGCCTGCTGGAGGTGGAGGACCTGCGCGTCAGGTTCTCCCGCAAGGGCGGCCCGACCACCACGGCCGTCGACGGTGTCTCGTTCTCCGTCGACGCCGGCGAGGTCGTGGGGCTGGTCGGGGAGTCCGGCTGCGGCAAGTCCGTCACGTCGCTGGCCGTCATGGGGTTGCTGCCCACGCGGGGTACCGAGGTCAGCGGGTCGGTGCGCTTCGACGGGACCGACCTGCTGACGCTGTCACCCGGTCAGCTGGCGCAGCGTCGCGGCCGGGACCTGGCGATGGTGTTCCAGGACCCGATGACCTCGCTGAACCCGGTCCTGACGCTGGGCCGGCAACTCACCGAGGTGCTGCGCACGCACACCGGGCTCAGCCGCGCCGCGGCGGCCAGGGAGGCCGTCGACCTCTTGGGCCGGGTCGGCATCCCCGACCCGCGCCGGCGGGTGGGGGAGTACCCGCACCAGCTGTCCGGCGGGATGCGCCAGCGCGTCCTGATCGCCATCGCGCTGGCCTGCTCGCCGCGGCTGATCATCGCCGACGAACCCACCACGGCCCTGGACGTGACGATCCAGGCGCAGGTGCTGGACCTGCTGACCACCCTGGTCCGCGAGTCGGGCACGGCGATGGTCCTCATCACCCACGACCTGGGCGTCGTGGCCGCGACCTGCGACCGGGTGAACGTCCTGTACGCCGGCCGGGTCGTGGAACGGGCGGGGAAGGCGGAGTTGTTCGCGCAACCCCGGCACCGGTACACGACCGGGTTGCTGGCCGCCGTCCCGCGCGTCGACGCGCCGCAGGGCACTGCGCTGCAACCGGTTCCCGGATCGGTGCGGGACCTGCTGCCGTGGGCTCAGGGGTGCGCGTTCTCGCCGCGGTGCGGGTTCGCGGACCAGAGCTGCCGCAGCGGGGAGATCGCGCTGGACGGTTCGCGGCCCGGTGACGGGCACGCGGCGCGCTGCGTCCACCCCGCCGAACGAGGAGTCGGGGCGTGAACGAGGCGTTGTTGTCGGTGCGCGACCTGCAGGTGCACTACCCCATCCGCTCGGGGATCCTGCAGCGCACGGTCGGGGCGGTGAAGGCCGTCGACGGGGTTTCCCTCGACGTCCCCCGCGGAACCACCTACGGCCTCGTCGGCGAGTCCGGCTGCGGGAAGTCGACGCTGGGACGGGCCGTGCTGCGGCTGGCCGAACCCACCGGCGGCTCGGTCCACGTCGCCGGCCGCGACCTGCTGGCCCTGGGACCGGAGGAGTTGCGCCGCGAACGCCGGCGGATGCAGATGGTGTTCCAGGACCCGCTGGCCAGCCTGGACCCGCGGCAGACGGTGGAGAGCGCCCTGCTCGAACCGCTGGCCGTGCACCGCGCCGAGGGCGGGCCGTCGGCCTGGCGCACGCGGGTGCGCGGTCTGCTCGACCGGGTCGGGCTGCCGGCGAACGCGGCCTCGAAGTACCCGCACGAGTTCTCCGGCGGGCAGCGCCAGCGCGTGGGGATCGCCCGCGCCCTGGTCCTGGACCCCGACCTGCTGGTGGCCGACGAACCCGTCTCGGCCCTCGACGTGTCGGTGCAGGCCCAGGTGCTGGTGCTGCTGGAGGAACTGCAGCGCGACCTCGGGCTGACCTACCTCGTCATCGCGCACGACCTGGCCGTGGTCAAGCACGTCTCCACGACCGTGGGGGTGATGTACCTCGGGGGGATCGTCGAGGAGGGGCCCAGCGAGGAGCTGTACGCCCGGCCGCTGCACCCGTACACCCGGGCGCTGCTGTCGGCGGCCCCCGTGCCGGACCCGGTGGCCGAGGCCCGGCGCGAGCGGATCCTGCTGTCCGGCGACCTGCCGAGCCCGGCGAACCCGCCGTCGGGCTGCCGGTTCCGGACCCGGTGCCCGTGGGTGCAGCCCACGCGCTGCCACGACGAGCGCCCGCAGCTGCGGGTCGTGCCGGGGCACCCGCCGGCGCAGAAGGTGGCGTGCCACTTCGCCGAGGACATCGAGGCCGGCCGCATCGCTCCCCGCGCGACCACCGCGCAGAGCGGGGGTGGCGACCCCGCCGTTGCAGCCCCGTGACCAGGGTGGATAGGTTCACGGCACCGCGCGTTCCCACGTTGAAGAGCAGACGACCTGAGGTGATGAAGTGGCACTGCCTCCCCTGACCGCCGAACAGCGCGCCGCTGCTCTGGAGAAGGCGGCCGCGGCCCGGCGGGAGCGTGCCGAGGTCAAGCACCGCCTGAAGTACACCGGCGGCAGCCTCGAGGAGGTCATCAAGGAGGGCCAGGAGAACGAGGTCCTCGGCAAGATGAAGGTCTCCGCCCTCCTGGAGTCCCTGCCGAACGTGGGCAAGGTCCGCGCCAAGCAGATCATGGAGGAGATCGGCATCTCCGAGTCCCGGCGCGTCCGGGGCCTGGGGGCCCACCAGATCGCCGCGCTCGTCGACCGCTTCGGCGGCGCCAACGGGACCGGGAGCGAGTCCTGAACGTCCAGCAGTCCAGCACCAACCGCTTGACCGTCCTGGCCGGCCCCACCGCGGTCGGCAAGGGCACCGTCTCGGCCGACCTGCGGGCCCGGTACCCGCAGATCTGGATCTCGGTGTCCTGCACCACGAGGGCCCAGCGCCCGGGCGAGGTGGACGGGGTGCACTACCACTTCGTCTCCGAGGAGACGTTCGACTCCTACGTCCGCGACGGCCAGCTGCTGGAGTGGGCGCGCGTGCACGGCAGGCACCGCTACGGCACCCCGCGCGGGCCCGTCGAGGAGGTCCTGGCCTCCGGACGCCCCGCGCTGCTGGAGATCGACCTCGCCGGTGCACGCCAGGTCCGGCAGGCCATGGCCACGGCCGACTTCGAGGCCGGTTTCGTCTTCCTCGCCCCACCCAGCTGGGAGGAACTGGTCCGCCGGCTCGTCGGCCGCGGCACCGAGACCGAGGAGGAGCGCGAGCGCCGCCTGGCGACCGCGAAGGTCGAGCTGGCGGCCGAGCCGGAGTTCGACGTCACGATCTACAACGACGACGTGCAGCGGGCGACGGACGAGCTCGTAAGATGGATGGGTCTGCCCGTCAGCTGACGGGCTGCTTTCGAAACGAGGAGAAGAATCGTGGCTGGAACCGTCGCGGCGCCCGAGGGCATCACCAACCCGCCCATCGACGACCTGCTGACGGCCGCCGACTCCAAGTACGCCCTGGTGATCTACGCGGCCAAGCGCGCCCGCCAGATCAACGCGTACTACTCCCAGCTCGGCGAGGGTCTGCTGGAGTACGTCGGCCCGCTGGTGGAGACCCACGTGCAGGAGAAGGCCCTGTCGGTGGCCATGCGCGAGATCAACGAGGGTCTGCTGACCTCGGAGCCCATCGAGCAGTGAGCACCTCCGCCCACGGCCTTCAGGATCGGCCGCGCGTCGTCCTGGGGGTCGCGGGCGGGATCGCCGCCTACAAGGCGGCGCTGCTGCTGCGCGACCTGACCGAGTCCGGCCACGACGTCACCGTCGTGCCCACGGCCGCCTCGGAGCACTTCGTCGGCCGCGCGACCTGGGAGGCCCTGTCGGGTCACCCCGTCGCCACCGACGTCTGGTCGCACGTGCAGGACGTCCCCCACGTGCGGCTGGGCCGGTACGCCGACCTCGTCGTGGTCGCCCCCGCGACCGCGGACCTGCTGGCCCGCGCCGCGCACGGCCTGGCCGACGACCTGCTGACCAACGTCCTGCTGACGGCCACCTGCCCCGTGCTGCTCGTCCCCGCGATGCACACCGAGATGTGGCTGAACGCCGCGGTGCAGGCCAACGTCGCGCTGCTGCGCGCGCGGGGGGTCACCGTGCTGGAACCGGCGTCGGGGCGGCTGACCGGAGCCGACTCCGGTCCCGGGCGGATGCCCGAACCGGCCGACATCGCCGCGGCCTGCCGCCGTCTGCTGGGGTCGGGGGCGCGCTCGTACGACCTGGCCGGCCGTCGCGTCGTCGTCTCCGCCGGCGGCACCCGTGAACCGCTGGACCCCGTCCGCTTCCTGGGCAACCGCTCCTCGGGCCGGCAGGGCGTGGCCCTGGCCGCGGCCGCCGCCGCGCGGGGGGCGTCGGTGACCCTGGTGGCCGCGCACGTGGAGGTCCCCACCCCCGCCGGGGTGGACGTCGTGCCCGTGCAGACCGCGGCCGAGCTCGCTGAGGCGGTGACGAAGCTCGCCGCCGGCGCCGACGTCGTCGTGATGGCCGCGGCCGTGGCCGACTTCCGGCCCGCCGCGCGCTCGCAGGCCAAGATCAAGAAGACCGACGACCCCGCCCAGGACCCCGTCGTCGTCCTGGAGCGCAACCCCGACGTCCTGGCCGGTCTCGTGCGGGCGCGCACGGGTGCCTCCCCGGTGCTGGTCGGGTTCGCCGCCGAGACCGGCGACGAGAGCGGGACCGTCCTGCAGCACGGCCGGGCCAAGCTGGCCCGCAAGGGCTGCGACCTGCTGGTGCTCAACGAGGTCGGCGAGGCGAAGGGTTTCGCCACCGCGACCAACGCCGTGACGATCCTGGGCCGCGACGGCACCGAACGCGAGGTGCCCGAGGCGAGCAAGGACGTGGTGGCCGACGCGGTGTGGGACGCGGTCGTGCCTATGCTGCCCCCACCTGCTGTGCTGACGACTGGAGCCCTGTGACCACCCCGCTGCGTCTGTTCACCTCGGAGTCCGTGACCGAGGGGCACCCGGACAAGATCTGCGACCAGATCTCCGACGGGATCCTCGACGCGCTGCTCGCGCAGGACCCCCGCAGCCGCGTCGCGGTGGAGACGATGGTCACCACCGGGCTCGTGCACGTCGCCGGTGAGGTGACCACCGAGGCCTACGCCGACATCCCCACGATCGTGCGCCAGACGCTGCTGGGCATCGGGTACGACTCCTCGGCCAAGGGTTTCGACGGCCGCACCTGCGGGGTCGAGGTCTCCATCGGCTCGCAGTCCCCGGACATCGCCCAGGGCGTCGACGAGGCGTGGGAGAACCGCCAGGACGGCGGCGGAGCGGACCCGCTGGACCTGCAGGGTGCCGGCGACCAAGGCCTGATGTTCGGGTACGCCTGCGACGACACCCCCGAGCTGATGCCGCTGCCGATCCACCTGGCCCACCAGCTCTCCCAGCGGCTGGCCGAGGTCCGCAAGAAGGGTGAGATCCCCTACCTGCGTCCCGACGGCAAGACCCAGGTGACCATCGGCTACGACGGCGACAAGGCCGTCAGCCTGGACACCGTGGTGCTGTCCACCCAGCACGAACCCGACGTGGACCTGGTCCACACGCTGACCCCGGACGTGCGCCGGCACGTCATCGAGCCGGTCCTGGAGGGTCTCGACCTCGACACCTCCGACATCCGGCTGCTGGTCAACCCGACCGGCCGCTTCGAGATCGGCGGGCCGATGGGTGACGCGGGCCTGACCGGGCGCAAGATCATCGTCGACACCTACGGCGGGATGTCCCGCCACGGTGGTGGCGCGTTCTCCGGCAAGGACCCCTCCAAGGTCGACCGCTCCGCGGCGTACGCCATGCGCTGGGTCGCCAAGAACGTCGTCGCGGCCGGGCTCGCCTCGCGCTGCGAGGTCCAGGTCGCCTACGCCATCGGCAAGGCCCAGCCGGTCGGCCTGTACGTCGAGACGTTCGGCACCGAGAAGGTCGCCCGCGGCCGCATCGAGGCCGCGATCCGCGAGGTCTTCGACCTGCGCCCGGCCGCGATCGTGCGCGACCTGGACCTGCTGCAGCCGATCTACGCACCGACCGCGGCCTACGGCCACTTCGGCCGGGAACTGCCCGGGTTCTCCTGGGAGCGCACCGACCGGGCCGACGCGCTGCGCGCCGCCGTCGGGGCCTGAGCACCCTGGAGCCGGACCTGGGTTCGGACGCGGCGGACGCCCAGCCCACGCTCGAGGGGCTGGGCGTTCCCGCTGCTCCGAAGAAGCCGGCCCGCAGGCGGAAGGCGCTCGAGGACGTCACCGAGTCCGACCCGGTCGCCCGGGTGCTCGTCAGCTCGCAGCTGCCGCACCTGGACCGGCCCTTCGACTACCTGGTGCCGGCCTCGATGGAGCACACCGCCGAGCCCGGGCGCCTGGTGCGCGTCCCGTTCGCCGGGACCGACGCCGAGGGGTACGTCCTGGAACGCCTCGCCGCCAGCGACCACACCGGTCGTCTCGCCCGGCTGCGCCGCGTCGTCTCCGGCCTGCCGGTGCTCACGCCCGCGACGCTGGAGCTGTGCCGGCGGGTCGCGGCGCAGTACGCCGGGACCCTGTCCGACGTCGTGCGGCTGGCGGTCCCCGGTCGGCACGCCGCCGCCGAGGAGCAGGTGCTCGAGGCCGCGCCCGTCGTCCACGAACGCGTGGTGCTGGGGCAGGACCTGCACGGCTGGGAACGGCACAGCGCCGGCCCGGCGTTCCTGGCCCACGTCCGCGACGGGTCCTCCCCGCGGGCCGTCGCGACCTTCGCCCCCGGCAGCGACCCGTTCGCGCTGCTGGCCGTGGCCGCCCGCGCGGCGCTCGCCTCCGGACGCACCGCACTGCTCGTCGTGCCCGACCACCGCGACCTGCAGCGGCTGTCGGCCGCCCTGGACCGGATCGTGCCCGAGGGGCACGTGCGGCTGGAGGCCGAGACGGGCCCGGCGCCGCGGTACCGGGCGTTCTGCGAGGCGCTGACCGGCCGCGCGCGGATCGTCGCCGGCACCCGGGCGGCGGTGTTCGCCCCGCTGCCCAACCTCGGGCTCGTCGCCGTCCTGGAGGACGGTGACGACTCGCACGCCGACCAGCGCGCGCCCTACCCGCACGCCCGTGAGGTCGCGGTCCTGCGCGCCGAGCAGACCGGCGCGGCGGCGCTGTTCGCCGGCTGGACCCGCACCGCCGAGACGCAGCTGCTGCTGGAGTCCGGCTGGGCCCGGCCCGTCCTGGCCACCCGCGACGTCGTGCGCACCACGTCGCCGCGCATCGCCATCGCCGGAACGTCCGGCCCCGACGCCCAGGACCCGCTGGCCGCCGCGGCCCGGCTGCCCAGCGACGGCTGGCGGGTGCTGCGCGAAGCCGTCAAGCGCGGCCCGGTCCTCGTGCAGGTGCCGCGGACCGGGTACGTGCCGACGCTGGCCTGCCAGACCTGCCGCGAACCGGCGCGCTGCTCCTCCTGCCACGGACCGCTGGGGGTGCCGGACGCGGGAGAGCGGGCCGGCTGCCGCTGGTGCGGGCGGCCGGCGACCGACTGGACGTGCGGCAACTGCGGCGACTCCCGGTTCCGCGCCGTCGTCACCGGCGCGCGCCGGACCGCGGAGGAACTCGGGCGGGCCTTCCCCGGCGTCGACGTGCGGACCTCCGGCGGGTCGCACGTGCTGGACACCGTCCCCGACGCCCCCTCCCTGGTCATCTCCACCCCCGGCGCCGAACCCGTCGCGCCGCAGGGGTACGCCGCGGCGCTGCTGCTGGACGGCTGGGCGTTGCTGGCCCGGCCGGACCTGCGCGCGGCCGAGGAGGCCTACCGCCGGTGGACCGCCGCGGCGGCCCTGGTGCGCCCGGCCTCGGCCGGCGGGGCCGTCGTGCTGGTCGCCGACCCGCAGGCCCCACCGGCCCAGGCCCTGGTGCGCTGGGACCCGGCCGGGCACGCCGAACGCGAACTGGCCTCCCGGCGCGAGCTCGACCTGCCGCCCGCGGCCCGGTTCGCCGGGCTCATCGGCGTGGCCGCCGACGTGGAGGAGTTCGTCGCCGCGCTGCCGCCGCTGCCCGGCTCCCGCGTCCTGGGCCCGCTGCCGGTGCCCGACCGCCCCGGGCGGGCGCCCATGGTGCGCAGCGTCGTGCGGGTGCCCCGGTCGGAGTCGGCGGCCCTGGCCGCCGCGGTGAAGAACGTCACCGCGGGCCGCAGCGTGCGCAAGCTGCCGCCGGTGCGGGTGCGGGTGGACCCGCTGCAGATCGGGTGAGGCGCTCCCCGAGGGCGCACCCGTCGGTGTCACCACGTGGAGGACGGTGTGGGTGTCCCGACCCGGTCGTCCGGGCGCCGCCTTCCGGACACCCACGCCTCACTCCACGACCGGCGCCGTGGCGTTCCGTCCGTCTGGGGGGCCGTCCGGCACCTCCTCGCCGGTACCGATCGCGCGACGCCGCCGGCGGGTGAAGGATCGCGACGTGGAATTCCGACACCTCGGCCGCTCCGGCCTGAAGATCAGCGAGATCACCTACGGCAACTGGCTCACCCACGGCTCCCAGGTCGAGAACGAGGCGGCGATCGCCTGCGTGCACGCCGCCCTCGACGCCGGGATCAGCACCTTCGACACCGCCGACGTCTACGCCAACACCGCCGCCGAGACCGTCCTGGGCACGGCGCTGAAGGGACAGCGCCGCGAGTCCCTGGAGATCCTCACCAAGGTCTTCGGGCCGATCGGCCCCAAGGGCCACAACGACACCGGCCTGTCCCGCAAGCACGTCCTGGAGGCCTGCGAGGGCTCGCTGCGCCGGCTGGGCACCGACCACATCGACCTCTACCAGGCGCACCGCTACGACTACGCGACGCCGCTGGAGGAGACGATGCAGGCCTTCGCCGACCTCGTGCGGGCCGGCAAGGTGCTCTACGTCGGCGTCAGCGAGTGGACCGCCGACCAGCTGCGCGCCGGGCACGCGCTGGCCCAGCAGCTCGGCATCCAGCTCATCTCCAACCAGCCGCAGTACTCGATGCTGTGGCGCGTCATCGAGGGCGAGGTCGTGCCCGCCTCCCGTGAACTCGGTGTCTCGCAGGTGGTCTGGTCGCCCATCGCCCAGGGCGTGCTCACCGGCAAGTACACCCCCGGTGGCCAGGCGCCGCAGGGGTCGCGCGCGACCGACACCAAGGGCGGCGCGAAGATGATCGAGCGCTGGATGCGCGACGACGTGCTGTCCCGCGTGCAGGAGCTCAAGCCGGTCGCCGCGGACCTGAACCTGTCGATGGCCCAGCTCGCCGTCGCCTGGGTGCTGCAGAACGACAACGTGGCCACCGCGATCATCGGTGCCTCCCGGCCCGAGCAGGTCCACGACAACGCCGCCGCGGCCGGCGTGACGATCCCGGCCGACGCCCTGGCGCGCATCGACGCCGTCCTGGGCGACGTCGTCGAGCGCGACCCGGCCAAGACGTACGACAGCTCGCCCAAGCAGCGCGAGGCCTGACCCTCCCGCCCCCTGCGGGGCGCAGGGTGGCCGTGCGGAGCGGGCCTACACTTGAGCGGCCCGTTCCGCACCGCCTGCCAGGGAGCACAGTGGCGATCCAGCCGATCCGACTCTTCGGGGACCCCGTCCTGCGCCAGCGCGCGCAGGAGGTCACCACCTTCGACAAGGAGCTGCGCCAGCTCGTCAAGGACCTCGAGGAGACGATGCTCGCCGCCCCCGGGGCGGGGCTGGCCGCACCCCAGCTCGGCGTCTCGCTGCGGGTCTTCACCTACCACGCCGACGGCGAGCTCGGGCACCTGGTCAACCCCGTCCTGGAGCTGTCCGACGAGTGCCAGGAGGGCGACGAGGGCTGCCTGTCGTTCCCCGGCATCGTCGCCGACACCCGCCGCTCGCTGCACGTGGTCGCCAAGGGCTTCGACATGCACGGCGAGCCGATCACCGTCACCGGCTCGGAGTTCAAGGCCCGCGCGATCCAGCACGAGACCGACCACCTGGACGGGATCCTGTTCATCGACCGGCTCGACAAGGCCCAGCGCAAGCTCGCGCTCAAGGCCGTCCGCGAGGCCGAGTGGCTGGGCCTGGACGTCCCGCAGGTCAAGGTGTCCCCGCACTCCACGTTCGGTCAGGCGAGGTAGTGCGCCTCGTCGTCGCCGGAACCCCCGACGTCGCGCTCGCCTCGCTCGACGCGCTGCTGGCCAGCCGTCACGAGGTCGTCGCCGTCCTGACCCGGCCCGACGCCGCCGCCGGGCGGGGCCGCCGGCAGGTCGCCTCGCCCGTCGCCCAGCGTGCCCGCGAGGTCGGGCTGCCCGTCCTGCAACCGGTCCGGCCGCGGGGGGAGGAGTTCCTGGAGCAGCTGCGGGCCCTGGAGCCGGACGCCTGCCCCGTCGTGGCCTACGGAGCGCTCGTCCCGCGCGAGGCGCTGGACGTGCCGCGGTTCGGCTGGCTGAACCTGCACTTCTCGCTGCTGCCCGCCTGGCGCGGTGCCGCTCCCGTGCAGCGCGCCGTGATGGCCGGCGACGACGTCACCGGCGCCGCCGTGTTCGAACTCGAGGAGGGGCTGGACACCGGGCCCGTGTACGCCTCGCTGACCGAACCGGTCGGGGCGAGCGACACCTCCGGCGACCTGCTCGGCCGGCTCGCCGTGCGTGGCGCCGACCTGCTGGTGGGGGTGCTCGACGCGATCGAGGACGGCACCGCGGTGAAGACGCCGCAACCGGAGGTCGGTGTCACCCTGGCCCCGAAGATCACCGTCGAGGAGGCCCGGATCGACTGGACCGCAACCGCCGCCGAGGTCGACCGGCGGGTCCGCGGCTGCACGCCGGACCCCGGTGCCTGGACGACGTTCCGCGGTGAGCGGGTCAAGGTCGGTCCCGTCGTGCCGGGGCCGGAGCAGCTCCCGGCAGGCCGGATCGTGGTCGAGAAGAAGCGCGTCCTGGTGGGGACCGCGCAGGGCTCCGTGGCGTTGGGCACCGTCCAGGCCGCGGGCAAGAAGGCGATGGGCGCGACCGACTGGGCGCGCGGGATCCGGCCGGAGCCGGAAGAGGAGTTCGTGTGACTGGTCGGTCCATCCCCGGAGTGAGCACCCCGCGGCGCGGGGTGAAGCAGGACCGTTACACCCGCGTCGACGCCTCGCGCAAGGTCGCCTACGAGGTGCTGCACGCCGTCTCGACCGAAGACGCCTACGCCAACCTCGTCCTGCCGAAGCTGTTGCGCGCCAGGAAGTTGAACGGCCGTGACGCGGCCTTCGCGACCGAGCTGGCCTACGGCGTGCTGCGCGGGCAGGGCACCTACGACGCCCTGCTGGCCACGATCGTGGACAGGCCGTTCACCGAGCTGGACCCCGGCGTGCTCGACGTCCTGCGGATGGGCCTGCACCAGCTGCTGGCCATGCGGGTGCCCGACCACGCCGCGGTGGCCACGAGCGTCGCGCTGGCCCGCAACGTCGTCGGCGGCGGGCCGTCGGGGCTGGTCAACGCCGTGCTGCGCAGCGCCGCCGGCCGCGACCTGGAGACCTGGATCGACGAGGTCGCGACCTCGCAGGTCGAGGACGAGAACCTCGCCGTCCGCTACTCGCACCCGCAGTGGGTCGTCCGCAGCCTGCGCGAGGCGCTGCGGGCCCACGGCCACGACCCGGCCGAGCTGCCCGAGCTGCTGCACGCCGACAACACCCCCGCGCACGTCGCGCTCGCCGCGCTGCCGGGCCTGTCGACCCCCGACGACCTCGTCGGGCGGGACTCCTTCCTGGAGATCGGCACCGGCCGGTGGTCGGCCACGGCGGCGCACGTCGTGCACGGTGATCCGGGCAAGCTGCCCGCCGTCCGCCAGGGCCGGGCCCGCGTCCAGGACGAGGGCTCGCAGATCGTGGCCCAGCTGCTGGCCGCCGCCTCCCTCGAGGGCCGGGACGAGCAGTGGCTGGACCTGTGTGCCGGGCCCGGCGGCAAGGCCGCCCTGCTGGCCGCCACGGGCGCCCAGCGCGGGGCGCGGCTGACGGCCGTCGAGGTCGCCCCGCACCGGGCCGACCTCGTCCGGCAGTCCCTCGCCGCCGTCCCGGGCGAGGTCGAGGTCCGGGTCGCCGACGGCCGCGACGTCGGCGCCGACGAACCGGGGGAGTACGACCGCGTCCTGGTCGACGCCCCCTGCACGGGCCTGGGGGCGCTGCGCCGCCGGCCCGAGGCCCGCTGGCGCCGCACCCCCGCCGACCTCGGGGCGCTCGGGCCGCTGCAGCGCGCGCTGCTCGGCTCCGCCCTCGACGCGGTGCGCCCCGGCGGGGTCGTCGCCTACGCCACGTGCTCGCCGGTGCTGTCCGAGACCCGTCTCGTCGTCGACGACGCGGTCAAGGCCGCCGCCCGGCGGGGCGTCGAGGTCGAACGCCTCGACACCCCCGCCGTCCTGGAGCAGGTCGTTCCCGGGATGCCCGCCGCCGCGGCCGGCCAGGCCGTGCAGCTGTGGCCGCACACCCACGGCACCGACGCGATGCACGTGGCCCTGCTGCGCCGCACCGCCTGACCCCCACCCCGGCGATCAAGGAATCGGCACCCGTCGACGAGCGGTCGAATCCTTGATCGTCGCCGTCGAATCCTTGATCGCCGGGGTAGGTTCGGGAGGGTGAACTCCGCTGAGAAGGCCGCGCGGCTGCGGCAACTGCACGAGGACCCCGAGCTCCTCGTCCTCGTCAACGTCTGGGACGCCGTCTCCGCCACGGTCGTCGCGGCCGAACCGCAGACGAAGGCGCTGGCCACCGCCGGGCACTCCATCGCCTCCACCTTCGGCTACGGCGACGGCGAGCAGATCCCGCTCGACCTCGCGCTGTCCCTCGTCGAGCGCATCGTCGTCGCCGCCGGCGACCTGCCGGTGTCCGCCGACCTCGACGGCGGTTTCGGCGACGCGGGGGAGACCACCCGCAAGGCCATCGGCGTCGGCGTCGTGGGCGCCAACGTCGAGGACCAGCTGCGCCCGCTGGCCGAGTCCGTGGCCAACGTCGAGGCGATCGTGGCCGCCGGGCAGGCCGAGGGCGTCCCGTTCGTCCTCAACGCCCGCACCGACGCCCTGGCCAAGGGCGGCGAGCGCGGCCGCGACGTCTGGCTGCCCGACGCGATCGAACGCGGCACGGCCTACCTGCAGGCGGGCGCCACCAGCGTCTTCGTGCCCGGCCCCCTGGACGAGGACGCCGTCCAGCAGCTCGTCGCCGCGTTCGGCCCGCAGAAGCTGTCGGTCATCGGGTTCCCCGGCGTCCCCGACCAGGCGCGCCTGGCCGAGCTCGGCGTCGCGCGCATCACCTACGGCCCGCTGACCCAGCGCGTCGCGCTCACCGCGCTGCAGGACGCCGCCCGCGGCATCTACGCCGGCGGGGGCATCCCGGAGGGCACCCGTGCGCTGAACTGAGCCCGTTCGCGTGACCTCGGCCCCGGAAACCGGGCGGACGGTCCCGAACGGCCCGGCCGGTGGGCGAGGATACGGTCCGTGACCTGGATCGAGGACCTCGCCCACCGCGCCGACGCCGTGCTGCCGGACTACGTCTCGGCCTACTACCACTCCAACGCGGGCGACGGTTCCTGCGACCGCGAGGGCATCGCCGACTGGAACTCCTTCCGGCTGCGCCCCACCGTGCTGCGCGACGCCTCCGCCCAGGACCTGACCAGCGAGGTGCTCGGCACGCCGGTGGCCGCCCCGGTCCTGGTCGCCCCGATGGCCCAGCAGGTCGGTGCCCGCCCCGAGGGCGAGGTGCTCACCGCCCAGGGCGCGGCGAAGGCCGGCACGCTGCTCGGGGTCTCCACCAACACCGGCGCGGTCTTCGCCGACATCGCCGCCCAGGGCGCCCCCTGGTGGTACCAGGTCTACGTCGCGCGCAACCGCGACGCGACGCGCCTGCTCGTCGAACGCGCCGCCGCGGCCGAGGCCAGGGCGCTCATCCTCACCGTCGACACCACACCGCTGGGCCGGGAGATCCCCGCGATCGATCCGCGCAACTGGCCCGAGAGCCACCGCAAGAACCGCACCGCCAACCTCACCGCCGACGAGCTCGAGCGGTTCGGCCCCGACACCGACATGGCGCTCGACCTCACCCCCGACACCATCGGCTGGCTCGCCGAGGTCTCCGGACTGCCGGTGCTGTGCAAGGGCGTGCTCACCGCCCGCGACGCCCGCCGCTGCGTCGACGCCGGCGCCGAGGGGATCATCGTCTCCACCCACGGCGGCCGCCGGCTGGGCGCCTCGGTCACCTCGGCCTACGCGCTGCCCGAGATCCTCGCCGAGGTCGGTTCCGAGGTGGAGGTGCACGTCGACTCCGGCATCCGCGGCGGCGCGCAGGCCGCGGCGGCGCTCGCGCTCGGCGCCAAGGCCGTGCACATCGGCCGCCCCGTCATGTGGGGCCTGGCCGCCGACGGCGCCGACGGTGTCGCCGACGTCCTGGCGCGCTACCAGGCCGAGCTGGTGACGACGTTGCGGCAGATGGGGATCGGCTCGGTGCGTGACCTGGCGCCCAGCGACGTCGTCTTCCGTCGCTGACTTCACGCTGTGTGGTCGCGGGGTGGGGGACCGTTGGAGCGTCGGGCCGGACCTACCGGCCCGACG
>NZ_JBJLSI010000045.1:0-34602 GCF_050871945.1 Kineococcus deserti | reverse complement strand
CTGCCCAGGGGCCCCCCGCCCGCCCCCGCCCGGCCGGCCGCGCGGGGGGGGGCGGCCCCCCCCCCCCCCCCCCCCCCCCCCCCCCCCCCCCCCCCCCCCCCCCCCCCCCCCGCCCCCTTCCCGTCTCCCGCTCCACGCGGGGTGGCAGGATGCGCGGCGACGGAGCGGCGCGAGGAGGCGGGTGCAGTGGCGGCAGCTCGGGACCTGGTGCTCGGGGTCGACGTCGGGACCGGCAGCAGCAAGGGCGTCCTGACGACCCTCGACGGCCGCGTCGTCGCCCGCGCCTCCCGTGGACCGCAGCCGGGCACCCGCCGCACCACCACCCCCCGCCCCGGCTACGTCGAGCACGACGCCGACGCCGTGTGGTGGGACGACTTCTGCGCCATCGCCCGTGAACTGACGCACCGCGCCGCCGACCCCGACGACGTCGCCGCCGGCCGCGTCGTCGCCGTCGGCACCAGCGGCATCGGTCCCACGGTCCTGCTCGCCGACGCGCACGGCCGGCCGCTGCGCCCGGCGATCCTGTACGGCGTCGACACCCGCTCGGTCGCCGAGGCCACCGACCTCGAGGAGCGCTACGGCGCCGACGACCTGCTGCGCCGCTGCGGTTCGCGGATGTCCACCCAGGCCGCCGGCGGCAAGCTCGAGTGGTTGCGCCGGCACGAACCCGACGTCTTCGCCCGGGCGCGCTACTTCTTCATGTCGAACTCCTACCTCGCCTTCCGGCTGACGGGGGAGTACGTCCTCGACCAGCACTCGGCCAGCCAGTCGACCCCGCTGTACGACCGGCACGAGGCGGCGTGGATCGAGGACCGCTGCGAGGAGATCGCCAAGGGGCTGCCGATGCCCCGCCTGGCCTGGCCGTCCGAACGCGTCGGCGCGGTGAGCGCGCAGGCGGCGGAGGTGACCGGCATCCCCGTCGGGACTCCTGTCGCCGCCGGCACCTGCGACGCGTGGGCGGAGGCCGAGAGCGTCGACGTCGGGCAGCCGGGCGACCTCATGGTCATGTACGGGTCGACGACGTTCTTCATCGCCGTCACCGACGGCCCCCGGTTCCACCCCTCGCTGTGGGGAACCGCCGGAGTGCGGCCCGGGCAGAGCACGCTGGCCGCGGGCATGGCCAGTTCCGGCAGCGCGGTGGAGTGGTGGCGCGAGACGATCGGTTCCCCCGCGGTCGGTGACCTCGTGGCCGAGGCGGCCGCCGCGCCGCCCGGGGCCAACGGGCTGATCGCGCTGCCGTACTTCGCCGGGGAACGCACGCCGTTCGCCGACGCCGACGCCCGCGGCGCGTTGCTGGGCCTGACGTTGCGCACCACGCGCGGTGAGGTGGACCGCGCGCTGCTGGAGGCCACCGCGTTCGGGGTGCGGCACAACATCGACGAGATCAGGGCGGCGGGCGTCGACATCCGCCGCGTCGTCGCGGTCGGCGGTGGGACGGGGTCGGCGTTGTGGCCGCAGATCGTCACCGACGTCACCGGCCTGCGGCAGGAACTGCCCGCCGAGCGGATCGGCGCCTGCTTGGGCGATGCGAAGTTCGCGGCCGTCGCGCTCGGCGCCGTGGGGGTCGACGAGGCCTGGAACAGCGTGGAGTCGGCGACCGAACCCGACCCGGAGGCGGCGGAGGTCTACGCCGGGCTGTACCCGGCCTACCGGAGGTTGCACGAGGCGACCGCCGACCTGCAGCACCGGCTGTCGGAACTCGAGCGCCGCACCCGCACCTGACGGGTCACGTGGATCACCGTGGGGGCGGGTGGCCGGCGACGTCGGGGCTCAGCCCACCGTCGAACCACGCACGACGAGTTCGGTCGGGACGACGACCGACCGTGGCGGCCGGCCCTCGAGCAGCTCGAACAGCAACTGCACCATCGTGCCGGCGATGGCCTCGAAGTCCTGGCGCATCGTCGTCAGGTGGGGAGTGGAGGACAGCGCCGCGGAACTGTCGTCGAAACCCACGACGGCGACGTCGTCCGGAACCCGGCGGCCGTTGCGCTGCAACGCCTCCACCGCCCAGGCGGCCATGACGTCGTTGCCGCAGAACATCCCGTCGAGGTCGGGCACGTCGGCGAGCAGGGTCGCCACGACCTCCTCGGCGGCGTCCCGGGTGTCGGGCCGGGCCTGCACCCGCCGCGGGTCGACGTCCGCGCCGACGACGTCGAGGAACCCGGCCCGCCGCTGGTCCCCGCCGGGCAGGTCGTCGGTGCCGGTGATCGCCACCAGGTTCCGGCGGCCGATGGACAGCAGGTGCTCGACGGCGCGGGCGGCGCCCTGCCGGTCGTCGGCGCCGGTCCAGGCGATGGGACCGTCGTAGCCGCGGGGCGCCCCGCAGCTGACGGTGGGCACCCCGGTGGCCTCGAGCCTCGTGAGGATGTCCGGGTCGGCGTTCCAGGACAGGACCAGGACACCGTCGACGGCGCCGGCGTCGACGAACTCGATGGCCCGGCGCCGCTCGTCCTCCGAACCGGCCATGAGCAGCAGCATCGACGACCCGCGGGCCCCGAGGGCGTCGGAGCAGTGCTGCACGATGACCGGCAGGTTGGGGTGGGCGAACAGGCGCGAGACCCCCTCGTTGAGCAGGAACGCGACCCGGTGCGTCGAGCCCGTCCGCAGTCCCCGGGCCAGGGTGTTCACGCGGTACCCCGTCTCGGCCACGGCCTGCTCGACCGCGGCGCGGGTGTCGGCGCTCACCTGCGGACTGTCGTTGAGCACGCGCGAGACCGTGCCGCGCGACACCCCGGCCTGCCGGGCGACGTCGGTGATGGTGGGACGGCGCCCGGGCGGACGCGGGGCACCCTCGACCGACACCCCTGCTCCGTTCTCGCGCGCACCGGCCGCACCGTCGGCGACCGGCTCGATGGTGGCGCCGGGGGCGCCTCCCGCGCAAACGCCGGGTGCCGCGACGACCTCGCTCACGAGGCCGACGGCAGCTGCACCTCGAGGCGGGACGTCGACGCGTCCGCGTGCGCGGCCGTCCCCGGCCGGGTGCCGTCCGACAGCGACCACGCCTGCTCGCCCGTCGACCGCTCGCCCACGAGCCGGTCACCCTCGCGGGTCACCGTGAAGGTGGCGACGACCGCGCCGTCGGTGTCCGGCACCTCGACGCGCACCCGGGCGCCGTCCTGCAGGGCGAAGCAGCGCAGTTCCACCCCGTCCGCGTAGTCGTAGTCGGGACGGTCCCGGCGGGCGCCGACGGGCAGGACGGTGCCGGGCCGCACCAGCAGCGGCAGCGAGAAGACGTCGTGCGTCTCCTCGATCCAGCGGCCACCGGGCACCTCCTCGCCCGTCAGCAGCGAGTGCCAGCGACCGGCCGGAACGTAGCAGGCGACGCGGTCGTCGGCGGAGAACACCGGGGCCACGAGCAGGTCCGGACCCAGCATGTACTGGGTGTCCAGCGTCGCCGCGGCGCGGTCGCCCGAGAACTCCAGGAACATCGGCCGGATGACGGGGGTGCCCACTCGCTGCGCCTGGCCGGCGGCCGTGAGCAGGTACGGCATGAGCGACATCTTCAGCTCGGTGAACCGGCGCGCGACCTCGACGGCCTCCTCGTCGAACGCCCACGGAACCCGGTAGGACGTCGACCCGTGCAGCCGGCTGTGCGAGGACAGCAGCCCGAAGGCCAGCCACCGCTTGAACACGCGCGGGTCCGGGGTTCCCTCGAACCCACCGATGTCGTGGCTCCAGTACCCGAAACCGCTGGCGGCCAGCGACAGCCCGCCGCGCAGCGTCTCGGCCATCGCCTCGAACGTGGAGTAGCAGTCACCGCCCCAGTGCACGGGGAACTGCTGACCGCCCGCGGTCGCCGCCCGGGCGAACACGACGGCGTCGCCGGCGCCGCGACGCTCCCGCAGGGCCCCGAAGACGCAGTCGTTGTACAGCTGGGCGTAGTAGTTGTGCATGCGCTGCGGGTCCGAACCGTCGTGCCAGACGACGTCCTCGGTCGGGATCCGCTCGCCGAAGTCGGTCTTGAACGAGTCGACGCCCATGTCCTGCAGCCGGTCCAGGTGGCCGCGGAACCACTGCCGCGCAGCAGGGTTGGTGAAGTCGACCAGACCCATGCCGGCCTGCCACATGTCCCACTGCCACACGCTGCCGTCGGTGCGCTGGAGCAGGAAGCCCTGCGCGGCGGCCTCGGCGAACAAGGGGGAGCGCTGGGCGATGTAGGGGTTGATCCACACGCAGACCTTCAGGTCACGATCGTGCAGCCGGCGCAGCATCCCCTCGGGGTCGGGGAACGTGCGGGGGTCCCACTCGAAGTCGCACCAGTTGAACTCACGCATCCAGAAGCAGTCGAAGTGGAAGACGCTCAACGGCAGGTTCCGCTGCGCCATCCCGTCGATGAACGACATGACGGTCGTCTCGTCGTAGGAGGTCGTGAACGACGTCGACAACCACAGGCCGTAGGACCAGGCCGGGACCTGCGGCGGTCGACCGGTCAGCGCGGTGTAGCGGCGCAGCACGTCCTTGGGTTCGGGACCGGCGATGACCAGGTACTGCAGGAACTCGCCCTCGACCGAGAACTGCGTGCGCGAGACGACCTCCGAGCCGATCTCGAACGACACCTGCTCGGGGTGGTCGACGAACACGCCGTACCCGCGGTCGGACAGGTAGAACGGGACGTTCTTGTAGGCCTGCTCGCTGGAGGTCCCGCCGTCGGCGTTCCAGACGTCGACGGTCTGCCCGTTCTTGACGAAGGCGCCGAACCGCTCCCCGAGGCCGTACAGGTGCTCGCCGACACCGAGCGAGAGCTGCTCGTGCACGTACCGGCCGCCGCCGGCCTCCTCGACGTACGCGACGCTGCCGCCCTGACTGCGGGTCAGCAGCTCCTCGCCGTCGAGGTACTCCACCGACCACGGCGCACCGCGGCGCACGCGGACGGTGAGCCGGCCCGACCGCAGCCAGCCGCTCCCGGCGTCGGTGCCGACCTGCACGTCGTGCCCGGCCGAGGGTGCGAGTCCGAAGGTGGGGCGCGGGGGCAGGCCACCGTCGTGGTGGCTGATGCGGGTGCGGACGACCCCCTCGGCGGGACTGTCGAAGACGACCGTGAGCACCGTGCGGTTCAGGGTGTCCCCGCGCCGCTCGATGACCCTGGTCGGTGCGGTGACCACCAGCTGCGGGCCGTCCGGCCCCTCGCGCACGTCGACGTCGTAGGCCTCGGCGGCCTTCAGCGGGGTGAAGCCGGCACGCGGCATCCAGTAGCCGTCGGTGAACCTCATCGTCGTCCGTCCTCGTTCCGGGCTCGCGCCACGCTCGTCGGGGTGCGCACGCAGAGTAAGGGTCGCGAGGTCCCGTCACAAGCATCGCCCGGGAGGACCCGCGAGGAGGAGCTCGCCCGCGACACTACCGGTGTGATCGATCCCACGGCTCATGGGATCGATCACGGTCCCGGTTGACAACGATGCATCCGACTGCTGAGACTGCCGGAACGCCGGTCGCTGCTCTGCGGCCGCTCCCCTCAGTCGTCACTCTCAGTGACTACTCCACGTCGAAGGAGATGTGATGCGTCGCAGACTTCCCGCCATCCTGGCCGCCGCCACCCTGGGGCTGGCGCTCACCGCCTGCTCCTCCGGCGAGGAGTCGGGCACCGCCGCCGGGGACGGCCCGGTGACCCTGACCTACTGGGCCTGGGGCACCGCCCAGGACGGCATGGTCGAGGCGTGGAACGCCGCCCACCCCGACGTCCAGGTCGAGAAGACCGACGCGGGCGGGTCCACCGACTCCTCCGCCAAGCTGCTGACCGCCACCCGCGCCGGCAACGCGCCCGACGTCGCGGTGGTCCAGTACGACACCCTGCCGGCGATGATCGTCGGCGGCGTCGCCGAGGACATCACCGAGCAGGTGGGTGACCTGTCCTCGCAGTTCAACCCCGGCGTGTGGAGCCAGGTCGAGTTCGACGGGGCCGTCTACGGCGTGCCGCAGGACGTCGGCCCGCAGGCGTTCGTCTACAACCAAGCCCGGTTCGCCGAGCTCGGCCTCGCCGTCCCCACCACGTGGCAGGAGTTCGCCGCCGCGGCCGAGCAGGTCAAGCAGGCCGACCCGCAGGCCACGCTGGCCACCTTCGCCCCCGACCAGTTCGGGTTCTTCGCCGCCATGGCGCAGCAGGCCGGCTCGCAGTGGTGGACCGTCGACGGTGACGCCTGGACGGTCAACATCGCCGACGAGACCTCCCAGCAGGTCGCCACGTTCTGGCAGGACCTCGTCGACCGCGACGTCGTCGACGCCGAACCCATCCTCACCCCCGAGTGGAACGCCAAGCTGTCGGCCGGGAAGGTCCTGGCCTGGCCCGCCGCCCTGTGGGCGCCGGGTGTCATCGAGGGCGTGGCCCCCGAGCAGGCCGGGCAGTGGGCGCTGGCCCCGATGCCGCAGTGGACCGCCGGGGACGACCGCGTCGCCTTCCAGGGCGGCTCGTCGGTCGTCGTGACCACCTCCAGCGAGCACAAGGAGGCCGCGGCCGAGTTCGCCGCGTGGATCAACTCCTCGCAGGAGGGTGCGGCGGCGCAGATCGAGGCCGGCCAGTACCCCGCCTCCCTCGTCGGCCAGGACCTGACCCTGGAGAGCGACCCGCCGCTGCTGTCCCCGCAGCAGGCCGACTTCTGGCAGGTCGCCAAGACCATCTCCTCCTCCACCGTGGAGCAGATCAGCTGGGGCCCCAACGTCAACGTCGCCAACAGCGCGTTCCAGGACGCCATGAACGCGGCCGTCAGCAACGGCGCGCCGTTGACCGACGCGCTGCAGGCCACCCAGGACGCCGTCGTCGCCGACATGGAGAAGACCGGCTTCGAGGTCAGCGCCGGCTGAGCGCGGCAGACCACCGGCACCAGCACCAGCACCCGGATTCGGAGGAACCCGTGAGCACCACCTCGACCGCGGTCGCGGCGACCGGCGCACCCGCCGTGCGCCGGCGCCGGCGGGGCAACCCGGCCCCCTACCTGTTCATGGCCCCAGGACTCGTCCTGTTCGTCCTGTTCCTGCTGGTGCCGATGGTCTACGCCGTCTACCTGAGCACCCGCGGCCTGCGCCTGGAGGGCGGGGGCCCGTTCGGACGTCGCGAGGAGGTGTTCGTCGGCCTGGACAACTACGTCGCGGCCGTGACGAACGCCGACTTCCTCGCCGGGTTCGGCCGCCTCCTGGTCTACGGCGCGATCGCCATCCCGCTGACGCTGGGCCTGGCCCTGCTGTTCGCGCTGCTGCTGGACGCGACGACCACGCGGGCCAAGCGGTTCTCCCGCACCGCCATCTTCATCCCGTACGCCGTGCCCGGGGTGATCGCCTCGCTGCTGTGGGGCTTCCTCTACCTGCCCACGACGTCGCCGTTCAGCGACGTCACGCAGGCCCTGGGACTGGGCAGCATCCCGTTCCTGCAGGGCGGGACGTTGTTCGCCTCGGTCGCGAACATCGCGATCTGGGGCGGTGTCGGCTTCAACATGATCATCATCTACACCTCGCTGCGCGGGGTGCCGGCCGAGCTGTACGAGGCGGCCCGCCTCGACGGCGCCGGTGAACTGCAGATCGCCCTGCGCGTCAAGGTGCCGCTCGTCGCGCCCGCCCTGGTCTTGACCGGGTTGTTCTCGCTCATCGGCACCCTGCAGGTCTACGGCGAGCCCACCACGCTGCGCCCGATGACGACGAGCATCTCGCAGACGTGGGTTCCGCTCATGACCATCTACCGCGACGCCTTCTCCCGCGACGACCTGCCGCTGGCCTCGGCGGCCTCGGTCCTGCTCGCCGTCGGAACCCTCGTGCTGTCGGCCGTGCTGCTGCGGGCGACCCAGAAGCGTGCCTTCGGAGACTCCTGATGACCATCGCGCACCTGTCCCCGGCGACGACCGGTCGCCCCACCGGCACGCGAGCCGACCGCCCGCGCCGGCCCTGGCTGCCCACCGCCGTCCTGCTGCTCGGCGCGCTGTACTGCCTCGTACCCGTCGCGTGGGTTCTCGTCGCCTCGACGAAGTCGCCGGCCGAACTGTTCTCGACGTTCACGTTCGCCCCGGGCACCGGCCTGTTCGGCAACCTGCGCGACCTGTTCGCCTACGGCGACGGGCAGTTCGGGCTCTGGGCCCTGAACAGCCTGCTGTACTCCGGCGTCGGGTCGCTGCTGTCGGTCGTCGTGTCGACGATGTTCGGCTACGCCCTGGCGAAGTTCCGGTTCCGTGGTCGCAACGTCGCCTTCTACACCGTGCTCGGCGGGGTGCTGCTGCCCGGCATCACCCTGGCCATCCCGCAGTACCTGCTGATGTCGAAGATCGGCCTGGCCGGCAGTCACTGGGCCGTCCTGCTGCCCTCGATCATCTCGCCGTTCGGCATCTACCTGGCGCGCGTCTACGCGATGTCCACCGTGCCGGACGAGACCCTCGAGGCCGCCCGGCTCGACGGGGCAGGCGAGTTCCGCACGTTCGCCTCGGTCAGCCTGCCCATGATGGTCCCGGGCATGGTGACGATCTTCATGCTGCAGTTCGTCGGGATCTGGAACAACTTCCTGCTGCCCTTCATCATGCTCTCCGACGAGAGCCGGTACCCGCTGACCGTGGGCCTGTACTCGCTGCTGGCCAAGGGCTCGGGTGAACCGGCGCTGTACTCGCTGGCCATCGTCGGCGCCGCCGTCTCGATCGTCCCGCTCATCGCGCTGCTGCTGTTCCTGCAGCGGTTCTGGCGGATGGACCTCATCAGCGGCGGCCTCAAGGGCTGACGTCCCACCCCTCTCGACACACCCAGGGAACACCGTGACCTCCGAACGACGCCTGCCCACCGACCGCTTCCTCTTCGGCGGCGACTACAACCCCGAGCAGTGGCCCGAGGAGGTCTGGCACGAGGACGTGGCGCTCATGCGCCGCGCGGGGGTGAACGCCGTCACCGTCGGGGTGTTCTCGTGGTCGGTGCTCGAACCGGCCGAGGGCCGGTACGAGTTCGGCTGGCTCGACCGCGTCATGGACCTGATGCACGCGAACGGCATCGGCGTCCTGCTGGCCACCCCGACCGCGTCCCCGCCGCCGTGGTTCACCCGCGCGTACCCCGACGCGATGCCCGTCGGCCCGGACGGGGTGCGGCTCAGCCACGGCAGCCGCGACACCTACGCGATCAGTTCCCCGGACTACCGCCGGGCGTCGCGGCGCATCACGGCCGAGCTCGCCCGCCGGTACGGTGCGCACCCCGCCCTGCTGGGCTGGCACCTGCACAACGAGTACGGCAGCTACGACTGGGGTCCGCACGCGGCGGCCGCGTTCCGCCGGTGGCTGCGGCAGCGGTACGGATCCCTCGAGGCGCTGAACCGGGCGTGGTACACGGCGTTCTGGAGCCAGAACTACTCCGACTGGGAGGACGTGCTGCCGCCGCGGCGGACCCAGTACCTGGCCAACCCCACCCAGTCCGTCGACTACCGCCGCTTCATGTCCGACGAGATGCTGGCCGCGATGCGCGAGCAACGCGAGGAGGTCCTGGCGGCGGGGTCGACCGTGCCCGTCACCACGAACTTCATGCTGCCGACGTGGAACCACCTGGAGCAGTGGAGCTGGTCGCAGTCGCTGGACCTGGTGTCCATGGACCACTACCTCGACACCGACGGGCCGGACGGCGAGACCCACGCCGCCTACGGTTCGGACCTGTCCCGCTCGTGGGGGCACGGTGCCCCGTGGCTGCTCATGGAGCAGAGTTCGATCTCTTCCACGCTGCCCGACCGCCGGGTGCACAAGGCGACCCACCGGGTGATCCGGAACTCGCTGTCCTACGTCGCCCGCGGGTCCCAGGGGGCGCTGTTCTTCCAGTGGCGCGCCCCCGCCGCCGGCTCGGAGGTCTGGCACGGCGGGATCGTCCCGCACGTGGGGGCCGAGTCGGCGAGCTTCGAGGGTTTCACCACCCTGGGCCGGACCCTGGAGGCCATTCGCGAGGTGGCGCAGCCCCCGGCGACCGGGCCGGTCGTCGAGGCCGACGTCGCGATCGTCTGGCACGCCGAGGGCTGGTGGGCCACCGAGGTCGAGCACCTGCCGAGCGCGGCGCTGAACTACTCCGAGACCGTGCGGGCGACGCACCGCGCCCTGTGGCACGCCGGGATCCCCGTGGACTTCGTCGCCCCCGGCGCGCCGCTGGGCCGGTACCGCCTGGTCCTGGTGCCGAGCCTGTACGCCGTGGACGACGCGACCGTGGCGAACTTCGAGGCGTACGTCCGTGGCGGTGGTCACCTGGCCGTGTGGCCGTTCACCGGCTACGCCGACGAGAACCTGCACGTGGCTCCCGGTGGGTACCCCGGACGCCTGCGCGACCTGCTCGGCCTGCGCGTGGAGGAACTGCACCCCCTCGACGCGGCGGACCAGGTCGGCCTGGAACTGGCCGACGGCCGGGGGACGGGCGGCACCTGGTCGGAACGGTCCACCAGCACCGGCGCCGAGGTCCTGGGCACCTACCTCGACGGCGACCTCGCCGGGAACCCCGCCCGCACCCGCCACGCCGTGGGGTCCGGCGCCGCCCACTACGTCTCCACGTTCCTCGACCCGGACTCCCTCGGGCGCTGGCTGAGGGACCTGGCCGGCCAGGCGCAGGTGACCCCGCCGCTGGGGGAGGCGCCGCCGGCCGGGATCGAGGTCGTCGTCCGGCGGGGCGCCGACCACGACTACCTGTTCGTGCTGAACCACACCGCGGAACCGGTGACGGTCACCGGGCCGGGGCACGACCTGGTCAGCGACCGCGCGTGCGCCGACGGTCGCCCTGTCGAGGGGTACGGCTGGGCGGTCGTCCGCCTCGCGGGCCGGGACGGGTGGCGCTGGGAGCGGGGAGTCGTCGACCGCGGGTGAGGCGTGGGCGCCGTCCGGCGGGGAGGCTGCGCGCCCGCGGACGGGAGGTGCTCGTCGCCGCGGACCTGGTCCGGACCGTCGCAGCGATGAATCCGCCCGCCCGCGCGGGTCCACCGGCCGACGCCACCGGACCCACCAGCAGCAGGAGGAGACATGGGCCTGATCCACCTGGAACTGTTCGCGACCCTCGACCTGGTCGGCCAGGCGCCCGGCGGGCCGGAGGAGGACCCGTCGCACGGCTTCCCGTTCGGCGGCTGGCAGGCGCCGCTGATCGACGACGTCACCGGCGATCAGGTCGCCGCCGCCTACGAGGGCACCGACGCGCTGCTGCTCGGCCGGCGGACGTACGACATCTTCGCCTCCTACTGGCCGCACCAGGAGGGTGGGCCGGACGACCGGATCGCCACCCTGTTCAACGAGGTCCCGAAGTACGTGGCCTCCCGGGGCACGCCGGAGCTGTCGTGGGCGGGGTCGGTCCAGCTCGGCCCGGACCTGCCCGCCGCGGTGCGCGAGGTCCGCGACCGGCACGAGAACGTCAAGGTCGTCGGCAGCCTGGACCTGGTGCAGACGTTGCTGCGCGAGAAGCTGTTCGACCGGATCGACCTGTGGATCCACCCGATCGTGCTCGGCACCGGGAAGAAGGTCTTCGACGGGGGTGAGGTCCCGACGAACCTCACCCTGCTCGAACCGCCGGTGGCCGGTCCCCGGGGCGCCGTCCACCTGCGTTACGCGCTGGCCGAGGGGATCCCCGCGACCGGCGACATGGCCGCACCCGACCGCGCTCTCGGCTGACCGGAGCCGTGCTCGATCACCGAGGTGCTCGATCACCGAAGTGCTTGATCACCGAAGTGCTTGATCACGGTGGTCAAGCACTTCGGTGATCAGGCACCGGCGCCGGCGTCGAGGAGGTGCGTCGCCGTCGTGGGATCGGTGACGAGGTGGTTGAAGAGCCCGCCGCGGGCGCCGGCCAGGACGCTGGGCACCTTGAGGTCCCCGTACGCGACGGCGATGCGGTCCGGCACCCGACGCAGGACGTCGAGCGGGATCGCGATGAGGCGGTCGGAACCCGCGTAGGCGATCTCCCGGCCGGCCGCGTCGTAGAACCGGGAGGACACGTCGCCCACGGACCCGCGCAGCGGGGCGGCCGCCGTGGGGACGAAGCTGGGGATCGAGGACCGTTGCAGCGGAGGCGCTCCCACCCCCATGACCGCGACGCGGGCGGTGTCCCACAGTGCGGCGAAACGTTTGAACTCCGCATCGGCCACGAGGCTCCGGCGCAGCGCGCGGCCGGGGAACGCCGGGGCGTAGAGGAACCGCGGGCTGCCGCCGAGACCGGCGGCGATGCGGCGGGTGATCTCGTTGGTCTGGTACCAGGGTTCCGGTTCGTCCTGCCCGCCGACCATCGGGGCGACCAGGACCCCCGGCAGCCGGGGCAGTTCGCGCTGCGCGATCTCGTAGACGGTCCGCCCCGAGGAGACGAGCAGCACATCGCCCTCGACCAGTCCCAGGCCCTCCAGGACGCGGGACAGGACGGGGGAGACGGCCTCGGCGACGTGGGCCGCGCTCGTGGTGGCCGACAGCCACACGGCGTCCAGCCCCAGGGCGTGGCGCAGCCGCTCGGCGAGGTCGTCGGGGTCCTCCTCCGGCAGGGGGAGCACCTCGATGCGCACCAGGCCACGGTCGCGGGCCTCCTGCAGCAGCCGGCTCACCGTGGCGCGCGAGGTGCCGAGCCGCTCGGCGATCTCGGCCTGCGTGGCGTCCTGCAGGTAGTACAGCGTCGCGGCCGTGTGGGCGAGCGCGAGCGGGAACCGGCCGTCTGCCTTGGCCACCGTCCACCTCCCTGATCCCGATCACCGTACCCAGCGGGTGGTCGCGGCGACCCCCGGCTCACCTGAACATCTGTGCTGGACATCTGTGCTGAGGTCGCCGTACGCTCTCGCCGGATCGAGGATGGGACCGATCGAGGAATCGGGCGAACTGCGAGGGGGCAGAAGATGACGGGCACGATGCAGGCCGTCGTGGTGCACGGGCCGGAGGACTACCGGCTCGAGGAGATCGCGATCCCGGTGGCCGGGCCTGGCGAGGCGTTGCTGAAGGTCGAGGCCGTGGGCATCTGCGCCAGCGACCTGAAGTGCTACCACGGGGCCGCGAAGTTCTGGGGCGACGAGAACCGCCCGGCGTGGACCGAGACCGGCGTCGTGCCGGGGCACGAGTTCACCGGCCGGATCGAGTCGATCGACGAGGAGGCAGCGAAGCGCTGGGGTGTGCAGGTCGGTGACCGCGTGGTCGCCGAGCAGATCGTGCCGTGCTGGGACTGCCGCTACTGCAACCGCGGCGACTACCACATGTGCCAGCCGCACGACATGTTCGGTTTCAAGCGCCGTACCCCCGGGGCGATGGCCGAGTACCTCGTCCTGCCGAAGGAGGCGCTGGTCCACAAGGCGCCCTCGGACATCCCGCCGTGGCAGGTCGCCTACGCCGAGCCGCTGTCGTGCGCACTGCACGCCGTCGAGCGTGCGGACATCCGGTTCGACGACACGGTCGTCGTCGCCGGCTGCGGCCCCATCGGCCTGGGCATGATCGCCGGTGCCGCGGCGAAGTTCCCGAAGCGGATCATCGCCCTCGACGCGCTGCCGCAGAAGCTGGAACTGGCCAGGAAGTGCGGCGCCGACGTGACGCTGAACATCACCGAGGTCGACGTCGTCGAAGAGGTCAAGAAGCTCACCGACGGGTACGGCGCGGACGTCTACATCGAGGGCACCGGCCACCCGTCCGCGGTCGCGCAGGGGCTGAACCTGCTGCGCAAGCTCGGGACGTTCGTCGAGTACTCGGTGTTCAAGGACCCGGTCTCGGTCGACTGGTCGATCATCAGCGACGACAAGGAACTCAACGTCCTCGGCGCCCACCTCGGGCAGAACACCTGGCCCGCGGCGCTGAAGCTCATCGCCTCCGGCCGGCTGCCGCTGGACGAGATCTGCTCGCACCAGCTGCCGCTGGCGGACTTCCAGAAGGGTCTGGACCTCGTCGCCGACTCGGCGAACTCCGTCAAGGTCTCGCTCGTCCCGGGGCGTTCGGCGTGACGAAGATCTTCGGTGACCCGGCGACGTTCGTGGACGAGGCCGTCGCGGGGTTCGTGGACCTGTACTCGCAGTACGTCCAGCCCGTCCCCCACGGCGTGATTCGCTCCACCGCGACCCCCGAGGGCAAGGTGGCCGTCGTGGTCGGCGGCGGCTCGGGGCACTACCCCGCCTTCGCCGGCTACGTCGGGCCGGGCCTGGCCGACGGCGCGGTGTGCGGCAACGTGTTCGCCTCCCCCTCCACCCGCTGGGTCTACGACGTGGCCAAGGCCGCCCACCGCGGCGGGGGCGTGGTCCTGGGGTTCGGCAACTACGCCGGGGACATCCTGAACTTCGGCCTGGCCGCCGAACGGCTGCGCGCCGAGGGCATCCCGGCCGAACTGCTCGTGGTCACCGACGACGTCGCCTCCGAGGGCCAAGGCGCCAATGGTGAACGTCGCGGCATCGCCGGCGACGTGGTCGCCTTCAAGATCGCCGGCGCGGCGGCCGAGGCCGGCTACTCCTTCGACGACGTCGTGCGCGTCTCGCGCCACGCCAACGACGTGACCCGCTCGATGGGCATCGCCTTCGCCGGCTGCACCCTGCCCGGGGAGAGCGAGCCGCTGTTCACCGTCACCGAAGGCCACATGGGCGTCGGCTTGGGCATCCACGGCGAGCCGGGTATCAGCGAGGAACCCATCGGCACGCCCTCCGAGATCGCCGACCTGCTGGTCGACAAGGTCCTGGCCGGCAAGCCCGAAGGCGTCGGCGCCGAGGGTGGCCACGGCGGGAAGATCACCGTCCTGGTCAACGGCCTGGGCTCGACCAAGTACGAAGAGCTGTTCCTGCTCTACGGCCCCATCGCCCAGCGGCTGCGCCAGGCCGGCTACCAGATCGTGGCCCCGCAGGTCGGTGAGCTGGTCACCTCCTTGGACATGGCCGGCGCCTCGCTGACCGTGACGTGGCTGGATGAGGAGCTGGAAAGGCTGTGGACCGCCCCGGCCCAGTGCCCGGCGGTGTCCATCGGCCCGGTCATCGAAACCACCCCGGCGCCGGTCTACGTGGTGCCCGAGGACGAGGTCGCCGACTACTCCGGCACCCCCGAGGCCGCGCAGCAGGCCGGCCGCAAGGTCGCCGAACTCATCGAGGCCGTGCGCGACGTCCTTCAGGACGCCGAGGCCGAACTGGGCCGCATCGATGCCATCGCCGGTGACGGTGACCACGGCACCGGCATGGTCAACGGCTCGGTCGCCGCCGCCCAGGCCGCCCGCGCCGCCGCCGACGCCGGGGCCGGGGCCGGCGCCACGCTGTCCGCGGCCGGGGGCGCCTGGGCCGACCGCGCCGGTGGCACCTCCGGGGTGATCTGGGGGGTGCTGCTGCACGCCTTCGCCGACAAGCTCGGTGATGCCGGCACCCCGAGCGCCCAGCAGGTCGCCGAGGGCGCGACCGCCTCGGTGGAGGCCGTCATGCGGCTGGCCGGGGCGCGGGTGGGCAACAAGACGATGCTGGATGCCCAGGTGCCCTTCGCCGAGAAGCTGGCCGAGCAGGTCGCGGCCGGGGAGGACCTGAAGACGGCCTTCACCGCCGCCGCGCAGGCCTCCACCGCGGCGGCGGAGGCCACCAAGGACCTGCGTCCGCAGATCGGGCGGGCCCGGCCGCTGGCCGAGCGGTCCCTGGGCCACCCCGACGCGGGTGCGATCTCGCTGGCCCTGGTCACCCGCACCGTCGCCGACAAGCTCTGATCTGGAGGGATCCTGATGTCCGGAACCGCCGCCACGGCGGCCGCGCCGGAGGGTCGACTGCAACGCCTGGGAATCCCACCCGTGCTGCGGTGGGGCTTCCTCGGCGTGCTCGTCTTCATGACCGGCAACGGGGTGGAATCGAACTTCCTCACCCCGCACATGGTCGAGGTGCTGGGCCGTCCCGAAGCGGCGGTCGCCAGCATCATCACGTACTACAGCTTGTGCGTGCTCATCGGCAGCTACGTCTCGGGTGCCCTGTCCGACCTGTTCGGCCCCCGGCGCGTCATGGCGCTCGGCTTCGCCGTCTGGGTCGTCTTCGAGGCGGTGTTCCTCCTCGGCCTGCAGGCGGAGAACTTCGCCCTGACCGCCGTCGCCTACGCGCTGCGCGGGTTCGGGTTCCCGCTGTTCGCCTTCGCCTTCCTGGTGTGGGTGAACATCACGACGACCCCGGAACGCAACGGTGCCGCCGTCGGCTGGTTCTACGTCGCCTTCACCGGTGGCCTGCCCACGCTCGGGTCGTTGTTCGCCGTCGGGGCCATCCCCGTGTTCGGCGGCGGGACCCGGGGGGAGACGGGCTCGATGGTCGCCTCGATCGCCCTGGTGGTCGCCGGGTTCCTCATCGCCTGGATCGGGGTGCGCGATCCCCGCGGCGACCGGCGGATCGCGCCGGCGGGGGAGAGCGCCGGTCGCGTCCTGACGTCGGGGCTGCGGCTGACGTTCACCCGGCCGAAGATCGCGGCGGGTTTCCTGGTGCGCCTGATCAACACGGCTCCGGAGTTCGGGATGTTCATCATCCTGCCTGCGGTGATCGCCGACCAGCGGGGCTGGGGCCAGTCGCGCTGGCTCATCATGACCGTCGCCGTCTACGCGACGAACATCCTGGTGAACGCGGTGTTCGGTGCCATCGGCGACCGCATCGGCTGGCAGCGCACCGTGAAGTGGTTCGGCATCGTCGGCTCGGCGTGCGGGTTGCTGCTGTGGTGGTACGTCCCGCAGCTCGTGCCGGCCGGCAGCGACTGGGGGTACCTCGTGTCCGTCCTGGCCGGTTGCCTCTTCGGCATGCTGCTCGCCGGTTTCGTGCCGATGGGCGCGATCATGCCCGCGCTCGCCCCCGACCACAAGGGCGCCGCGATGGCCATGTACACGACCGCGGCCGGGGGTGCGACCTTCCTCGGGTCGGCCGTCGTGTGGGCCGTCCTGCAGGCCGGTGGCAGCAACGTCGCCGTCGTGTGGGCGTTCGTCGCGCTGTACGCCGTGGCGTTCGTGCTCGTCTCCTTCCTGAAGGTGCCGCAGCTGCACAAGGCCCACGGCCGCGTCGAGGAAGTGCACTGACGCACCGCGCCCCGAACCCCCTCCGGCTCCGGCCGGAGGGGGTTCTGCACGTGTGGGGGCCGGGAGCCTGGGGCACGATGGAGCCGTGGGACGGCTGACGGTGGACGACGTGGCCTGCTGGCTCGTGAAGTCGGCCGGCTGGCCCGCCGACCTCACCGGCTCCGGACCGCAGGTGATCCGTCGCTGCCTGCGCCGCAGCTACCGCCTGTCCCTCATGGCTCCCGGGCAGCCGTGCCTGTTGTGGATCAGCGGACCGGACTCGCCCGGCGTCGGCGCGGTGGGGCGGTTGGCCGACGTCCCCGACGCCGACGACGGCGTGCTCGTCGAGTTCCACCCGCTGCAGCACGCGGTGCCGCGGCCGGTCCTGGTCGCCGACGACCGGTTCGCGGCGGCCGAGGTCGTGCGGATGGCCGCGGGCAGCAACCCCTCCTACCTGCGGGCGGGGGAACTGGCCGCCGTGCTGGACCAGTTCGACGACACCACCCTGGCCACCTGGCGGGAGGTCAGCCCGGCGAGCCGCTGAGGCCGGTGCTCAGGCGACGGCGAAACCCCCGTCGATCCTGAGGTCCACGCCGTTCACCATCGCCGACGCGTCCGAGGCCAGGTACAGCACGGCGTTGCTGACGTCGGCGGGCTGGGCGAAGTGGCCCAGCGGGATCCGCGCCAGCATCGGCGCCGCCTTGGTCTGCTCGCCCCAGACGCGCTGGCCCATCTCGGTCATGACGACGGTCGGGCTCACCGAGTTCGCCCGCACCCCCGACGGCCCGAGTTCGAGCGCGAGCACCTTCGTGGCCATCAGCAGCGCCGCCTTGCTCGAGGAGTAGGCGAAGTGCTCGGCCAGCGCGAGCGAACCGGCCAGCGACGACACGTTGACGATGCTGCCGCGACCGGCCTGCGCCATCGCCCGCCCGATCCGCGACCCCAGCAGCGCGGGTGCGCGCACGTTGACGGCCATCGTCAGGTCCCACGTGGCGGCGTCGACGTCCACCGCCATCTGCGGGTGCGAGATCCCGGCGTTGTTCACCAGCACCTCGAGGCCGTCGAAGGCCGCCAGGGCCGCGCTCGCCAGCGCCTCGGTGTCGGCCGCGTCGGCCAGGTCGGCCGGGACCACCTGCACCCGGACGCCGTGGTCGCGGGCCACCGTCGTGGCGAGGACCTTCAGCGCGTCGGCGTTGCGGGCGCTCAGCACCAGGTCGCACCCGGCGGCCGCCAGGGTGTGCACGAGGTCGGTCCCCAGCCCCTGCGTCGCCCCGGTCACCAGCGCCCGGCGGCCGGCGAGGTCGAAGCTGTCGGGAAGCGTCACGGTCGTTCCTCCAGGGTCGAGAGCGCACCCGCCGCCGTCGCCGGGTCGGTCACGAGGTGGGTGAAGTGGCCACCCCGGGCACCGGCGACGATGCTCGGGATCTTGAGGGCACCGTAGGCGACGGCGATGCGGACGGGAACCCGGCCCAGCACGTCGAACGGGATGGCGATGAGCCGGTCCGCCCCGGCGTAGGAGACCTCGGACCCGGCGGCGTCGTAGAAGCGGGACGCCACGTCCCCCACGGCGAGCCGCAGCGGCGCCTCGCCGGTCGGCACGAAGGAGGGGATCGACTCCCGCTGCAGCGGGGGAGCGCCCACGCCCATGAGGGCGCACCGGGCGTCGGCCCACAACTTCGCGAACCGCTGGAACTCGGCGTCGGCGACGAGACTGCGCCGCAGCCGGCGGCCCGGGAACGCCGGGGCGAACAGGAACCGCGGGGTTCCGCCGATGCCCTCGGCGATCCGGCGGGTGATCTCGTTCGTCTGGTACCACGCCTCGGGTTCGTCCTGACCGCCGACCATCGGCGCGACGACGACGCCGGGCAGGTGCGGCAGTTCCCGCTGGGTGATCTCGTAGACCGTGCGCCCGGAGGAGACCAGCAGCACGTCCCCTGACCCCAGCCCGACGTCGGTCAGCGCCCGACTCACGACGGGGGAGACGGCTTCGGCGACGTGCGCGGACGCCGTCGGCGGGGACAGCGACACCTGCCGCAGCCCCAGGGCGGCGCGCAGGCGCTCGGCGACGTCACCGGCGTCCTGGGCGGGAAGCGGGAGGACCTCGATGCGCACCAGGCCGCGGTCGCGGGCCTCGCGCAGCAGCCGGCTGACCGTGGCGCGCGAGGTGCCGATGCGTTCGGCGATCTCGGCCTGGGTGGCGTCCTGCAGGTAGTACAGCGTCGCGGCGGTGTGCGCCAGCGCCAGCGGGAACCGCTCCGAGTTCGGCACCCGTCCTCCTCGGCGTGTGCGGGGTCGTGTGCAGCACCGGACCCCGCGCTCGGCGGGGTCCGGTGGGTGTGCGTCGGTCAGTCCACCAGGAGGTCCTGGCCCGGACCGTCGTGCGGCCTCACTCCGACATGGTGAACGGCGCGGTGTACTGGTCGACGTTGTCCTTGGTGATCAGGACGCAGTCGAACGCCTGCTTCTCCTCCGCGACGCCGGTCTCGCCGTTCTTCAGGTAGGCGTCGGCCTGCTTGACGGCCTCCTTGGAGAACACGACGACGGGCTGCAGCACGGTGTAGGACAAGGTGCCGGCCTTGATCGCGTCGACGGCGTCGGGTGAACCGTCGAAACCGCCGATGGCCTTCATCTGACCGATCTGGCCCGATTCCTGCAGCGCGGCGATGGCGCCGAGGACCATCTCGTCGTTGCCGGAGATCAGGGCGTTGAGGTTCGGGTTGGCCTGCAGCATCGCCTGCATCTTGTCGTGGCCCTCGGTGCGGTCCCAGTTGGCGACCTGCTCGGCGGCCTTGACGAAGCCGGGGTACTGGGACAGCACGGTCTTGTAGCCGTTGGACCGGGTGGCGGCGTTGTTGTCGCTGGGCGCGCCCAGCAACTCGGCGTACTGCGCGTCCTGGCCGACGAGCTGGGCCCACTGCTGCGCGCCGAGCGCGGCGCCCTGGGCGTTGTTCGAGACGAGCTGGGCCTTGGCGATCCCGGTCTGGTTGATCTCGGCGTTCACGAGGAACACCGGGATGCCGGCGGCGTCGGCCTTCTTCACGGCGCCGACCGAACCGTCGGCGTTCGCCGGGTCCAGCAGGATCGCCACCGACTTGTTGGAGATGGCGGTGTCGATGAGCTGGCTCTCGGTGTTGGTGTCGCCGCGGTGGGCGGCCACGGTCGCCGTGTACCCGAGTTCCTCCGCGGCGGCCTTGGCGGTGTCGCCCTCGGCCGTCCAGTACGGGTTCGACGGGTCGTTGACGATGATGGTGATGAGCCCACCGGCCGACGATCCGCCGGACTCGGAGGAGCTGCTGCCGGCGGTGTCGCCGTCGGACCCCCCGCAGGCGGCCAACGCGAGCGCGGCGGCGGTGGTGCCGGCCAGCGTGAAGAGCGATCGACGCTTCATGGAGTTTCCCTTCGAAGTGCTCCAGCGGTGCTGGTGCGGTGGGTGGTGGGGTGGAGGTGGGGTGGCTCAGGCGGACGTCGACGCCGAGGACTGCGGTGCGGCGGGTGGGGCGGCGGCCGTGTCCCCGGCGCCGCCACCACCGCCGGCGACCTTCCGCCTGCCCTTGTACTGCACCGAGTTGAGCAGGACGGCCGCCACGATGACGGCTCCGGTGAAGACGGTCTGCCAGTAGACCGAGACCCCGACGATGACGAGGCCGTCGGACAGGAAGCCGATGACGAACGCGCCGAGCAGGGTGCCGCGGATGTTGCCCCGCCCGCCGGAGAGGGCGGCGCCGCCGATGACGACCGCGGCGATGGCCGTGAGTTCGTAGGTGGTGCCGGCCGTGGGCCCGGCCGAGGTGAGCTGCGAGGTGAGGATCAGGCCCGCGATGGCCGCGGTGACGCCCGAGACGACGTACACCCAGACCTTGACCCGGCGGGTCGGCACGCCGGACAGTTCCGCGGCCCGCTCGTTGCCGCCCGAGGCGTACAGCCAGCGGCCGAAGATCGAGCGGTTCAGCACGCCGGAGAGGACCAGCGCGACGACGACCATGACGATGACCCCGATCGGGACCGTCGCGATCCGGTTGAACCCCAGCCAGTCGAAACCGGTGTTGCCCAGCGCCTCGTCGCCGCCGAAGCTGTTGTAGGTCAGGCCGTTGGTCATGAGCGAGGCCAGACCGCGCACGGCGTAGAGCATGCCCAGGGTCGCCACGAAGGGGGCGACCTTGAACCGGGCGACCAGGACGCCGTTGACCAGGCCGATGAGCGCGCCGACGCCGATGGAGACGAGCGCGACGACCCACACCGGCGGGAACAGCGTGGAGTCGATGCCGAAGGGGGAGAGGTTCACACCCTTCATGAGGAAGCCGGCGATCATCCCGGACATGCCGAGCGTCGAACCGACCGACAGGTCGATCCCGCCGTTGAGGATGACCAGCAGCATCCCCATCGCGAGCAGCGCGTAGATCGCGACGTGCGAGGACATCACCAGCACGTTGGAGACCGTCGGGTAGGAGTTGGGGGCGAGCGCCGTGAAGATCACGAAGATGACGATCAGGGCCAGGAAGGCGCGGCCCTCCAGCAGGAGGGCGCCGATGTCGACGCTGCGGCGGTTTCCCGTCGTGGTGGTGGGGGTGGAACTCATGGGTGGGTCCTTCCTCGACGGCGAGGGACAGCGGGGGAGGGCGGGGTCGTCCCGTCTGCGGGGTCGACCGCGATCACGACGTGACCACCTCGCCGGAAGCGGCCATGATCTGGTCCTTGCGGACGTCGGGGCCGAACTCGGCGACGATGTGACCGCGCGACATCACGATGATCCGGTGCGCGATGGCGAAGCACTCGTTGAGCTCGGACGTGGAGTAGACGACGGCCAGGCCCTCCCGCGCCTTCTCGGCGAGCAACCGGAAGACCTCGCCCTTGGCGCCGATGTCGATGCCCCGGCTCGGTTCGTCCAGCAGGATCACGTCCGGGTGGGTGGCCAGCACCTTGCCGATGACGACCTTCTGCTGGTTCCCCCCGGACAGGGATCCGATGGCGGCCCCGCCTCCGGCCGTCTTGACGTGCACCTGGGCGATGCCGTCGTCGATGACCGTCCTCTCGTCGCGGCGCGAGACCAGCATCCCCTTGACGAACGAGCGCAGCGAGGCCAGCGACAGGTTCGAGCCGACGGTCATGGTCTGCACCAGGCCGTCGCGCTGGCGGTCCTCCGGGACCAGCCCGAGGCCCTTCTCGATGCGTTCGGCGATGGTCAGGCCCCCGATGTCCTCCCCCTTGAGCAGCACCCGGCCGGCGGCCAGCGGAACCCGCCCCGCGAGGGCTTCCAGGAGTTCGGTCCGGCCGGCGCCCATGAGCCCGTAGATGCAGACGACCTCACCGGCGCGCACCTGGAGCGACAGGTCGTCCACGACGGAGCGCTCGGGGTTCTCGACGTCGGTGACGCTGACGCCCTCGACCTCGAGCGCCGCAGCCGCGAAGTCGTACCCGGTCGGTGGCGTGCCGAGGTCGTAGGCGTCACCGACCATCTGGTGCACCACCCACTCCAGGTCGATCTGGGAGCGGTGGGCGGTGGCGGTGATCGACCCGTCGCGCAGGACGACGGCGTAGTCGGTGATCTCGAGCGCCTCCTCCAGGTGGTGGGAGATGTAGACGATCGACACGCCCCGGGACGTCAGGTCCCGGATGACGCCGAACAGCACCTCGACCTCGGTGGCGCTCAGCGCCGAGGTCGGTTCGTCCATGATCAGGATGCGGGAGTCGACGAGCAGCGCCCGGGCGATCTCCACCAGTTGCTGCTGGCCCACGCGCAGGTCGGCGACCGGGGTCGCGGGGTTGATCTCCTGGCCGAGCTCGGCCAGGACGGCGCGCGCCTGGCGGGTCTCCTCGGCGAAGTCGACGCCGGTCGGGCCGCTCAGTTCCCGGCCCATGAAGAGGTTGTCGCGCACGCTGAGGTTGGGGGCCAGGCTCAGCTCCTGGTGGATGATCGAGATCCCCCGGTCCCGTGCGTCCACGGTGCTGGCGAACTCCACCGGTTCGCCGTCGAGTTCGACGCGTCCCGACGTCGGGCGCTCGACGCCTGAGAGGATCTTCATGAGGGTCGACTTGCCGGCGCCGTTCTCCCCGAACAGCGTGGTGACGCGTCCCTTGTGGATGTCGAACGCGACACCCTTCAGGGCCCGGGTCGCGCCGTAGGTCTTGACGACGTCGCGCGCGGTGAGCACGACCTCGTCGGCCACCGGGAGGCCGTCGCGCGCGCTCACTGCTGCACCTCGACCGAGGTCGGGGTGACGTTCCAGCTCTGCGGGTT
Source organism: Kineococcus deserti (assembly GCF_050871945.1). Classification (NCBI taxonomy): domain Bacteria; kingdom Bacillati; phylum Actinomycetota; class Actinomycetes; order Kineosporiales; family Kineosporiaceae; genus Kineococcus; species Kineococcus deserti. The sequence goes on along the minus strand of NZ_JBJLSI010000045.1, from coordinate 11,483 downwards.
GATGAGCGTGACCACGCCCTGCACCGCGACGGTCCTGCCGGTGAGGTCCTGACCCTGCAGGGGTGCCAGGACCTGGGTCTTGACCTGGTCGTTGAGCGCGGCGCCGGCGTCCTGGTACTGGATCTGGTTCTCGAAGTCGTTGAGGGACACCTCGCCCGAGGCGTCGCGCAGGTCGGTCCCGTTGATGGCCGGGCCGAACTGCACGTGGACGAGGAAACCCGCGGGAACGCCGGGCACGGTGACGACCGGCAGCCCCGTCTGGTCCGGCGCGCCCACCGTCCCGGTGAAGGACACCGGCACCACGGCGCCGATCCCGGAACTGCTCGGGACGCCGAACTGCTGGGCGGCGGTCGGGTCGGCCTGCAGGGCGGTGGCCAGTTCGACGGCGTCCACGGCGTTCTCCTCGACGTAGGAGACGACCTCGGGGAACTGCTGCTCCCCGTAGGTGGCGGCGTCGAAGGCCGCCGGTCCCACCAGGAGTTCGGAGTCGTTGCTGACGACCTTGGTGCTCAGCGCCGCGGCGACGACCAGCAGCACCACCACGACCGTGGCGATGGTGCGGCCGCGGTGCTTCGGTGCCGGGCGCCGGGCCGGGCGGCCGGGTCGCGTCGAGGGTTTCGTCGTCGTGGTGCTCACCGGAGACTCCTGGGGGTGTGGTGGAACGGCATGGTGGAGTGCTTCCTCGCGGGGGGTCCCGGGCAGGGAGGAGTGCCGGCCCGGGGACGCGTGGTCCCCGAGCCGTCTCGGGCGTTCGGCGGGAGGCGGGGCGGTCCGCCCGGATCAGCCGGTGAAGCTGGAGTCGGGGATGAGCGACACCTTCACCGACCGGGTGCCGTCGGCCACCATGTCCAGGCCGTCCTGGAACTTCGACAACGGCAGCTGGTGGCTGCAGATGTCGTCCATGGGCAGCACGCCGGACTCCAGCAGGGAGATGGCCTTGGGCCACGTGTGCGGGCCGAGGTGCGCGCCGCGGACGTCGAGTTCCTTGTCGTCGCTGATGATCGACCAGTCGGCACTGGCCTCGGAACCGAAGACGCCGTACTCCACGTAGGTGCCGAGCTTGCGCAGGAGCGTCAGGCCCTGCTTGACCGCCGAGGGGTGGCCGGTGCCCTCGAGGTAGACGTCGGCCCCGTAGCCGTCGGTCAGCCCGCGCACGACCGAGTAGATGTCGTCGGTGGTGATGTTCAGGACGGTGTCGGCCCCGGAACGTCGCGCCAGGTCGAGCTTGGAGGGCACGGCGTCCAGGGCGACGACGTGCGCGGCGCCCTTGGCCCTGGCGCCGGCGATCATGCCCAGCCCGATGGGCCCGCAGCCGGCGACCACGACGACGTCCGCGAACTGGATGTCGGCGCGCTCCACGGCGTGCAGCGCGCAGGACAGGGGTTCGGCGAAGGCGGCGTGCGCGGGGGGCAGCTCCTTGGAGATCTTGTGGACGAGTGCCTTGGCGGGCAGGGCGATGAACTCCGCCATGCCGCCGTCGTAGGTGCGGAAACCGTACATGTCGTGCGTGGCGCACATGTGGTACGCGCCGCGCAGGCAGTAGCGGCAGTTCCAGTCGGGGACGATCTGCTCGCTGACGACGCGGTCGCCCACGGCGACGCCCCACCGCTGCGCGGCCTCGTCGGAGATCTCGACGACCTCCCCGGTCAGTTCGTGCCCGGGGATCCGTCCCCGTTCGGCCCACGCCGGGCGGTGTTCGTCGCCCCAGAACTTGGCCGCCCCGTGGTAGCACTTCAGGTCGCTCGCGCAGATGCCCACGGCCTCCGTGCGCACCAGCGCCCCGCCCTCGGGCAGCACGGGCCGGGGAACTTCTTCGAGCCGGTAGTCCTCGGGACCGTGGCACACCACGGCCTGCATCGTCTCGCCCACCGCGACCTCCTCGTCGAGTCACGGCCCACCGTCGGGCCGTGCGGGTTCGGCGTCCGGGAGCGGCGCCGCACCCGAACGGTACGACCAGCGTGCACGGATGTCCAGCACGCTTGTTCACGAGTTCGGGGTCGTCGCCCCCGGTGGTCGTCGGCGGGCGGGGGCGGGTGCGGTGGGGTCGCTCAGGCCGCGGCGACGCGGTTCCGGCCGTCGGCCTTCGCGCGGTAGAGGGCCTGGTCCGCCGCGGCCAGCACGGTCGCGACGTCGTCGCCGTCGCGGGGGGCGAGCGCCGTGCCGATCGACACGGTCGGCCGCACGGTGCCCGTGACCACGGGCACCTCCAGCTGCGCGCACCGGGTGCGCAGTTCCTCGGCCCGTCGCGCGACGACCGCGGCGTCCGCGCCCGGCAGGACGAGGACGAACTCCTCGCCGCCGGTGCGGGCGACGAGATCGCCCTGCCGGGTGAGGTTCTGCAACTCCCGCGCCAGGGCGACGAGCACCTGATCGCCCGCCGCGTGCCCGTGGGTGTCGTTGACCCGCTTGAAGTGGTCGATGTCGACGACGAGCACGCCGACGGGGTGGTGCCCGTCCACCGCGCCGAGCAGTTCGGCGGCGGCGGGATCGAAGTGCCGGCGGTTGTGCAGTCCGGTCAGCGGGTCGCGCACCGCGTCCTCGGCGAGCTGGGCGCGCAGCCGGTCGGCGACGGCGGCCTGCTCCTCCAGCCGACGGCGGGCTTCGACGAGTTCGGTGATGTCCCGCCCGACGACCACCCGGCCCAGGGACCGCCCGCGGGCGTCCTCGATGGCGCTGACCTGCACGTCGAAGTGCTGCCCGGTCGGCGAGTCCAGGACGTACCCGATGCGGCCGCCCGGCAGCGCGCCCAGGGCCCGGGAGCTGATGAAGTCCCGGGCGGGCAGCCCCACCGGATCGGCCGGCAGGTCGGGTCGCGACTGCCGGAGCATCGCGCGGCCGGCGGGGTTCACGTCCACGACGACGCCGCCGTCGTCGACCACCACGATGATGTCCTGCACCGTTTCCAGCACCCGGGCCCGGGCCACCGGGACCACCCGCAACAGGGTTCCGCGCAGCACGGCACGAGCGTCGAGCACTGCGGTCACGGTGAAGAACAACGGGGTCAGGTCGTGCCCGGAGAACAGGTCGGGGCGGGAGATGACCACGAGGTTGCCGGCCAGCGGGACCAGGCCGGCCACGGTCAGGGTTCCCACCTGCCGGCGGACCACGGGGGACCCGCGCAACCAGGCCCGGCCGAGGCGGAGGTAGGCCAGCGCGAGCAGCGTGTAGCACCAGGCGGTGTGGACCCAGAACAACGGGCCGAAGCGGTTGCCGTACCAGGGCCACCGGTCCAGCGGCTCGATGTCGGTCAGCACCAGGTGGTGCCAGTGGTCGGTGCCCACCGCGGCCAGCAGCAGCAGGGGAACGACGACGAGGTGGACCACGTGCAGCCGGCCGGGACGGTACTGCGGGTCGGCCGCGAAGTGGGCGAGCAGGTGCAACCCGACGACCGAGCCGAGGACCCCGACGAAGGACAGGTACAGCAGGGCGTCGTGCAGCTGCTGCGGCACCGGGAAGTTCAGCGGCGCACCGACGCCTGCCCACAGGGCCAGGCCGGCCGCCACGGCGGCCAGCGCGGTCGCGGCGGGGGTGGCGTGCCGGTGCCGCCAGGCGACGGCCGCCGTCAGGACGTTGAGGACCGCCGCGACGGCGAAGGCGACGCAGAAGGCGGTGCTGAGGGTGGTCACCACGACCGGTTCACGAGAGGGGGGACCGGGGCCCGCAGTCGGCCCTCGGCCGACCGCGCGGTACCCACCTCGCCCGGGTCGATCCCCGTCATCCCGCCACCTCGTGCTGCCACGGTCCGGATGACCGCTCCTCGACGAAGGGATCGGTCGGTTGCTGGAACCGCTTGACCGGGTGTCCACCGTCCGGGGGAAGGGTGCTCACGCCCCGCTCACGGCCGTTCGGCCGCGCCGATCGAGTCGGTGCCAGGCGCGGTGGGCCCGGATCAGGCCGTGGCGCCCCGGGTGCGGTACTCCTCGAAGACGGCGACGAGTTCGGCGGCGGCGCGTTCCAGCTCGGCGATCTCCCCCGGGCCGAACTCGTGCGGCTCGACCCCCAGGACACAGTGGGCCCCGACGACCCGACCGTCGCGCGTGCGCAGCGGGACACCGGCGTAGGAGCGGACACCGCCTCCGGTCACGACCGGGTTGTCGCGCTGGCGGTCGTCGGCGGCGGCGTCGGGGACGACGTAGGGAGCGTTCTCGACGACGGTGGTGGTGCAGAACGACCACTCCGCGGGCAGGCCGCCGACCTCCGCCACCCAGCCGACCAGCCCGTGGCTGCCGGCGAAGAGGGTGGAGGAGTCCAGCACCAGGTTCACCAGGCTCAGCGGGAACCCCAGCCGGGCCGCGGTGCGGGCCGCCACCTCGTCGAGGCGGCGCTTCAGTTCCGGCCGGCTCCCGTCCCACGCGGCGACCGCTTCCAACCGCGCCCGGTCGGTCAGCACGCTGGCGTCGTCCATCTGCGCTCCTCGTCCTGACGTGGGCCCGCGCTGCTCGGGGACCCTCACCGTCTGCACATCGGCCAGCGGTGGGCGGCGCTGCAGTCCGCGTGCTCCCTGCCACCCGGTCGCTCCACCCGGCCGGACGAGACGTGCACGAAACCGGTGCGGCGCAGCACGGCGGCTGGCCGGTGCTCCCGGCGGCAGGCACCCGTCCGCGCCACCCGTCCGGCTCCCTGCACGTGGTGCTCCAGGACGCCGATGTGGTTGACCATGCGAGCAGAACAGTCCGGGCGCGGTGCTCCGGTGCACTGGGCACCTCCAGCCGTGGAGGAGCCCACCGCCCTGGGGTGGTTGCGGCGACTGGCCGACGTCTCCGGTCCGGAGCAGGCCCTGCAGGTCTGGAACCAGGCCGCTCTGGCCACGGGGTGCGTGGGCATGGACCTGACCGCGCAGGAGCTGGAGCGCATGGCTCACTGGCTGGTGGAGCACTGCGGGGACCAGCCGATCCGGATGGCTGTGCGCAGCTGCCTGGTGCGCCTGCACGTGCACCGGACCCTGCACCCCAGCGCACGCCCCGCCTGAGCAGGGCGGGCCCGAGCGGGACCGCGTCACTGCGGCGGGCCTGCGCGACCCCCGGCTCACCGATCCGCGTCCGCGACCTCCTCCTCCGGGCGCGGGGGCACCGTCTCGTCCTCCTCGAGCTCGGGGACGGGCGGGTCGTGCGGGTCGAAGGGCGGGGTGCTCATGCCGCGACCGTACGACGTCCCGACCGCCGCGGCACCGGGACGACGTCGAGGTCGTCCGCGACGTGCACCTCGGTCGTCCCGCCGAGTTCGGCGACCACGGCCCGCGCCTCCCGCCCCAGCTCGGCCGGGTCGTAGCGCTGGGAGAAGTGCGTGAGCACGAGCGTGCGGACCCCGGCGCGCACGGCGGTCTCGGCGGCCTGCCGGGCCGTGAGGTGGCCGCGCTCGCGGGCCAGGTCCAGGTCGCGGTGCGCGAAGGTGCACTCCAGCACCGCGAGGTCGGCGTCGCGCACGACCTCGTCGACCGCGGGGCACTGGCGGGTGTCCATGACGAACGCGAACACCTGACCGGGCCGGGTCACGCTGACGTCGGCCAGCCGGACCCCGCGCAGTTCGCCCTCCCGCTGCAGCCGCCCGACGTCGGGGCCGCTGAGGCCGGCCGCGGCCAGCGCCTCCGGCCGGAAGCGCACGCCGGCGGGCTCCTGGAGGCGGTAGCCGAGCGCCGGGACGCGGTGGTCCAGCGCCCGGGCGGTCAGGGCCGACCCCGCCACCTCGGCGACGGGGACGAACTCGTCGAGGGTGGGCACGCCCACGACGGTCACCTCGACGTGGGCGGCGGCGACGACGGCGAGGCCGCGCAGGTGGTCGAAGGCGTCCTCGGGTCCGTGCAGGGTCACCGGCCGGCCGGGCCGGTCCTGCGCGAGCCGGTTCAGCACCCCGGGCACGCCGAGGCAGTGGTCGTTGTGCCGGTGCGTCACGCAGATCCGCTCGATGCGCGGCGAGGAAACCCCGGCGTGCAGCATCTGCCGCTGGGTCCCCTCACCGGGGTCGAACAGCACCGAGGTGCCGTCCCAGCGCAGCAGGTAGCCGTTGTGGTTGCGCGTCCGGGTGGGCGCCTGGCCGGCTGTCCCGAGGACGACGAGTTCGCGCTGCGCGTGGCTCACCGGACCAGTGTGCGCGGTCGGGTCCGGCGCTGCTGCGGACGACCCGGGCACGAGGTGAGGATGCAGCCGTCCGAACGTAGGGTGCGAACCGTGGTCGAGCAGCCGAGCGAGAACGCACGCGCGATGGACGAGGCACCCCACCCGCCGGGGGGCTGGGTGGCCGCTCCGGACGGTTCCCGCGTCGCGCCGTGGGTCTTCGGCCCGGCCGCGGTCCTCGTCGTCGGTTTCAGCGCCTTCGCCGCCGTGCTCCCTGACCGTGCGGGGGACTTCTTCAGCGCCCTGCAGACGACGGTGGTGAATTCCTTCAGCTGGTACTACGTCCTCATCGCGACCTTCTTCGTCGCGTTCTGCCTCGTCATCGGCTTCGGCCGCTTCGGGGAGATCAAGCTGGGCAAGGACGACGACGAACCCGAGTTCTCGCTGCTGTCGTGGTTCTCCCTGCTGTTCGCCGCGGGCATGGGCATCGGGCTGGTGTTCTACGGGGTCTCCGAGCCCCTCAGCCACTACGTCACACCACGACCCGGCGTCGAGGGGACCTCGACGTCGCTCGCGCAGTCCGCGTTGACCCAGACCTACCTGCACTGGGGTGTCCACGCCTGGGCGATCTACGTCGTCGTCGGTCTCGCCCTGGCCTACGCCATCCACCGCCGCGGCCGTCCGGCCTCGATCCGCTGGACCCTGGAACCGCTGCTGGGCCAGCGCGTCCGGGGTGCGTGGGGGAACGTCATCGACACGATCGCCCTGGCGGGCACCGTCTTCGGGGTCGCGACCTCGCTGGGGACGGGCGTCCTGCAGATCGGTGCGGGTCTGGGCGCGACGGGTTTCTCCCGGCCGTCGACCGTCGTGAACCTGGCCATCATCGCGGTGGTCACCGTGCTGGTGCTGTTCTCCCTGCTGTCCGGTGTGGGCCGGGGGATGAAGTGGCTGTCGAACACCAACCTCGTGCTGGCGGCCCTGCTCATGCTCTTCGTGCTCTTCGCGGGACCGACCGAGTCCCTGCTGCGCGAGTGGGTGCAGTCGATCGGCGGGTACGTGCAGAACTTCGCCGGCCTGAGCTTCACCGTCAGCGCCCTGCAGGGCGCCGCGGGCGAGGAGTGGCAGGCGTCCTGGACGGCGTTCTACTGGGGCTGGTGGATGTCGTGGGCGCCGTTCGTGGGCGTCTTCATCGCCCGGGTCAGCCGGGGCCGGACGGTCCGCGAGTTCGTGATGGGCGTCCTGCTGGTGCCGAGCCTGCTGGGGATCCTCTGGTTCGCGGTCCTGGGGGGTGCGGCGCTGTTCCAGGAACTCGACGAGCCCGGGAGCATGCTGGCCGCCGACGGTTCCGTGGAGCTGCAGGGCGCCCTGTTCACGTTGTTCGAGCACCTGCCCGGGACGACGGTCCTGACGCTGGGGGCGATCCTCCTGGTGGGGATCTTCTTCGTGACCTCGGCCGACTCCGGGGCGCTCGTGATGTCGATGCTCGCCACCGGCGGAGCCACCGAGCCGGCGCGCTGGGTGCGGGTGTTCTTCGCGTTGCTGACCGCGGTCCTGGCCGCGACCCTGCTGGTGGCCGGCGGGCTGGACGCGTTGCAGAGCGCGGTGACGACGATCGCGGTCCCGTTCAGCGTCGTCATGCTGCTGATGTGCTGGGCCACGACCACCGCCTTCCGCCGCGAGGGCCGGCTCTACGACCGGGCCAGACGCCGCCAGCTCGTGGAGCAGATCGGTGACCACTACGGCCTGGAGGTGGAGACGCCGAACGAACTCGGCGGGATGCGGCTGCCCGCAGGGCTGCGGCGTGGGCGTGGCCGCCGGCAGGGACCGGCCGACCGCACCTAGACCTGCCGCCCTCGACTCCGCGGGAACCAGGTGGTCACTGAGCGCAACGACTCATGACTGAGGGGCGTTGACGTTGGCGAGGACAGGTGAACCCTCCGCCCCGTTCGGACGCTGTGCGGACGCTGGGTGTGGTCTGCGGGATTCCCGCCCCGCGAACCTTGGTGCACGGACGGTGACCACCGAGTCCGGCCCCCTTCACTCCTCGGAGAGCCCGCATGCGCACCAAGACCTTCGCCGCCCTCGCCGCCGTCGGCCTCGCCGGGACCGTCGTCGCCTCGGCCGGTGCGGCCTCGGCCGCCGACGCCCCGGTCGTCGAGCGCGGCAAGCGCGCCGTGTCGGCCGAGCCGCTGCGCGGCCTCAAGACCGCGGTCAGCGGGGAGGGCAACGTGCGCATCTCCGGCAACGACCGCTACGAGACCGCGGCGGACATCTCCTTCGTCATGGGCTGGGAGCCCGGCAACACCTTCGTGGTCTTCCTCGCCTCCGGCACGTCCTCGGCGGACGCGCTGGCGCTGGGCGCCTCCACCGGTGACCTGGGCCCCGTCCTGCTGACCGAGAAGGACCGCCTGCCCGAGGCCACGCGCGCTGAGCTGCAGCGCCTGCAGCCGTGCATGGTGGTCGTGGCCGGTGGCGCCGCCAGCGTCTCGGACGCCGTGTTCGCCGAGGCCGAGCGGTACGTGGACACCACCGGCTGCCCGGCGTCCTGACCTCCGACCTGACCGGAGGGTCGTCATCCGTCGACGGACGCAGAGTTGAGCGGAACAAGCTCAAGTCTGGCAGAGTTGTACCCGTCGATCGGATGTCGTCCCTCACCGTCTGGAGGTAGCCAGTGGACCTCAAGCTCACCACCCGCGCTCAGGAGGCGCTGGCCGACGCCGTCGGCCGGGCCACGTCCGCGGGTCACGCCCAGGTCGAACCCCTGCACGTCCTCGCCGCCCTGCTCGGGCAGGACAACGGCGTCGCCGGGCACCTGCTCGCCGCCGTCGGCGCCGACCAGGCCCTCGTGACGCGCCGCGTCGACGGGGCGCTCGCCTCGCTGCCCAGCGCCTCGGGCTCCTCGGTCAGCCAGCCGCAGCTGTCCCGGCCCGCGCTGCAGCTCATGCAGGCCGCCGGCGACGAGGCGCGCGCGCTCGACGACGCCTACGTCTCCACCGAGCACCTGCTGCTCGGCGCCGCCGCGTCCACCTCGGCCGCCGGTGAGGCGCTGCGGGCCGTGGGCGCCACCCGCGACGCGCTGCTCGACTCGCTGCCCACCGTCCGCGGGGGCGCCAAGGTCACCTCGCCCGACCCCGAGGGCACCTACAAGTCGCTGGAGAAGTACGGCGTCGACCTCACCGAGCAGGCCCGGCAGGGCCGGCTGGACCCGGTGATCGGCCGCGACGCCGAGATCCGCCGCGTCGTGCAGGTGCTGTCGCGCCGCACCAAGAACAACCCCGTCCTCATCGGCGAACCCGGCGTCGGCAAGACCGCCGTCGTCGAGGGCCTGGCCCAGCGCATCGTCGCCGGCGACGTGCCGGAGTCGCTGCGCGGCAAGCGGCTCATCTCCCTGGACCTGGCCAGCATGGTTGCCGGGGCCAAGTACCGCGGCGAGTTCGAGGAACGCCTCAAGGCCGTCCTGCAGGAGATCCAGAACTCCGAGGGGCAGATCGTCACGTTCATCGACGAACTGCACACCGTCGTGGGTGCGGGTGCCGCCGAGGGGTCCATGGACGCCGGCAACATGCTCAAGCCCATGCTGGCCCGCGGACAGCTGCGCCTGGTCGGCGCCACGACGCTGGACGAGTACCGCGAGCGGATCGAGAAGGACCCCGCGCTGGAACGCCGTTTCCAGCAGGTGTTCGTCGGCGAGCCGTCGGTGCCCGACACCATCGGCATCCTGCGCGGTCTGCGGGAGCGGTACGAGGCGCACCACAAGGTCGCCATCTCCGACGCCGCCCTCGTCGCCGCCGCCACGCTGTCCGACCGCTACATCAGCGGCCGCCAGCTGCCGGACAAGGCCATCGACCTCGTCGACGAGGCCGCGTCCCGGCTGCGCATGGAGATCGACTCCTCGCCCATCGAGATCGACGAACTGCGCCGCGCGGTGGACCGGATGAAGATGGAGGAACTCGCCCTCTCCAAGGAGGAGGACGCGGCCAGCCGCGAACGCCTCGACACCCTGCGCGCCAACCTCGCCGACAAGCAGGAGCAGCTCACCGCCCTGACCGCCCGCTGGGAGCAGGAGAAGGCCGGCCTGAACCGGGTCGGTGACCTCAAGCACCAGGTCGACGAACTGCGCTCGCAGGCCGAGCGGCTGCAGCGCGAAGGCGACCTGGGCCGGGCCAGCGAGATCCTCTACGGGCGCATCCCCGCCCTCGAGGCCGAACTGTCGCAGGCCCAGGCCGCCGAGCAGGACGTGGCCGCCTCCGCCCCGATGGTCGCCGACGAGGTCGGCCCCGACGACATCGCCGAGGTCATCGCCGGCTGGACGGGCATCCCCGCAGGCCGGCTGCTGGAGGGCGAGACCGAGAAGCTGCTGCGCATGGAGGAGTTCCTCGGCGCCCGGCTCATCGGGCAGACCACTGCGGTGCAGGCGGTCTCGGACGCCGTCCGGCGCTCGCGGGCCGGGGTCAACGACCCCGACCGGCCCACGGGTTCCTTCCTGTTCCTCGGCCCCACCGGGGTCGGGAAGACCGAACTGGCCAAGGCCCTGGCCGACTTCCTCTTCGACGACGAACGCGCCATGGTCCGCATCGACATGAGCGAGTACTCCGAGAAGCACGCCGTCGCGCGCCTGGTCGGAGCCCCTCCGGGGTACGTCGGCTACGAGGAGGGCGGTCAGCTCACCGAGGCCGTCCGGCGACGGCCCTACTCGGTCGTGCTGCTGGACGAGGTGGAGAAGGCGCACCCGGAGGTGTTCGACATCCTCCTGCAGGTCCTCGACGACGGTCGCCTGACCGACGGCCAGGGCCGCACGGTCGACTTCCGCAACGTCATCCTGGTGCTGACCTCGAACCTGGGGTCGCAGTACCTGGTCGACCCGGAACTGTCGCAGGCCACCAAGCACGACGCCGTCATGAGCGCCGTGCGGGCCAACTTCAAGCCGGAGTTCCTCAACCGGCTCGACGACGTCGTGGTGTTCGACCCGCTGTCGACGCAGGAACTGTCGCGCATCGTGGACATCCAGGTGCACCGCCTGGGTGACCGCCTCGCCGACCGGCGCCTGACGCTCGACGTCACCGACGCCGCGAAGGACTGGCTGGCGATCTCCGGCTACGACCCCGCCTACGGGGCGCGGCCGCTGCGCCGGCTGGTGCAGCGCGAGATCGGCGACCGCCTCGCCAAGGCGATCCTGTCCGGTGAGGTCCGCGACGGCGACACCGTCGAGGTGGACGTCGCCCGCGGCAGCTTCGACCTCGACGACCCGGCGTCGGCGAGTTCCACCGGGCTCGTCGTGCGGCGCGCGGAGACGGCGCTGACGGTCTGAGTCCCACCCGCGGGGGGGGGGGGGGGGGGGGGGGGGGGGGGGGGGGGGGGGGGGGGGGGGGGGGGGGGGGGGGGGGGGGGGGGGGGGGGGGGGGGGGGGGGGGGGGGGGGGGGGGGGGGGGGGGG
>NZ_JBJLSI010000044.1:0-36235 GCF_050871945.1 Kineococcus deserti | reverse complement strand
TGCCAGCTCGGCCCCGCGGCGGCGCCCCCCCCCCCCCCCCCCCCCCCCCCCCCCCCCCCCCCCCCCCCCCCCCCCCCCCCCCCCCCCCCCCCCCCGCCGCGGGGTTCACCGGCGCCGGTACCCGGCCAGGCTCTCGTCCGGCACGTCGTCGAGGTTGACGACGATGTTCTCCGGGGTGCGGGCGGTCAGCCAGACGAGGTCCTCGGTGGTCGACATGTTCGCTTCGACGTGCGGCATGAACGGCGGCACGAACACGAAGTCGCCCGCGCTCATGTCCACGAACTCCCGGTACTGCTCACCGTAGTAGATGCGGGCGGTCCCGGTGAGCACGTAGCCGCCGGTCTCGGCCTCGCCGTGGTGGTGGGGTAGGGAACGGTACCCGGGTTCGTTGCTCACCTTGCCGAACCAGATGCGGCCGGCGGGGGTGTGCTGGCGGCTGACGCCGGAAACCCGGACCGCGCCGCCGGACTGCCCCGTGTCGCGGTGCTCCTCGCCCGCGCGGGTGACGACGGGGCGGACGGTGGTGACGTCGGTGTCGGTCATGGTCCCTCCCGGGATCAGTGTCGTGTGACGACTTGTTGACGGCCGTCAAGTTAGCAGCAGAGGAGTTCGACCGGAAGGGTCGCGACCCGCCGCGGTCAGGGACGGCGCAGGCGCTCGTCGGGGACGACGGCCACGCCGACGATCTCGATCATCGCCTCCGGCTGCCACAACCCCGTGCAGCCGATCCCGGCCATCGCCGGGTACACGGGACCGGCCAGTTCGCGCCAGACCCGGCCGATCTCACGCCCGTGGGCCTGGTAGTTCGGGATGTCGGTCAGGTACAGGGTGATGCTGACCAGGTCCTCGGGGATCCCGCCGACCTCGCGCAACGTGGTGAGCACGTTGGAGAACGCCTGGCGGAACTGCTCGACGATGCCGCCGGGGACGATCCGCATCTCGGCGTCCAGCGCCGTCTGCCCCCCCAGGTGCAGCGTGTTCCCGCTCAGCGTGCCGTGCGAGTAACCGCTCGGTGCGGGGAGCGTTCCGGGGTTCACAGGGGTCGGGAGCATCGCGCCTCCATCGGGTCGGAACGGCGCCGGGAACGGCGGCCGGACTCACCGGGCATTGACTTTCGTTGACGAGCGTGAAGAATACGTCACATCGATCGTCGGCGACAGCCCCGGGAGGCACTGGATGCGGTTCGCGACCCTGCGACTGCCCGCAGGAGGAACCACCGCGGCGGTCGACCGCGGTGACGGCTGGCACCGGCTGCCGGCCCCCGACCTGTCGGCCCACCTCGCGGCCTCCCACGACCGGGACGTCGCGGAACTGGTCGGGGAGCCGGTGGGCGACGGCGAACCCGTCCTGCCCCTGCCGGCCCCCGCCAAGGTCGTCTGCTGCGGCCTGAACTACGCCGACCACATCCTGGAGATGGGCCGGGAACTGCCCGCACATCCCACCCTGTTCGCCAAGTTCGCCGACACCCTCGCCGGGCCCGGCGACGTGCTGGAACTACCGGCCGGTTCCCACAACGACTGGGAGGGGGAACTGGCCGTCGTCGTGGGGACCGCCCTGCGCCACGCCGGTCCCGAGCAGGCCGCCGCGGGCATCTGGGGGTACGCGGTCGCCAACGACGTCTCGGTGCGCGACTGGCAGAACCGCACCCTGCAGTGGTTCCAGGGCAAGGCCTGGGACGGGTCCACCCCGCTGGGCCCGGTCGTCGTGACCCCCGACGAACTGGACCCCGTCGCCGGGGTCGAGGTGATCACGCGGGTCGACGGCGTCGAACGGCAGCGAGGCAACACGAAGACCCTCGTGTTCGACGCGGCCCACCTGCTGTCCTACGTCTCCACCTTCACGCAGCTGCGGCCCGGGGACGTCGTGCTCACCGGCACCCCCGGCGGTGTCGGCTCCGGGATGCGGCCACCGCGGTTCCTCACCGACGGCGCCCTGCTGGAGACCGAGATCCCCGGCATCGGGACGCTGCGCAACCGCATCGCCCTCACCGGGCCCACCGGCGCCGGGCAGGAGCTCGCGTGAGCCCCACCTCCGAGACGTTCACCGCCGCCGTCACCCTGCGCGAGACCCGGCCCGAGCACCACGACGTCGCCTTCACCGCCACCACCCAGCCGTGCCCGTGGCCCAAGGCCTACGGGGGGGACCTCGTCGCCGCCGCCGTGGCGGCGGCCATGCGCACCGTGCCCGACGTCGCGACCGACGCCGGGAACGGGAAGTCGCTGCACTCCACGCACTCCTACTTCATGCGGCCCGCCGACATCGGCGCCGACGTCACCTGCGAGGTCGAGGTCCTGCGCGACGGCCGCGGGTACAGCACCCGTCAGGTGCGGGCCTACCAGCGGGGGAAGGCGGTGTACGTCGCGCTCGCCTCCTTCGCGACCGGCGAACCCGGCGAGACCTTCTCCTCGCGGCCGCCGCAGGTGCCGGGCCCGGAGGAGCTGCCGACCTCCGCGCAGCACCTGGCCGAGCACCCCCACGACCTCCCGCCGGCAGCGGCCGACTACTGGGGCGGCGGCCGCAGCTTCGACCTGCGCCACCTGCCCGGGCCGCTCTACCTCGACGTCGAGGGGGGCCGGGCGCCGCACCAGGCCGTCTGGGTCCGCCCCTTCGACGCGCTGCGCCCGGTGGAGGGGCTGTCCCGCGCCCAGCGCGACCTCGCCGCCCTGGCCTACGTGTGCGACTACACGATCCTGGAACCCGTGCTGCGCGTCCTGGGCGCCCCGTGGTCCCGGCCGGGACTGGTCACCGCGAGCCTGGACCACGCCATGTGGTTCCACCAGGTCCCCGCCGAGGGCGACCTCGACGGCTGGCTGCTGTACGCCCAGGACGCCGACCACGCCGGTTCTGGGCGCGGCCTGGGACGAGGACGTTTCTTCACCCCCGATGGCCGGCACCTGGCCACCGTCGTCCAGGAAGGCCTCGTCCGGGCGTCCTGACCCGCCCGGCCGTCCCCGCTCCGTACCGGAAGGAACCCCGATGAACATCGCCATCGTTGGCGGCGGCCCCGGTGGGCTCTACCTGGCCGCCCTGGTCAAGCAGCTCGACCCCGCCCACCGCGTCACCGTCTGGGAACGCAACGCCCCCGACAGCACCTTCGGCTTCGGTGTCGTCTTCTCCGACGAGACCCTCGGCGGCATCGGCGCCGCGGACCCCGTCGTGCACGAGCGGATGGCCCGCAGCTTCGCCCGCTGGACCGACATCGACATCAGCGTCGACGGTCACGCCCGCACCGTCGGCGGGCAGGGTTTCGCGGCGATGGGCCGCAGGGAACTGCTCCAGGTGCTGCAGGAGCGCGTCGCGGAGCTGGGGATCGACGTGCGGTACCGCACCGAGGCTCCCGACGTCGACGAGTTGCGGGCCACCCACGACCTCGTGGTGGCCGCCGACGGCGCGAACTCCCGCGTCCGCACCAAGTACGCCGACGCCTTCGGCCCCTCCCTGGACCACCGGGAGAACAAGTACGTCTGGCTGGGCACCGACGTGGTCTTCGAGGCGTTCCAGTTCCTCGTCAAGCAGACGGAGTGGGGCACCATGCAGGTCCACGGGTACCCGTACTCCGAGACCGCCTCGACGTTCATCGTCGAGATGCACCAGGACGTGTGGCGGCGGGCCGGTTTCGACGCCACCGAGGGCGAGACCTTCCCCCCGGGCGTCTCCGACGAGCACGCCGTCGAGCGCATCCGGGAGATCTTCGCCGACGAGCTCGGCGGCCACCAGGTCCTCACCAACAACTCCAAGTGGCTGAACTTCACGACCGTCCGCAACGAGTCGTGGTACCACGGGAACGTCGTCCTGCTCGGTGACGCCGCCCACACCGCGCACTTCTCCATCGGCTCGGGCACCAAGCTGGCGATGGAGGACGCCCTGGCCCTGGCCGCGTGCCTGCACGAGCAGCCCGACGTCGAGACCGCGCTGCGCACCTACCAGGACGAGCGCAAACCGGTCGTGGAGTCGACCCAGCGCGCCGCGCAGGCGTCGCTGGAGTGGTTCGAGAACATCGGCATGTACGCCGGTCAGGACCCCACCCGCTTCGCGTTCAACCTGCTGACCCGCTCACGGCGCATCACCTTCGAGAACCTCAAGGACCGCGACCCCGGTTTCGCGCGCGAGGTCGAGTCCTCCTTCGCCCGGTCGGTGGGCTCGCACCAGGACGCCCCGGCGATGTTCCAGCCCGTCGACATCGGCCCGCTGCGCCTGCCCAACCGGGTCGTGGTCTCGCCCATGGACGTCTACAGCGCCGTCGACGGCGTCGTGAACGACTTCCACCTCGTGCACCTGGGGTCCAAGGCCCTCGGCGGAGCGGGGCTGGTCATGACCGAGATGGTCTGCGTCGCTCCCGAAGCCCGCATCACCCCCGGCTGCTCCGGGTTGTGGAACGACGAGCAGACCCGCGCCTACCGCCGCGTCACCGACTTCGTCCACGAGCGCAGCGCCGCCAAGATCGGAGTGCAGCTGGGCCACGCCGGGCGCAAGGGATCCACCCGGCTCATGTGGGAGGGCATCGACCAGCCGCTGACCGAGGACAACTGGGAGGTCGTGGGTCCCTCCGCGCTGCCCTACGGTGAGGGCTGCCACGTCCCGCGCGAGGTCGACCGCGAGGACCTGCGTCGCGTCGTCGCCCAGTTCGCGGACGCCGCCCGGCGCGCGGTCGAGGCCGGTTTCGACCTCGTCGAGGTGCACGCCGCCCACGGCTACCTGCTGTCCTCGTTCCTGTCGCCGCTGGCCAACCAGCGCTCCGACGAGTACGGCGGCACCCTGGAGAACCGGCTCCGGTTCCCCCTGGAGGTGTTCGACGCGGTCCGCGCCGTCGTTCCCGAGAACATCCCGGTCACCGTGCGCATCTCGGCCAGCGACTGGTACCCCGACGGAAACACCGAGCACGACGCCGTCGAGATCGCCCGCGCCTTCGTCGACCACGGGGCCGCGGCCGTCGACGTCTCCTCCGGGCAGGTGGTGAAGGACGAGCAACCGCGGTTCGGCCGTTCCTACCAGACGCCGTTCGCCGACCGGATCCGCCAACTGGTCGCCGAGCCGGCCGGGGCGAAGGTCATCGCCGTAGGTGCGATCTCCTCCTACGACGACGTGAACTCCATCCTGCTCGCCGGGCGCGCCGACCTGTGCGCCCTGGGCCGCACCCACCTGTACGACCCGCAGTGGACGCTGCACGCCGCCGCCGAGCAGGGGTACCGCGGGGACGGTGCGGTGTGGCCGGACCAGTTCCGGGCCGGTCGCCGCCGGCCGCCGACGGCCCGCACCGACAAGGTGCCCCCGCGGTTGTCCCTGCTGCGCGAGGGGGCCGTGGAGCGTGACCGCGTGCGCTGGACCCCGCACCGCCCCGCCGCCGACGCCTTGGTCGAGAACGCCCAGGTGCAGCCGCCCCCGCACGTGTGACCCTCTGCAGGCCGACATTGCGACAGGCCCAGCGTCGGTGACCCAGGTGGGACGTTGGGGCGGCGGACGTCGTCGGCCGGGGAGTGTTCCAGGACCTCGTCGATGACGCAGGTGCGGTGGAAGCGGGCCACCACCGACATGCGCCGGGAGACGGTGGAGGCGACGAAGCGTCGGGTTTCCTGCATCCACCGCACGTACAGCTCGATGCGGGGGCGGCGGGCGGCCAGTGGGTCCAGGCCGCGAAGCCCACACCAGCTGAGCTAGGCGCAGGTCGGATTCGGCGTGACGGCGGGTTGGCTTGGGCGTGCAGCACGTTGCGGTGCGCTACACCGAGCGGCTCGCGCTGGAGGGAGCGGTCGGCTCTACCGGCGACTGCTACGACAACGCGATGACCGAGGCGTACAACTCGTTGTTCGAGGCCGGATGCATCCGCAGTCCGCGCCTACCCTGCCGCCACGGTCCGTGGCGGCATCGACGACGTCGAGCGGGCGGTCATCGACTACGTCGACTGGTACAACACCCGACGGTTGCACGGCGAGCTCGGTATGGCTCCGCCGGGCGAGTTCCAGGCCGCAATCGAGGCCGGTCTCGAGGAGGTCACCGCGGCCTGAGTCTTGTTCCACACTCTTCCGTGGAACCCGGGCCTTGACAGCCACGTGGGGTGCGGGCAGCGGTGTCCCCGTGGCTGACGACAGACGGTCGCCTCTTCACAGGGCCCCTTGCCACGGCAGAAGGTCGTTGCAGTGGGGGTTGCTGGTGCTCACGGGCGGGCCGGGACGTCAGGCGGCGACATCGATCGTGAACCCGTTGCGGCGCAGACGGTCCACCAGTGGGTTCCCGATGCCGGTGGCGGGGGTCAGGACACCGGCGCGGGCGGGCAGGCGCTCGCCGTCCAGGGCCAGCGCCAGGGCGCTCTGGCCGAGCATGACCGCGGTCGCGGCGTACCCGGGGTCGCCTTGGGCGGCGATGGTCACGCTGGCGCGGCGCCCGGACTGGGTGCGCGCGTCCAGGCGGAGGTGGAAGCGGCCGGTGCGGCGGGTGCGCTGGCTGGGGCCGGTGCCGGGGGCGGGCAGCAGGCGGTCCAGCAGCGGCCGCAGGGGTTGAACCGCGAGCAGGGCTGTGAGCCCGGCCAGTACCCCGGTGACCGCGGTGGCTTGCAGGGCCGCGGTGGGCCCGGAGAAGGCCATGACTTCGGTGTAGCGCAGTCGTGGGCCGTAGGCGTGGTCGAGCAGGGCGTTGCTGCGCCGCACGACCCGGGTGTTGTAGGAGGCCATGACGAAGGGCGCCACCCACTCACCGGTCCGCTCCCCGCTCGTCTGGCGTCGGTGGGGGCCGAAGGTGTCGGGTTGGGGGCCCAGGTCCGGTTCGCTCGCGCGGTCGGGGCTCAGGGCGTACGGGTCGGCCAGCAGCGCTCGGGCGTGCCGGTCGCGGCGGGCGGTGTCCAGCTGCAGGCGCAGCGAGTCGATCGTGCCGCCGCTGAAGCCGCCGCGGGCCGAGAGGACGTCGAGTGTGGCGCTGGCCAGCGGCCCGGCGTGTTGTGCCTGCGCCCATTGGTGCGCGAGCAGCACGGCCAGGTCGGAGGGCACCGAGTCGAAGCCGCAGGAGTGCACGATCCGGGCCCCGCTGGTGCGGGCGGCGTGGTCGGCGGCGTCGATGCTGGCGCGCACGAACAGGACCTCGCCGGTCAGGTCGGCGTAGTGGGTGCCGGCGCGGGCGCAAGCCTGTACCAGTGGCAGTCCGTGCCGCAGGTAGGGGCCGACGGTGGAGACGAGGACGTGAGTCGACTGCGCGAGCGTACGCAGCGAGGCCTCGTCGGAGGCGTCGGCCACCACCAGCGGCCAGTCCGCGGCCACGGGCCCCAGGTCGCGGGCTACGGCCGCCAGCCGCTCGCGCGAGCGGCCGGCCAGAGCGATCCGCGTTCCGGCGGGGGCGTGGGCGGCCAGGTGGGCCGCGGTCAGCCGCCCCACGAAGCCGGAGGCGCCGAACAGCACGATGTCCACGTCGCGAGCCACGCCGTCACGCTAACCCGCCGGGCCCGGCCCCACCCGCGGTCACCGTGCTCACATGACCCTTGGCAGCACGTTGTGTCCGTCGTGCCGGCGGGCGGTGCTCAGCCGTTCATCGACGCCGAGGTCGCCACGCGCGTCGGGGTGGAAGTGGGCCACCAGCAGCGCAGCAGGTCCCGTTCCAGGGTGGTGAGGTGGACGGTGAGCTGCCAGAGCGGGTCGGTGTAGGTGCCGTGCAGGCCCAGGGTGTCGGCGGCGTGCTTCACCCGGCTGTTCCTGCAGTTCGGGCGGGGGAGGCGACCGTTCTCGACACGCCTGTTCTCGGGACGTCGCCGCCAGAGGCGTCGAGATGCGCGAGGAGCCCGGCGAGGTCGGCCAGGGTGTGGATGCGGGCGGCCTCCTGCAGCGGGCCGGTGTTGTCGCGGTCGAGGTGGATCGCGTGCAGGCCCGCGGCGCGGGCAGCCAGGACGTCGACCACGTGGTTGTCCCCGACGTAGACCGCCTGCTGCGGTGCGAGGCCGAGGCGGGCGCAGGCGGTCAGGAAGGCCTGCGGGCGGGGTTTGGCCACGCCCAGCTGCTCGGCGGTCAGCACCGGTCCCAGGCGGTCGGCCAGGCCGATGGCGGTGATCTTGTCGTTCTGCTGTTGGTGGGTGCCGTTGGTCAAGACCGCGACCTGCAGGCCGCGGGTGTGCAGGTCGCTCAGGGCGGCCTCGACGTCGGGGTAGGCGGCCCACGCGGTCTGGTAGGCGGGCAGGTAGCCGATGGTGAACAGCTGGTCCAGTTCGGCGTCGTCGCCGACGGGCAGGTCCAGCAGGGGCAGGACGTCGCGCAGGCGGCGTCGGCGTTGTTCGTCGAAGCTGATGTGCCCATCGCGCCAGTGGTTGAAGTGCCGTTCTTCGGCGGCCGTCCAGGCGGCTTCCAGGGCCGGGGTGCTGTGGCGGCCGAGTTGCTCGATCCAGGTGCGCAGGCCGGTCAGGGCGGCGCTGGGGTGGTCGAAGAGGGTGCCGTCGAGGTCGAAGATCACCGCGTTGATCGCCACCCGAGCACCGTAGAGCCTGGCCGTGGGGGGTCGTCCATCACGCGATCCGCGGGATGACCACGAGGTCGAATCGGCCCCGTCAGGTCGCCTCAAAGGTGGAATGGCTGAGCAAGTCGGTCAGCATCTGCCGGTGTTCAGGACGCGCCCGGAGCAGCTGATCGAGCTCGTCGAGGCTGAACCAAGCGAGGCGGTCGTGCTCGTCAGGGCAGACGTTGCTGGGCTGTCCGCTCCAGCGCCGCACCCGCCAGGTGCTCAGGTAGAGCTCGGTGTCGGGTGCACGGAGCACGAGGTGCAACCGGATGGTGGGTTCATCTCGCAGTCCAGGCCTTCGACACCGAACTCCTCGTACAGCTCTCGGCGTAGGGCATCGGGCAGACTCGCCGGCCTCGACGTGGCCTCCAGGCAGGTCCACCTGGCGGGGTGGGCGCGGCGGTCTGCGCTGCGCAGGGCCAGGAGCGCGCGGTTGTCCCGGATGAGGATGCCGACGGCAACGGTGTGCGCCGGCGAAGCCGAGCAGAGAACCTGGGCAACGCTGCCCCGGACCACGACCAGGCACTCAACGCGGGATGACCGTGACGTGACCCGTAGGGCGCCGTTGTCAATGCTCAAGCGGCGGAGACATGCCGCCCCGAGTCGTGGTTGCTCAGCCGAGCCGCGAGTCGAAACTGGTGTCGTCGATCGCGGCGTCGGCGAACCAGCCGAGGACCTTCGCGCCGGCCACGGACTCAGTGAAGTCTCCGGCCCGCAGCCGGTCCGACAGTCGTATGACCTCGAGCGGGACGTCGGCCAGGATCCGGCGGTCCGCTGTCCACCCGCGCTCATGTCACGCGGAACACCGGCCACCCGATCTCGGTGCGCCAGGCGGCCGGATCGCTCGTGTCCCGGGGTCCGACGCGGTAGACCTCCCGCACCGGTCCCGCCACCGACATCGCGTTCTCCACGACCCAGGTGCCGAGCTGACCGTAGGTGACCTCCACGCCATCGTGCTCACCGACGTGAGTGGTCACCGCCAGCTCCGCGGCCGGCAGGGTCTCGGAGTGCACCCGCCCGGTGCGCAGCGGAGCGGCCGTCGGCAGGTAGACGAGCACGCGGCCGCGGCCCTCCTCGAACAGCGCATTGTCGTAAGTGCCACCCGGCGGCCCGCTCACGCCGTCACCCACGGCCGCCTCCAGCTCGGCCATCGCGCCGGCGAACCACGTCTCAACCTCGCGGTCACCGATCACCGCTTCGATCGCCGCGACCGTGCGGGCGGGTTCGGCGCGCAGCTCGACCTCGATGGGCGCGGGATCAGGGGCGAGGAGGCGGCGCAGGGAGGTGACCGCGGCCCGGGTGCGGTCCAGCTGCTCCTCCAGGCGCCGGAGGTGTTCCCCGACCAGTGCCGAGCGAACCCCGGGGTCCGGCGTGCGCAGGATGCGCTGCACGTCGCTCAGGGGGACGTCGAGCTCGCGCAGGCGGTTGATGACCTGGGCGCTGGGGATCTGCTCGACGGAGTAGTAGCGGTAGCCAGTGCCATCGTCCACCACGGCAGGCTCCAGCAAGGCGCCCTCGTGGTAGCGGCGCAGGGTGCGCACGCTCAGGTGGGTCAGCCGGGAGAACTCCCCGATGGTCAGCACCGCGCCAGTGTGGAGGCTCCCCCTGGGGGAGGGTCCAGTGCTTGACCCTCCGGCGCCGCGAGGCCGCACGGTGGCGGCATGGCACACACCAACTCCCGCTCCGACCTCCGGCCCGACGCCCTCCCGAGCACCGTCGACGACTTCCTCGCCGCCAGCACCGTCCACGACGCCGACACGGCGTCGGGGTTCCTCGCCGAGGACGTCGTGGTGGTCGACCAGGGCGAGACCTTCCGAGGACACGAGGAGGTGTACGCGTTCGTGCGCGACGCCGGCGCCGAGTTCGAGTACACCACCGAGAAGATCGGCACCCGCCGCGTCGACGACGAGCACTGGGTGGTGACCCTGCGCCTCGAGGGCACCTTCCCCGGCGGCGTCGCCGAGCTCGACTACCGGTTCACACTGCGCGAGAGCCTGATCACCGAACTCGTCATCGCCAACCACGAAGCCTGAGCCCCGCACCGCCCGCACCGCCCGCACCGCCCCGCAGACCATCAGGAAGAGGAAGAATGTCCAGCAAGGAACGCGACCGCCTCGACAATCGCCGCGCGCTCGTCACGGGCGGCTCCAAGGGGACGGGCGGAGCCGTCGTCGCGCGCCTGCGGGAGATGGGCGCGGACGTGTGGACCACGGCCCGCACGATGCCCCAGGGGTACGAACGCCCCGACCGGTTCATCGAAGCCGACACCTCGACGAGCGAGGGCGCGCAGCTCGTGGCGGATCGCATCACCAAGGAGGTCGGTGCGCTTGACGTCCTCGTGCACGTCGTCGGGGGCGCTTCGACGCCCTCGGGTGGGTTCGCGGTCATCACCGAGGAGCAGTGGGTCACCGAACTGAACCTAAACTTCCTGGGTGCGGTGCGCCTCGACCGCGCCCTCCTCCCGGCGATGATCGAGTCCGGGTCGGGCGTGGTGCTGCACTTCACCTCGATCCAGCGCGAGCAACCACTGTACGAGGCGTCCCTGGCGTACGCGGCAGCCAAGGCCGCGCTGCGCACCTACAGCAAGGGACTGGCCAACGAACTCGCCCCGCGCGGGGTGCGGGTCAACGCGATCAGTCCCGGCGGGATCGAGACGGAGGCCTACGAGCGGTTCGTGGACCGGATCGCCGAGGGCAACGGACTCACGCGGCAGGCCGCCAAGCAGAGCATCTACGACTCCCTCGGTGGAGTTCCGCTGGGGCGGTTCGCGCAGCCGCAGGAGATCGCGGATCTGGTCGGTTTCCTCGTCTCCGACCGCGCCAGCGCGATCGTGGGCGCCGAGTACGTCATCGACGGCGGCACGGTCCCGACCGTGTGAGCCGACCGTGTGAGCCGACGGCGGGCGGCACCGAGACCATCGGCGCCGCCCCGCCCGAAGGTTCCACCCGAAAGCCCCGCCCGAACACTCCGCAAACACCGACGACGAGGAACCCCTGAGCAGGCACGTCACCGAACCGTCTCCGCTCCCGCCGGGTGGGCCGTCGGGGGAGTCGTTGACGACCACGACCTGGCCGTCGGGGTCGACCTTCACGACCCGGCTGCCGGTGCGCACGGTGCCCGGTGCACCCGCCGCCCACGTGAAGCGGCGCCGAAGACGTGGCCGGCGATCATCGACCGCACGCCGGGCCCGTACAGCTCCCCGGCTCGCTCGATGCTGACGGCCACCTCCCTGCGCGCGGCCGCGGCCAGCAACCGTTCGGCCAGCCAGGCCCGCAGCACCCCGTGGGCGCTGACCGGCCGGTACGGCGTGGTCTCGGTCATCGGTCCATCGACCTTGCCGTACAGCCACGTGTCGTCGGCGGACACCAACCGGGCTCCCGCCCGGCTCGCGGCTGTCGTCGCCGCGTCCAGCATCGGCGGGAAGTCGCGGCGCCAGGACGGCAGCGGCGGCATCGCGCACAGGTGCACCGCGTGCGCTCCCCGGCACGCCCGGGCCAGTCCCGTGCCGTCGGCCGCGTCGGCGGCCACCAGTTCCAACCGCCCCGCAGACCGGGCCCGCACCGGCAGTGACCGCCCATCGCGGGTCACCGCCCGCACGAGGTGCCCCGCTGACAACAGCTCACGCACCACCCGGTGCCCGGTCGCTCCCGCGGCGCCGACCACCACGTGCACCTGTTCCCCTGAGCGTTCCCTTGCGCGCTCCACGTCGCGCCTCCCTTCCACCTGCCCCGCGGTCGGGGCAGTGCCGTGAGCGAACCGCCCTGCGCTCAGGTGTCACTGAGTTCCCGCTGAGGCCTCAACCACCCCGCCCCGGCCGTCCAGCGCTACCCGGCAGTCGTTGTGAGTGGGCCTGGCGACCTCGAAGCAGGACCAGCGGGTTGCAAGCGAACAGCGCGGTTCCTCCACGGCCACTTCAGGACCGCCTCGGTACGGCCTCGGTACGGCCTCGGTACGGCCTCGGTACGGCCTCAGGGGGACCTGCTGCACCGGGCCCACCTCGCCGCGCGGCCGGTTCCGGTGCGCCGGGTCACCACCGCCCGGCTGCGGCAGGCGATTCAGCAGGCGCTGCCGTGCACTCCCGCAGCCCAGCAGGTGGCCCATGCCATGAGTTCCGAGCACGGCCTGGACAAGGCTTTGCAGGCGGTGGAGGCGGTGGAGGCGGCGGTGCGCGGTGCTCAGCGCTTCGTGCCTGTCCGCACCCGTCCACGCGAAGCACGACCGTGGCGGTGAGTTGAACTCGGCTTCCCAACCCACCGCTGAGCCGCCGCGGACCCGTCACCGGTCAGTCAGTCCCCGGAAGGCGGGAGCGATTCCTGCCGCCCTTCACGCACACCCGCAGTCGTGGGCGTCAGGGCTCGGATCCAGTGAAGACCATCGACCGGCGACTTCGAGGGCGAGACGACGCTCCGGCGCGGACCAGGCGCCTCAGCCGGTCCGTGTGATCGACGGTGGCGTGGAGGTGGCAGCTCCCTCAGCCGGCAGACCGACGGTGGACAGTCTGCCGAACTCCAGTGCACGCACGCCTTCACGGATCACCGGGTGGTCGTCTCCGTCCTCCGCCGCGCGTCGAGGCGTTGGAATCGAGTGTCCAGTGGGCGTGGGCGGTCTCGCACGTTCCGCGGTGAACCCGTGCCTGGGCGTTCAGGCCAAGGGCAGCGCCCAGCGCCACACCGCACCGTTGCCAGGGTCCTCCTCCTCCTCCTCCTCCTCCTCGCCTGTGCGCTGGAATCCCAGTGCGGCCAGGACACGGCTGGAGGCGTTCTCCTCGGCCAGGGTGCGCGCGACGACCGTGTCGACAACGCCTGAGACGCGTGCCTTCTGCACGAGTGCCGCAGCGGCCGCGGTGCCCAGGCGGCGCCCGCGGAAGGCCGGCGCGATCTCGTAGCCGATCTCGACGGTACGTCGCCTCGGCGGGCCGTCGAAACCGCCGGAACCGACGAGCAGCCCGGTGCCGGTTTCCCGGAAGAAGTGCATCCACCAGCCGAGCTGCTCGGGATGCTGCTGCAGTTGCTCGCGGGTGAAGGGCACCGCTTCGGGGAACGCCGGCCATCCCTCAGGTAGCGGACTGGAGAGCATCTGGGCAAGAGCCGCTCGCCGCCGCTCCAGCGCCCGCAGGTGCTCGATCGTGGCCGGCACGAGCGTCACCGGAGGTGGCGCCGCGCCACTCATGGCGTGCTCCGACGGGTTTCCGCGTCACCGGACCGGCGGCCGTTCACCGGGCGCGCACGGACCCGCTGATCAGGGCGGAGCCTCACCGCCGACCTCCGGCGGTCCGGGCGGGAACGTCCAGCGCGGCCAGCGCCGCGTCCGGGCTGGGCCACGTGTCGTGGGCCGGGGCACCGGGGTCGTACAGGTGCCCCCAGGCGGCGGCCACGGCACGGGCACCGGCGGCTTGCGCGGCGAGCAGGTCGGTGGGGGCGTCACCGACGTACACCAGCCGGGAAGGCGCGACGTCGAGCAGCCGCGCGGTCAGCAGCAGGCCGTCGGGGGCCGGTTTGGGACGCTGGACCAGGTCCCCGCCGACGAGGAGGTCCACCTGCAGCCCGGCCGCGTGCAGCAGACTGCGCGCGCCCCGGACGGCCGCGCCGGTGAAGACGGCGATGCGGTGACCGTGGGCGCGCAACGCCGCCAGGGTCTGCCGCACGCCCGGACAGGGCTCCACCGAGACGGCCTCCAGGCGTCGGTAGTAGGCCTCGGCCTCACCGGGGCGCAACGCACGGCGCAGCAGGTGGCCCAGCACGGCCTCCGGTACCCCCAGCGAGTAGGCGGCCACGACCTCCTCGACGTCCACGGCCGGGCCGCCGAGTTCGGCGACGGCCTCGACGAACGCGGCAGGCACCACCTGCGAGGAGTCGATGAGCGTGCCGTCCATGTCCCAGACGATGTGCGGTGACCCGAGGGCCTGCTCGGGAGAGGAGGCGCGGCGGGCCCCGGGCGCGGTCCGGGGCGCAGGGGGTGCGCAGGACGTCACCCGGCCCGTTGCCGGGCCTGCCGTCGTCTGGCGACGCCTCAGCCAGCTCTCCGCCTGCTCCCGGGTCCGCGCGCCGCCGTCCAGGACGGCGCGGCAGACCGCCCAACCGCCGGGGTAGTCCGGTCGCCGGTACCAGGCCTCCTTGATCCGCAGCACGGCGGCGCGCTGAGTCCGGCTCAGCTCCTCGCGCCAGCGCTCGTGCAGCTCGGCGACGTGAGCGTGGTCGTCGTGCAGGAACAGCGACAGGTCGAGCCTCCACGACTCGTCTGCACCGCGATCGGCATCGTGCGCGGCGGCGTCCCGTTCAGCGGCTTCGCGCACCCGGACCACCACGTGGAAGCGCTCGTCGCGCTGCTCGCCCGGTGTCCGGCCGCCGCGTTCGTCGGCGACGTCGAAGCCCTCGACGCCGGGCAGCGACGCCAGGCGTGCCAACAGGGTGGCCACGTCGCCCGGGGAGAAGTCGGCGCCCACCCGGACCGCCACGTCCAGGTCGCGGTCCACGACCAGGCCGGAGACCAGACTGCCCATCGTGCGCACCGGTCCCAGCGCCGACAACAGCTCGACGACGTGCAGTCGCTCCAGCAGGGCGGCCCCGGCCCGCTGCCTGGCCTCGGCTCGTCGCAGCAGCGCGGGCTCGTCGTCCGGTGGACCGGTCTCGCCGGTCTCGCCCGGAGCACCGGGCCGGTCGGCGCCGGCGAGGGGACCGGTGGGCAGGTGCAGCTGCATGGCCAGGTCGGTGAACTCCTGCCCGCCGCGCCGGACGAGCTGTGGGCGCACGAGCGTGAACCCGACGTTCTCGAAGAAGGGACGGGCGGTCAGGCTGGCGTCGACGGTGAGCCGCGCGAGCCGGCGCGCGGTGGCCAGGCCCAGGAGATCCCTCCACAGGGCGGTGCCGACTCCGCGGCGGGCGTGGTCGGGGTGGACGTGGAACATGCCGACGTGCCCGTCCTCGGACAGGTCGGCGAAACCGGCGACGAGGCCGTCGCGCACTGCGACGCGGGTGCCGGCGGCTGCCCGGCGACGACCCCACTGCGCGACGTCGCTGCCCGGCGGCGTCCACGCCGCCCGCTGGACGGGGGAGTAGTCGGCGGCGGCGGTGACGTGCACGCTGAGCCGGAACAGTTCCAGGGTGGGCGCGGCGTCTGTGGGTTCCCAGGCACGGACGAGGATGGGCACGCGGCACTGTGGCGCACGGCGGGAGCGCCTGTCCAGTGGTTTCGGCTGCTCGAACGCCGGCCGGCGGCGAACAACTCTTGAACTCCCGGACGACCGGGGCGACGATGACCCGTTGGTTCGTCCTCCACCACGAGAACTGACCTGAAGTCTGCCGTTCTGTCTGTCCCGCAGTCGTATTGTACCAGGGCGAGGAGTGTCCGACCAGTGAATCCCCTCGACGAGGAACAGGAGTTCCTCACCACCTTCCACGCCGTGCGCCGCGAAACACTCAGCGCACTCGGTCAGCGGCTGCGACACCTGTTGCAGCACTCGGCCCAGTCCGGGCAGGCGCTCCTGGAACGGGAGGCGCGCGTTCGCCAGGTGCGTCGACGGACGGCCGCCTTGGAGGCCGCCGGGGACGGACTGTGCTTCGGGCGCCTGGACCTGGAGGACGGGGCGGTTCTGCACGTCGGCCGGGTGGCGCTGTCCGACGACGCGCACGCCCCCCTGCTCCTCGACTGGCGCGCGCCGGCGGCCCGGCCCTTCTACACGGCCACCGCTCGCTTCTCCGAGGGAGTGCGACGACGCCGCCACATCGCCACCCGCGCCGAACGCGTCGTCGCCGTCGACGACGAACACCTCACCGCGCCCGAGGACGTGGGCTCCGGCTCCCCGCAGCTGGCGCCGGGCGGTCCGTCGTCGTCGGCGCTGCTGTCCGCGCTGGAACTGCCCCGCACCGGAGTGATGCGGGACATCGTGACCACCATCCAGGCCGAACAGGACGAGATCGTCCGCGCCCCCCTGCCGGGGGTGCTGGCGGTGCAGGGAGGGCCCGGAACCGGCAAGACGGCGGTGGCCCTGCACCGCACGGCCTACCTGCTCTACACCCACCGTGAACTCCTCGAAGCGCGGGGTGTGCTGATCGTCGGCCCGAGCCGCACGTTCCTGGACTACGTCGGGCAGGTGCTCCCGGCGCTGGGGGAGACCGCGGTGGTGATGGTCACCGCGGGGCAGTTGCTGCCGGGAGTGGACACCGAGCACGAGGACCCACCGGAGACCGCGCAGCTCAAGGGTTCCCCGGTGATGCTCGACGTCCTCGCCGCCGCGGTCGCCGACCGCCAGGCGGTTCCCGCCGCCCCCGTCGAGCTGGACCTGTCCGGGTTCACGCTCGCCGTCCCTCCTCGACTGGTCGCCGCCTGTCGCGAGCGGGCCCGGGCCAGCGGACTGCGGCACAACCGCGCCCGTGCCCTGTTCGCCGCCCGGCTGTTCGAGGCCGTCACCGCCGAGTACGTCGCGCAACTGGGCGCCGACCCCTTCGGCGGCCCGAACCTGCTGGCCGGCACAGACGTCACCGACCTGCACACCGAGGTGCGCGAGTCGCCCGACGTCCATGCGCTGCTCGAGCAGTGCTGGCCGGTGCTCGACCCGCAGCGGTTGTTGCAGGAGCTGTTCACGTGCCCGCAGCGCCTGCGACGCGCCGCGGCCGACCTCGCCGAGGACCGACGCGCGCTGCTGCTGCGTGCCCCGGACGCGCCGGTCACGGTCTCCGACGTGCCGCTGCTGGACGAGGTGGCCGAGCTGCTCGGGGAGTTCCCAGCCCCCTCGGACGCACGGCGCCCGCGGACGGCCCGCGAGGACCAGCAGGCCTACGCCCGCGGCGTCCTGGAGGTTCTGCACGGCTCCCGGTCCACCGACCTCGAGGACGGGGAGGAGAGCGAGCAGCTCAGCGCCGGTGACCTGCTGGGCGCGGACAATCTCGCCGACCTGCTCGCCGCGCGCTACGAGGCCGCCGACGAGCGCACCAGCGCAGAACGCGCCGCCACCGACCGGACCTGGGCCTACGGGCACGTCGTCGTCGACGAGGCCCAGGAGTTGACGCCCCTGCAGTGGCGGGTCCTGGCCCGACGCTGCCCCACCCGATCCATGACCGTCGTGGGTGATCTGCACCAGTCCGGCACCGTGGGTGCGGCGGCCGACTGGGAGCAGGTGCGCGCGTGGATCGGCCTGGCCGACGATTCCCCGAACTGGCACCGACGGGAGCTGACGACCAGCTACCGCACCCCCGTGGAGGTCATGGACGTCGCTGCTCGGGTCCTGCGTCGGATCGACCCCGAGGCGCGGCCACCCCGAGCGGTGCGGCGCAGCGGACGGCCCGCCGTCGTGAGCGGAGGCGACCGCCGGGAACTACCCCGCCTCGCTCTGGAAACCGCCCTGCGCGCCGCCGACGAGGAGTTCGGCACCGTGGCCGTCATCGGGGTGCCCGAACACCTGCCGCTCGTGCACCGCGCCCTCGACGACGCGCCCGCGCCGAACGCTGTCCGCACGCGCCTCAGCGTCTTGGATCCGCGCGGGGCGAAAGGACTCGAATTCGACCACGTCGTCGTCCTCGATCCCCGGGCGATCGCCGAACGTGGGCCGCGAGGGTTGCACGACCTCTACGTCGCCACCACTCGCGCGACCCGGCAGGTGAGCATGCTGGGCGTGCAGGCGCGGAACCGGTGCCCACTTCCGACCCCCTCGGAACCAGGCACCTGATGAGCGACTTCGGCCCGGGGTGACCGGTTCTGTCGCGTTGCCCGCCGCGTCGGCGCGGGCTTCACGGCAACCGGACACGGTGAGGACGCTGGGCTCCCGCAGGGGTGCGGGCGCAGCGCTTCGGTGCGGCAACCGCACCCGTCCACCCACAACCCGGCCACGGACACCTGATCGCTGTTCCTCCGACCAGCACTCGTGGGGTACCGCATCGGTGGGGCGTCCTTCCTGTCCTCCCCTTCCTGCCCGAGAACTCGATGATCACCACCACACCCAGCACCACGAACACGCCGGCCGTCCTCCTCGGCCTTTCACGTTCTGCCGCGGCGTTGGTCTCCAGGATGCGCAGCGCGCGGACGGCGGGGTGGGGCAGGACAGGCGCCTCGATCAACCGGTGCGATCAACGGTGGCCCTGGATGTGCCGGCTCCTGGAGCCAGCGAGCCGGCTGTGGACACGGGAACGGTGACCTGGACGCGGGTCCCGCCCTCCGGCGGGGTGGTGATGTCGACCTGCCCTCCCACGGTCTGCACCCGCAGGACCTGGGAGCTCAGGCCGATGTGCCCCTGCTGCAGCCGCTGGGGCAGGACCGCTGGGTCGAAGCCGGTGCCGTCGTCGGTGACCGTCAGCTGGATCGACCGGCTGGCGCGGTTGCGGGTCTGGGATCTGCGTTCGCCTGGTGACGGCTCGTCGGTCTCACGCAGGTCGACGGTGACGTGGTGGGCGTGGGCGTGCTTGGTGACGTTGGTCAGCAGTTCGCGGGCGAGGCTGTAGACCACTTCCCGCACCGGCTCGGCGTTCTGCTCCGAGTGCGGCTGGGCGCCGTCGTCGGCGCCGACCTCGACGCCGACCTCGACGCCGACCTCGACGTCGACCTCGACGTCGAACCCGCCGCGCTGCGCCTGCTGCTCGGCCAGTTCCCGCAGGGCCGGTCCTAGCCCGAGCTGGGACAGGACCTGGGGGTGCAAGACGGTGACGATGGAGCGCAGTTGTGTGGCCGCGCGCCGCAGCGTGGCCTCGGCACGTACCAGGTCCTCGGCGTCCCGGTCTTCGGCGTCCCGGTGGTCCTCGTCGTGGTCGTCCTGGCCGCGGAAGCGTTCGAGGGCGGCTTCGACGTCCCAGCGGGCGGCCAGGAGATCTTGCAGGGGTCCGTCGTGCAGGTGCTCGGCGATGCGCTTGCGTTCGCGTTCCTCGGCGGTCAAGGCGTCGGCGACCAGTCGCTGCTGGGCTTCCAGCAGGGTCAGGACTGCCGCGGAGCGGTGCAGCAGCAGCAGGGACAGACCGGTGGTGGCCCCGGCCAACCACAGCAGGAAGGCGAAGTGCAGCCAGATGACCGAGTCGGGCAGCGGAGCCGACCGGTCGGGGTGCAGCAGCCACAGGACGAGGTAGCCGATGGAGGTGGCCAGGCCGACGGCTGCGGTCAGGGCGGGCCGGTACTGGAAGGCCAGCACGATGGGCAGCAAGGCGAACACCGGCTGCAGCAGGGAGCTGGCCCCGCCGCTGGCGGCGGACAGGGCGGCCAGGGCGGCCACGTCGGCGGCGGCGCAGATCCAGTAGAACCAGTTGAACCAGGCGGTTCCCCGCAGCCTGGGCAGGGTCAGCAGCAGACCGATGGCCCAGCCGGTGTAGATCAGCAGGACCGTGCGGTAGGTCTCGGGGTGGAAGTGCTCGACGGGCACCACCCAACCGAGTAGGGACAACAGCACGATGAGGGGGATGCGCAGCGCGGTGGTGACCTGTACCGCCTGCTCGGTGTAGTGCTCGACGACCTGCTGGCGCGAACCCGCGGCGCGCGGACGGGCCAGGCGGGAACCTGTCACTTCGTGCACCGCCTCGTGTCTGGGACCGTGGTTGCGCCGCTTCTGTGGAGGAGTCCTCGTCCCAGCAGTCCTCGTCCCAGCAGTCCTCGTCCCAGCAGTCCTCGTCCCAGCAGTCCTCGTGCCAGAGGTCCTCATTCCAGGAGTCCCCGGCGCATCGCCTCGGCCACCGCTGCCGCGCGATCGGACACGCCCAGTTTCTCGTAGAGGTTCTGCACGTGGGTCTTGACCGTGGAGGGGGCCAGGTACAAGCGGCGGGCCATGCCGGGAACGGTGACGCCCTCGGCGATCAGGGTGAGCACCTGGCGTTCCCGCTCGCTCAAGGCCGGGCGGTCGTCGTTGCGGCGCTGGCGGATCTCCCCGACCAGCGAGGCGGCCAGGGCAGCAGGGACGACGTCCTGGCCGCGGGCGCAGTTCAGGACGGCGCTGACCAGTTCCGCCCGGCTGGACTCCTTGGGCAGGAAACCCGCCGCGCCCTCCTGCAGGGCGTGGTAGACGATCGCCGACTCGGTGTGGGCCGACAGCAGCAGGACGCGGGTGCCGAGGCCGTCGCGGCGCACGGCGGCGGCGACCTGGGCGCCGTCGAGTTCGGGCATCCGGTAGTCCAGCACGGCCACGTCGGGGTGGTGCTCCCGGACGGCGTTCAGCGCATCTCGCCCGTCACCGGCCTGAGCCACGACGTCGACCTGGCCGCTGGACTCCAGTGCACGGACCACGCCTTCGCGGAACATCGGGTGGTCGTCTCCGACGACCGCTTGCACCTTGGCTGACGAACTCCTCACCGCTGCCTCACCGCTGCTTCCCCACCCGTCGAGGTGCCGGCCGGTTGCTCCGCCGCACCCACCGGCCGGCTGGCCGGTGCAGATGGCGTGAGTGTCCTCTGCTGCGGGCTCGTGGTCACCTCTGCGGCGCTGAACCTGGCGCAACCCCGAGCAGGGGTCGGCGGTTCCGGGACCGGGTTCGTGGGATCGGGCGGTGTGCGGTGGGGCGCCGGTCCGCTGCGGTGATGCGTGAGGCCGGGAACCGGGCCGCCTGCCGACTGCGGAGGTCCAGGAGTTCGGCCTGCACCGCGACCATGACGGCGATCATGAGCAGGATCTGGCCGAAGCCGCCGCCGGTGCTGGTTCCTGCCGCCCAGGCCAGGGCTCCCAGGGCGAACTTGGCGGCGATCAGCCCCAGGAACAACCCGACGGTCACCGCAGTGCCGCGGCGCAGGACGCGGCCGTCGGAGGTGGTCCACACGCGGGTGAGGCGGGCACGGGCGATGCCGACGGCCACGCTGAGGGCCAGGCCGGTCAGCAGCAGGGCCCACCCGGTCAGGTCGTGGGGGGCGCCGAAGCCGCCGACGATCAGGGCGGTCCCTGCGTACAGGGCCGGCAGGGCGAAGCGGCGCGCTCCGTGGGTGATCGGCATGGTGCGGGTCTGCTGGTAGACGGCCCAGGTGCTCAGGGCGATCAAGGCCGTCATCTGCAAGGGGGACACGTGCGGGCTCCTGTGGGCGGTGACGGGTCGTTCGCAGGTGGTGGCGTGCCGGGACAGTGCCGGTCTCCTCGCCGTGGTCGGCGGGCCGGTGGTGGGTGGGGCGGTACGGCCTCACCCACCACCGGCCCGGTGCGCGGTCAAGAAGTCACTTGGCGGAGAGCTGGAAGTTGAACGTGGGGCTCCAGCCCGAGGCGCTCTGGCCGTGCAGGGTGTAGGCGGCGGGGTTGGTGGTGCTGCCGGAGACGCCGTTGGAGCCGACCAGCGGCACCAGGCCCTGGATGCTGACCTGGGTGCCGTCGGGCAGGGCGTAGGTGGCGTCGATCTGGGCACCTTCGATGTTGCTGCTGGTGTCGGACATGGTGCCGGTGGTGTGCGCCTTGATGGTCTGCGGCGCGGGCGTCTTCCAAGACCCGTAGGGGTTGGAGGAGCTGACCAGGGTGAGGTCCTGGTCGGTGTTGTTGGCCAGGTTGATGGTCATGGCGGTGGAGTGGGTGGATTGCGAGCCGTTGCCCGCCCCGGCCGAGGAGGTCGCCGCGACGGCGGTGGTGCTGGACTGGGCGGGGGTGGCGGCGTTGGCGGCGGCGCCGGTGCCCAGCAGGGCGGCGGCGCTGAAGCCCAGGCCGGCCAGGGGCAGCAGGGTGTAGCGGGCGATCTTGCGGTTCATGGTGTTCTCCAGGTGGGTTCTCGAGGTGGTGCGCGGTTGGTGGGGTGCTGCTGTCTGGTGCTTCGCCGCCGGGTGGTCCCGGCGTCTGCGACAACTCTGCTGCCCCCGCGACTCCGGCTCCTTCGGCTGTTCGGAGGGTGCACAGGGTGATGCTGGCCTCCTCCGATCGGGGGAAGCCGGCTGGTCTGGACAACCAGTACGAGCGACACGGGCGCTGCAGGGATCACTCCACTCCGCGTCTGCGGAAGCCCGCGGTGGAATCAGCGCGCGGTGTTGCGGTGCTGCGGTGCTGCGGTGCGCAGCTTCACTCGTCGACCGGCGCCTCGGGTGCGCCGAGGCCGGCATCCCGTCGCGGTGCGGCGGGCACCGGTAGGCGAGCGTGCACCCGGGTTCCGCCGCCTGGGACGTCACTCAGCTGCAACGTGCCGCCCACCGTGGCGACGCGATCGGCCAGCCCGGGCAACCCCGACCCGCCGGTCGTCCTCGATCCGTACTCCTCGGCGCCCGGATCGCCGTGGTCGCCGCCCAAGGGGCCAGGTCCCAGGCCCCGGCCGCGATCGAGCACTTCGAGCAGCAAGGTTCTGCCTTCCTCGTGCAGCCGTACGACCGCTTCGGCGGTGCCGGCGTGCTTGACGACGTTGACCAGCGACTCGGCGAGGACGAAGTAGGCGGCGTTCTCGATCGCCAGCGGGTAGCGGCGGGTGGTCGCATCCTCGACTGCGACCTGCAAGGGCAACCGCTCGGCCAGGGACTTCACCGCTGCACCGATGCCTCGTTCGTGCAGCAGCACCGGATGCAGGCCGCGCGCCAGTGCTCGGATCTCCTGCACCGCTGCCCGCAGGTGCTCCTCGGCCTGCTCCAGCAGTTCTTCGGCCTGCACCGGGTTCTGTCGCAGGCGCTCGCGTGCCAGGCGCACGTCGAGCGCGGAGACGACCAAGTGCTGCTGGGCTCCGTCGTGCAGATCGCGCTCGATGCGCCGCCGCTCGGCGTCAGCGGCATCGACCAGTCGTGACCGTGAGGCGCGGACCTGCTGCAGCTGCTCTTGCAGCTGGTCCTGGAGGCGCAGGTTTCCCACCAGCAGCGCCAGCGCCCGCAACACCCCGTCCAGCACCTGCAGATCGGGTGGAGAGGCGCTGTTGTGCACCAGCGCTCCCGCCGGTGGAGTGCCGATGGGGTGCCACGTCCGGTGCGCGGTCCCGGCCGCGACCGGCGAGCCGTCGACGTCGTAGAAGTCGTGGCCATCGGTCCCGGCCACGAGCACCTGGGCAGTGGGGTCGCGCAGCACCCGACGCAGCACCTCCTGCACGTGGGCCAGGGAGGTCGTGGGGTCCAGCCCGCGCACCAGCTCGCCCATGCCGTACATCACCAGCCGCACCCGCAGCACGTGCAGCAGCAGGTGCGCGGCGATCGCACTGGTGCCGGCACCCCACACCACAGCGATGATCACGCGAGTGGCGTCGTGCGCGTCCCAGCCCAGCGCCCGAGCCAGCACCGTGCTCAGCCCCAGACCCACTCCGGCCGCCACCGTCAGCGGCACCGGGCGCATCAGGCGCCGCTCGGGCAGATCTGCCGCGCGCCAGCGCCGCAGCGCGGCGACCACGGCCAGAGCCGTGGCCGCGGGGCTCAGCACCACATGCGCCCAGCGCTGTACCTGCACGGCCGTCTCGGAGGCGATCGGAGGCGCGAAGACGCCCGGGCAGCCGTCGGGAAGACAGTTGCGCCGGCCCTGTTCATCGCCGATCAGCAGTTGCCCGGCCACGTACGCGGCGTTGACCGTGTACAGGCAGCCGATCGCCAGGCGGTTCAGACCTCCCCGGGCCCTTCCGGTGGGGTACGTCAGCAGCAGGTGCCCCAGCACAGCCCCGAACCAGGAGTACCCACCGGTGGCCAAACGCAGTACCGCTGCCCATGGTGCGTTCCACAGACCCAGGTTGACCAGGCACGAAGCGCACCCGGCCAGGACGAACAGCCACCCCAGCCGGTGCGGCGCGCCCCGGTACCAGGCGATGCCTCCGGCGGCGATGAACAGCGCCCCGCTGAGCGAGCGCACCACCAGCGCCGGGGGAGCGAGTCCGCCCAG
Organism: Kineococcus deserti; assembly: GCF_050871945.1. Lineage (NCBI taxonomy): Bacteria > Bacillati > Actinomycetota > Actinomycetes > Kineosporiales > Kineosporiaceae > Kineococcus > Kineococcus deserti. Next base: position 12,070 of record NZ_JBJLSI010000044.1, on the reverse strand, counting down.
GAGTGGAGGCAGCGCTGAAGTCACCGCCAGTGCGCCGGCCAGCACCAGCACCACGACGTCCGAACGCTGGGACGGGCGGTGCACGGCACCGAGGTCGAGCACCACGCTCACCCTTCCTGAGGTGGGTCAGGCCAGCCTGAGCCCGATGGTGGTGCAGGCACGGCGGCCGGTGCCACCGCACCGAGCGGTGGCACCGGAGTTCGTCAGGGTTTCCCGCGTGATCGTCGACCACCGGCGTGCACCCGCCGGACGTCAGGTGCTGCGCAGGTGGGCCAGGACAGCTTTGATCCGCCGGTGCTCGTCGACATCGTCCGTCAGGTTCAACTTGCGGAAGATGCTCGCGATGTGGCTCTCCACTGTCTTCAGCGAGACGCCGAAGCGACGGCTGAGGGCGTAGTTGGAGGCCCCGACCGCCATGGCCGCCAGGACTTCCTGCTCGCGCACGGTGAGCGCGAGCAAGCTTGCGCGGACGCGCCGATGGGCCAGCAAGGCGTCGAGCACCTGCGGGTCCACCGCACACGAGCCCTGCGCCACAGCCCGCACGGCCGTGACGAACGACGCGGTGTCGACCACACGTTCCTTGAGCAGGTACCCGACTCCCGCCGGAGCCTCGTCCAGCAACTCCTGCACGTGTTGGGTTTCGCAGTGGTTGGACAGCAGCAGCACACCGGTGGCTGGGTGGGTGCGCTGGATCACGGCGGCCGCCTGCAACCCCTCAACGGTGCCGGTGGGGGGCATGCGCACGTCGATGACCGCCACGTCGGGCCGGTGCCGGGCCACGGCCCCCAGCAGAGCGCGCCCGTCGCCGACCTGCTCCAGCACCTCGATGCCGGCCTCACGCAGGACCAAGGCAACGCCTTCGCGCACCAAGGGGGCGTCATCGGCGAGAACCACACGCACCGGGCCGGTGAGCGTCGGCGCTCGACCGTCCTGCTGTCGCGGCATGACGACCCAGCCCTCCTCGTGGAACTCCAGTGGGCGCAGACGGCCGATGCACCCGCTGTCACGACTGGTGGGCCGAACGTACTGCGCACCGACGCACCGTCTCAGGGTTGACCCTGATGTGGGCAGCTGTCCGCACGCCTAGCCTCCGCAGCGGCGGTCCAGAAGGCCGGCCACCCGCCGCCGGCGTCGAGGTCGTGAGTCCGCCGCACCCGCACCTATCCGACACCAGGGAGTCATCACCATGAAGCGAATCCTCGTCGCCTCCGGCGCCGTGCTCACCGCTGCGCTTTCGCTGACCGCGCTGTCGGCCGCTTCGGCGGACAGCACCACCGAGCAGGCCCCGGCCCGTGCGGCCGCGCCGGCGAGCACCACCTCCTCCGACGCGCCGGTGCTGAAGTCCAGCACGTCGGTCGCCATCACCGTGGTGAACAACACCGGCCAGACGCTGACCCTGCTCGACCAGTACAAGGCCCACGGCAGCTGGGGCCAGCAGTTCCCGCAAACCATCGGGGTCGGCGACTCCCCGACGGCCTCGGCGAGCAGCTCGAACGTCGAGGGCATCGACATCGCGGCGGACTACTCCGCGCCTGACGGCACGATCTTCCACCTCGAGGCACAGGTGCCCTTCTTCGGTACCGACTCGACCGGGCAGGACGTCTCCGGCACCAACGCAGCGCTGTACACCATCTCCCACACCAGCATCAGCGGCTTCAACCCGACGGTGACCTTCACGCTGGGCCGGGCCTGAGCCCTTCCCACCGAGCGGTACGGAGGCTTCATCCTGACCAACCTCGACATCGAGGGGCGTTCCCGAGCACCGCGGAGCTGCCGACCCAGGCGGCTCCGCGGTACCGGTGCGCAGGGCGCGGCGGTGGCTGCGCGGTGCCCGATCACCTCCACTGGGACCGGTCATCGGCTCGGGTGCGCGGCTGCTGGTCGATCAGGTCGAATCCTTCGAGAGCTGGAGGCTACTGGCTCCCGCCTCCACGCAGATCGCCAGAGCGATCCGCGGCAGCTTGGCGCCCTCAACTTCTCGGACTCGACGGTGCGGAGGCCGACGCCGCTGTCGAGGCGCTGTGGATGAGGGTTCAGCCGGGGTGGCGGCAGTCCACGGTGGGTGGTTGCTGGTGCAGCGCCGTGGTCAGGAGAGGGGGTCGAGGGAACCCGCGCCTCCGCGGGCGGCGATCTCCTCCTCGAGCAGGTTCAGATGGGTTTGGCACACGACCGCGCGCCACGAACGGCCAGTGGCGTCGGTGCCGCGCCAAGACCACACAGCGCGCGACCTTCGGGGATGGCACTCGTCGCAGGCCGATGTTGCTTGCGGCCCTGCTGCAAGAGGCACAGGTGCAGGAGTCGAACCGATGCCGCTGGTGCCCAACGTTTCAACCATGTCGCCAGCGTCGCACGCCGATGTCCGAAGACGTGCGCGGACGAGGTCAGCGTGGCGTGAGAAGTGTTCTCGAACTACGACGGGATCCGGCGTTGGAACGCGCTCGGCAGGTCGGGTATCGACACAGGTGTGACTCCCACCTGTTGCTGGCACAGATCGCTGAGACGTCGGAACAGATCAGATGAGACAGGGAGAGCCGTTCTGTTCACCTCCACGCGATGTGTCCCAGCCCGAGGTCCGTGACCAGCGCTGCAGGCATCGCCCGACACGCCCGCGGGAACCGTCCCAGGGCGGGATGTCACGTGATGACTGCAGCGCTGGTTCAGGCCCTTGCAACGTCATTGTCTCGGCAGGGTGCTTCTGCGTGTGGACGTTGACCGCAACGGTAGGCGTGTGCCGGGTGGAGGACCGGTGTGGGGCGCGGTCAGCCAGGCAGCTGGCAGCCGTCTGGCTGTTGGTGGCCAGGTGGGCGGCGAGGTCGCGTTCTGACGGACGAGCCAGTTGCCCGGGTTCGAGGCGGTCGGGTCTCCAGGCGGTCAGGGTTCCAGGCAGTCGGGGATCGAGTCGTGCGGGCCGGTCGGGTTCTGGGTGGATCCGGCCGGGTCGAAGATCTTGACGGCCTGCACGGTGGGGAACTGCCGCAGCGTGGGCAGGAGCTGCCCGGCGATGCTGACGGTGGATCCGCCGCTGCTGCATCCACCGGTGAGCTGGATGCGTGCGGTGCCGCCGGTGATGGACAGCCCGCGGTAGCCGGTGGCGCCCGAGGGCAGGAACCGCAGTCCCCTGGCCGCCTCGGCGGCGGTGGGGCCGGCGAAGAGCCGGTCGCTGACCCCGGTGGCCGGCGTTCCCGGCAGGACCGGGCGCAGGACGGGGACGACGAAGGGTGGGGTGTTGCGGACGAACCTGCCCTCGTCGAAGAACCAGACCTGGCGGTTCACGGTGCGGAAGGCGGCGTCGACGTCGAGGACCACCCGATCGGGAGAGCGCAGCGTGAACACGCGGTAGGGCTGGCGCAGGGCCAGACCGACGCCGTAGGTGGTGACGGCCTCGTAGTCGCCGGCGCGCACGAGCGACATCGCGTTGGGCAACGGCAGGGCCAGGGCGCCGGGAGCGGTCGGGGCGCCGGCCTCGTCGTGGGCGTCGGTGCCCTCGAACCGGATCTGCAGCTTGGCTTGACCGGGCAGCGGCACGGGCAGGCCGCTGCCGTCGCCGAGCAGTTCGCCGACGTAGCCGGTGGTGATCCGGGAGGGCAGGCCGCCGTGGAAGTCGAACACGAGGCGGTCGTAGCCGGTGTGGTGGGCCGCGCGGATGCCGACCAGGGTCGGTGTGGGCGGTGCCGTGGCAGCGGAAGCGGGAACTGCGCCTAGCGTCGTACCCACCAGCGTGAGGACCGCGGCCACCAGTGGCCGGAGTCGCTGGAGCACGCGCCGGAACCCCTTTCCCGGCGAGCCGCCGGGGTCCGCCGCCCGGACCGGTCTGGTGGTTCGCGGCCCGGGCATCGTCGTACGTCGCGTCCTGGGCATCGTCTTGGGCATCGTTCTGGGCATCGTCCTGGGCATCGTCGCCGCCCCCCTGTGGGCTTCGTGCCTCCCCCCGCCCCGTCGGCGAGGGAACCGAGCCGCTCGGCCCGGGGGCGGGCCACCCGCCGCGTTGCAGGACTTCGGCCGCGCTCAAGCGTTTGGACCGGGGCGCCTCGTGGGAGCATCCTGCTCTGGTCCGCGCGGTACGGCAGAGTCGAACGTCCCGGCGGCGGCTGCTACCCAGGTCGAAGGATCCTGTCGGGTCCTCGGGCCGCAGTACGCCGACGCGCAGTCCCCTGATTCCCTCGGTGTGAACGTCGTGTCCGAGGTGGCGAACGCACGGGATGGTTTCCTCGACGGCCCGTGGGGTCAGTCACCGCGTCGTGCCAAGAGCGGAGGACCAGCGATCGAGGCTCAAGCTGGTGGAGGTGTGTGCCGAGAGGGGCATCACCCGATCAGGGTCAGGAGAGCAGCGGGGAGCACCCTCGCCGTGCCGTGGTCGTCATCACCCAGCGTGGCCGGCGTCCTGCGGTGTCGGCCGACCTAGCAGCTAGCCAGGGCACCGAGACGTCGGCGCCGCGATCGAGCGCGGCGCCCGCGCCGGTCTCGGCTGTGGCTCAGTCGACCGCCAGCTCGTCGGCTGAGTTCGTCGTCCCGCTGGACGTGCCGGCACCGGCGCCCGTGTCCTGGCCTTCGAAGACGAGTGGAGTCCACCGGAGTGGTGTACGGCGCCGTAAGTGAGGGCGTGTCCACCGACGTGTGAGGCGGCCACCGCGTGATGCCTCGAACTGAGTTCCCGCTCAAGGTCGGAGAGGACACCGCGATGAGCGCCACCCCCACGATGGATCGTGCCCGCCTCCTGGACGAGCACCTGTCCCAGGCCAGCCCGGACCTGATGCGCAGCACGCTGCCCTCCTTCATCGACACCCTGATGCCGGCCGAGGCCGACGCCGTCTGCGGCGCCGAGTACGGCGCCACCGGCCCCGAGCGGGTCAACGTCCGCAACGGCTACCGCCACAGTGCCAACCGTCGGACTTCGACACCCGCCTGGGCACGATCGACGTGGCCATCCCCACGTTGCGTGTCGGCTCGTACTTCCCGACTGGCTGCTGAGCGCCGCCGCCGGGCAGAGCGGGCCCTGACCACCGTGGTGGCGACCGCCTACTTGCTGGGCGTCTGGACCCGTTGGATGGAGAAGCTGGTCGAGACGCTGGGGATCACGCGGTTGTCGAAGTCGCAGGTCGGCGAGGTGGCCAAGGATCTCGGCGCCCAGGTCGAGGCGTTCCGCACCCGCCGCCTGGACTCAGGGCCGTACACGTTCGTCGCCGCCGATGCCTTGGTGACGGAGGTCCGTGAGGACGGCCGCGTCGTGGACGTGCACGCGATGTTGGCGGTCGGAGTCAACGTCGATGGGCACCGGGAGGCTGGGCTTGCAGACCTCCTCGGCCGAGGACGGCGCGGGCTGGTTGGGGTTCTTCGGCGCACCTCACCGCCCGCGGCTTGAGTGGGTGTCCGGCTCGTGACGTCGGACGCCCACGCTGGGCTGGTCGCCGCGATCGGCGCCACCCTGCCGGGCGCGTGGTGGCAGCGGTGTCGCACGCATTACGCCGCGAACTTGATGGCGGTGACCCCGAAGACCAGCTGGCATTGGGTGAAAACGTTGCTGCACAGCGTCTACGACCAGCCTGACGCCGACTCCGTGCACGCCCAGTTCGACCGGCTGCTGGATGCAGTGGAGACCAAACTGCCGAAGGTCGACGCCCGCCTGGACGGCGCCCGCGCCGACGTTCTGGTCTTCACGGCGTTCCCCGCGGGAGGTCTCAGGGACAGGGCGGGCGCTGCTCGAGCACGCGCAGAAGCACGCTGGCCGGGCGCGGTTTCGGCGCGGTGAGCTGTGGGTGATCGCCGACAACGCACGAGCGATCAGCGCCTACGAGCGGGCGGGCTGGGGTGGCGACCGACCTCGTCGAGGTGCGCGGGTCCGCGGAACGTCTGGGACGTCGCTTTGTCCGGAGCTTCGACTGATCGCATCCGCGAAGTCGAGCAAGCGACCGGTGCTGTCGCACCGCTCGACGTCCACGACAGCGGAATGACCGCGACGTCGCCCGCAGGACGTCATGGGCGAAGCAGTTGGGGGTAGACGTCCCAGACGGACACGCACCAGGCTTGAGGCGCCCTGCCGCTGCCGCTGCCGTTGTCGTTGCCGCTGAGGAGTCCACCCGTGCCCGTCCGCCCTTCCTTCGTCGTCACCGGCGCCGCGCAGGGCGTGGGCCGCGTCATCGCCGAACGCCTCACCCGCGAAGGGCCAGTCATCGTCCTTGACATCACCGGCGACCTCGACTGGCGGCACGACGACGTCCACCTGCTCACCGGCGATGCCGGCGATTCCGCGGTCGCGGCCCGCGCCGCTGAGCGGGCCGAGGCGCTGGGACCGCTGAGCGGGTGGGTCAACAACGCCGCCGTCTTCCGCGATGCCACTCTGCTGAGCGCCGGTGTCGACGACATCGCGCGGGCCATCACCGCCAACCTGGCGCTGGCCTTGACCGGCTGCCACACCGCCGTCACCCACTACCGCCGCCACGATCGTCCAGGGGCAATCGTCAACGTCTCCTCCCACCAGGCTCAACGGCCCGTGCGGGGGGCGCTGCCCTACGCCACCGCCAAGGCCGCCGTCGAAGGACTGACCCGGGCCGTCGCGGTGGACCACGGCCCCGAGGGCATCCGCACCAACGCTGTCGCGCTGGGCTCCATCGCCACCACCCGTTACGAGCAGCACCTGGCCACCCACCCCGAGGTCGCGCAGCAGATGGCCACGCTGCACCCCTTGGGGCGGGTTGGCACTCCGGCTGAGGTCGCCGACGTCGTCGCGTTCTTGCTCTCACCCGCTGCGGGGTTCGTCAACGGCGCCGTCCTGCCCGTCGACGGCGGACGCGCCGCCTACGGCCAGGACCCTGAAGCGCTCTGAACGCATCGCACGCAGCGCGGGATGACCGCGAGGGTCGAGGGGTGTGCTGCCGGTGGGCAACCGGGAAGCCGGCAATCGGCTGGACGGTCCACCTGGTGATCGGCCAGCGTGGCTGAGGTGTCCGGTGCCCTGTGCGTCATCGCGCAAGCCAGCACTGTCGCGCCGCGTCTGGCCCCCGGGCCGCGGGGATCGTCGCTTGTTCTTGTCCTACGCCGGTCAGGTGCCGCGGGCGGCTGAGTTCGAGTCTCTGACGTTCTGGACGGTCGATGCCTACGCCGCCCGGCTGCAGCTGGCCGGGCCGGTCGGAGGAGGCGGCCGTGTTTGCTCGCCACGCCGTGCGGGTGCTGGGGTCGGAGTGCCCGTCGGTGTGCGCGTTGGACGTGGCCTGGGATCGCGGGAAGGATCGGTGGCTGGTGGTGGAGGTCAATCCGCTGTGGGCCTCGGGTCCGTACGACTGCGACCCGGTGGTCTTCGTGGACGCGGTCGAGTACGCCAACACCGCCGGCGTCGGTCGCTGGGCGTGGCGGGCGGAGGAGACGCAGCTGGCGCGGGCTCGGGCTGGCGAGCCGATCGTGGCGGTGGGGCAGGCCGAGGCGAGCGGGTACGCCGAGTTCGGAGCCTGACGGCTGCCCCCCCGCAACGCCCGCGCTGCGGGATGACCGAGCACCCAGCACGCGGTGAGCACGACTGCGGGAGATGCCCTCAGTGCTGGGCGGTGGGGGTGCGTGGGCGCCGGTCCAGGTCTCGCCAGATGGGGAAGATGGCGGGGGTCAGGGTGATGAGCAGGTAGGAGATCGCCAGGGTGATGAGCAACGTGATGAGGGATCCGTTCTCCAGCCACAGCCCCGCACCCAGGATGCCGATGGGCATACCCGCCCACGCACCGGCTCCCACCACTCCGGCGACGCGGGCGCGGGTGCCGGCCGGGACCCGCTCCAACTGCACCGCACCCAGGATCGGGTTGATCGCCCCGGCGGCCAGCCCACTGAGCGCAGCGCCTGCCAGCAGTACCGCCAACCCCGGATCCAGGGCCAGCAGCGCGAAGCGCGGGGCGCCGGCGAGCAGGAACGCCACCGCGAAGATCCGGCGCCGCGACCAGCGCGATCCCACCGCCCCGAAAGCGAACGCGCCGATGACGGCGCCGCCCCCGAAGGCGCCGACGAGCAACCCCAGATCGATGCCGCCACCGAGGCGCTGCGTGGCGTAGACGGGCAGCACGACGCTGGAGAAGGCCGCGTCGAAGGCGTTGGTGAGGGCCACCATCGCGATGACGGCCAGCAGCAGCCGGTCACCGCGCACGAAGGCCAGTCCCACCCGCAGTTCGCGCACGTACCCGCGCGCACCTCCCAGCACGCCGGCGGCACCGGGTTCGACATCGCCCCCCGCGTCTTGTCGGGCGAGGGGCAGCGAGGCGGCGATCAGGACGGCGGCGGCGACGAACGTCAGCGCGTCCACGACGAGGACCAGTGGTGCACCGAGCAAGGAGACCAGCGCGCCGGCGATCGGGGCGCCGATCAGTCGTGCGGCTCGCTCTGCGGCGTCCATCCACCCCGTGGCCCGCTCCAGGGCAACGCCGGCTTCGTCGGCGAGTTCGGGCAGCAGCGCGTGCCGGGCTGCTTGCCCGGGGGTGTCCAGCAGCCCGGTGGCCACGACGAGGGTGAGCAGGGCCCAGAACGGCAGGCCGAGCGTGAGGTGCAGCAGTGGCACTGCGGCGATCGTGGCGGCGCCGATGGCGTCGGAGACGATGCTGGTGCGTCGGTAGCCGAAGTGGTCGACGAGCACGCCGCCGAAGACGCCGCCGATGACGACGGGCGCGATCGCCGCGGCGCCGATCACCCCCATCAGGGCGGTGGATCCGGTGCTCTCCAGTACGAACAGTGGCAGTGCGATCGCGGTGGCGGCGTTGCCCGCGGTGCTGGTGGTGTGCGCGGCCAGCACCGCCCACAGCCGGGTGCGCGGGCTCAGCGCCTGCCTGGCGTGCGCGTCGGGCAGGTGTCTGCCGCTGCCGGGGCTGTGCACGTCAGCGGTGGGTGGGTCGCCGGAAGGCCGAGCTCAGCAGGACGACCTGCTCAGCGCCTGCCCGGGCGCGATCGGAGCGGGCTTGCCAGCGATCGGCCAGCTGCTCCAGCTCGGCGCTGAGCTCGGCCAGTTCCTCAGCAGTCAGGTGCAGCAGTCGATCCCCTTGGGTGGCGGCGGCGATCCACTGGGCAGGCAGGGTCGGCTCGGTGTCGAGGTACTGCTTGTGCAGCGCGGCCCAGCGGTGGGCGAACTCGCGGCGCAGCGCGGTGCCGGCTGCGGCGCGCTCAGGGTCGGTGCGGTCCTCAGCGGGCAGCACGGTGGTCAGCTCGTGCTCGGCGCGCCACCAACGCTCGCGCCCGTTGGCGGCCAGCTCGGGTGCCTCAGCGATCAGGCCGATGGCTGCCAAGCGCTGCAGGTGGTAGCTGATCGAGCCCGGCGCCTCGTCGAGGGTGATCGAGAGCCGGCCCACGGTGGAGGGGCCGGTGCTGCGCAGCTCGCCCAGCAGCGCCAAGCGGGTGGGGTGGGCCAAGGCCCGCATCGCAGTGGGGTCGGTCAGGTGCATGGCCTTGGGAGTCACAACCTGACCCTAGAGCCACAAGACATGACGTACAAGACTTGTTGTGAAGTTGTGCCGCGTGGTGGTTTGGAGCCGCGTGCCGCTCACCGCGCTTCCATCAGCGTCCGCGTGTTGTCCGGCGGTTCGGCCACCGGCACGAGCGCGCGGCCCGCGCGGTGAGAAGAGACGCCGCAGCGCCGGATGACCGCGACATGTCGGGACTTGCGCAGGGCCGGCGGTGAGCAGGAGCAGAGATTGCGGGGCTGTGGAACGGCGTGACGGCCTCATGGCGTTGCCTGGTGGCCTCTGGCGTTGCCTGGTGGAGCAGGGCTGCGCCATGGGCCAGGGGCGGCGGGTCTTGAGGTGATGGGCCTGAAGTGACGGGCCTGACGTGGCGGGTCGCTTAGGCGGCGTGGGTTTCGCGGGCGTGGACCAGGACGGCGGCTTGGTACAGGGGCGCCAGGTCGAGGTCGCAGCTGTCGCACAGGTGGTGCAGGTCGGCCAGCAGTTCTACGAGGGCTTGCGGTAGGCCGTCGGCGTCGCTGCGGCTGACTTGGCCGTGCCGGTGCACGGCTGCGGCGGCGTAGGTGGCGCGGTGGGCGTTGATCTGGCGGGCTCGGGCTGCGCGGGTGGCCAGGTCCTGCACGTCACACTCAACGTCACACTCCACGTCGCACTCGGTCTTGCGGCGAGCTTTGGTCAGGTCGGTGACGTCCACGCCTGCGCCATTGTCCTTGTCCTGGCCGTTGCCCTTGGCGTTGCCGTCGGCGTTGCCATGAGCGTCATTGGGGTCGCTGGTGTGCAGGTGCGCGGCGCTTGCGGAGGCGGGGGTCTGAGTCATGGAAGGTCTCCGATGGAAGGGCCCCGGACGGATGTGTCATGGATGGGTCGTGGGGCCCGTTGTGAGGGTGGTGGGGTGTGTCACTGGGTGAGGTGGTGCGCCGCTGCGGTGGGCAGATGACACGGCGGTGATGACCTGAAGGGGCCTCAGCGCTCTAGCCCTGCTGCGACTGAGCCGGCCCAGGTCGTGCGGCGCTCGCAAGAGCGCTTAGCTGAACTTGGCTGAACTGAGCTCGGTATCAGCTGCCGGGGTGTCGGCCTGCGGGGGGCCGGGCCAGGGTGGCCAGGTGGCCACCGCTGATGGGTGAGCCGGTCCCGGGGCCGGGAACGGGCTCACTGACCGGTGGGGTCACCGGCGCGGAAGGCTGGATGGTGGTGGCACTGCGTTGTGCGGCCTGCAGCTGTGCGAGGTGGCGCTGGATGTCTTGCAGCTGCTCATCGTGACGGTGAGCGGCGCAGCCAGCTGATTCAGCGGCGTCGCCGGTCAGGTGGCCGGCGAGGTAGTTGAACAGTGCGGCAGCTGGCACCGCGGCCAGCAGCAGGAGGACCCGCTCACCGGGCATCGCGGGGGCCCGCAGGGGCAGGAGGGCCAGCAGGGGCAGGAGGGTGAGGGTGGCGAAGGAGGTCAGGGTGAGGGTGCCGGCGCGGTCTGCGTTGATCCGGGGCATGTCATCACTCCTGCCTGCTGCAGATGGCGGTTCAGTGGTGCGACCTGCAGCCCAGTAGGTGCAATGTCCCAGGAGGTGCAACGTCCTGGTGGCTGCCACGTCGTCGAGCCGCAAATGTCATGGGGCTGAAGAGTCGTCCTGTTCGCTCGTCGTCATCTGGGTCCAGCGTGCCACACGGGTGCACCGATGGCACCGGTGTGCCGGGCCCGGTCACAGTCCTGGCCCCACCGGCCACCGATGCCGAACAGTCACCACCACAGCGGCGCCGGCCACGCGCCCCTGAGGACTCGACTGAGGACTCGACCACCATCACGTTGGCCGTGAGGACGCCAGGCTCGATGACTGCCGGCGACGTCACAAGGGCCATGAGGGCACGGCGTAATGCTTAAGCTCATCGATCACCATCGATGAGCTCTCTGCAAGACGTTCACCCCTGCTCAGCAACCAGCGTTCGCAGCATGAGCGCATCGTCAGCGGATCACCCCTGCAGTTCGCGCCCCAGAGCACAGCACGCCAACTTGGTGGACCACACACGACAACGCGCATCAGCACCGCGGACAAGCCGGCCCGGCGGAACCCTGCGCCCGCCGACCTCATCCCCGCGACCTACCTCACCGCCGGCCCCGGCGCTCGCGGGCCGGTGATGCTCCTGACCGACGCAGGCGACGATCCATGCACCGCGGTGAGCATCGGACGCTTCGGCGCCCGGCAGGTCATGCGTTGCGAGCAAGCGCCTGCCGCCGGTCGCTGTACTGACTTCGTCGACCCCATCCCTCCGGGTTCGACGACTGTAATCGGCAACTGTTGCCCGTCGTCGGGCCACCAGGCATAGCCATATTGTTGAGGCCCAATCCGGCGGTTCAGCATCCCCCCGACTATGACAAACACTGACACCTGCACTCAGCATGGGGAGTCACTTTTTGTTCAGGGCGTAGTTTGCGGTACCGATCTAGCCGCGCAGCGGCGTGAACTTGCAGGTGCAAGGCTGAGGAGTTTCGCCCGAGCGCAGCGAGGTGAAACTCCGGGGGAGAGTTAGTTGGTGATCGGGGCCCCAGAGCGCAGCGAGGGGGTAGGGAGTTTGATCGCTGCAACTTACTGCAGTGCAACGATAGCCGCGGCGGGAGCGCGCAGCGCGAGCGCAGGTTTCCGAGCGCAGCGAGGAAACCC
>NZ_JBJLSI010000043.1:0-36752 GCF_050871945.1 Kineococcus deserti | reverse complement strand
GACGCATCGGGCCGGTAGGTCCGGCCCGATGCGTCAACGGTCCGAACCCGCCCGGCCGCCCCGTCACAGGTCCGGGGCGACGAGCGCCTCGTAGGCGTCGAGTTCGGCGAGGAAGTCCTCCTTGACCTCCTCGGGAGCCCAGGAGATCTCGATGGCGTTGCGCTGCAGCTGGATGAGCTCGTCCGGGGCGAGGTCGGCGCCGCGGGTCAGGTGGACGAGGTTCTCGGTGACGTAGCCGCCGAAGTAGGCCGGGTCGTCGGAGCTGACCGTCACCTTCACCCCGCGGCGCAGCAGGTCCGCGATCACCCCGGCGCGGCTGTCGTCGGTGACGAAGGAGTTCGAGATCGGGCAGCAGGTCAGGCCGGTGCCGCGTTCGGTGAGCAGCGCGAGCAACCGCGGGTCCTCGACGACGTTCGTGCCGTGGTCGATCCGGTCCACGCCGATGTCCTCCAGCGCCTGCCGGATGTGCTCGGTGGTGTTCTCCTGGTCGATGTCGCAGTGGGCGGTGAGCTTGAACCCCGCCTCGCGCGCCCGGGCGAACAGGTGCGCGAACTTCGCCGGCGGGTTGCCGCGTTCGTCGGAGTCCAGGCCGACGCCGACGATCTGCCCGCGGAACCCGAGGGCCTGCTCCAGGACGGCCTCGGCGCTCTCGACCGGCAGGTCGCGGACGAAGCACATGATCAGGCCCGCGCTCAGACCCAGTTCGCGCCGGGCGTCGAGGACGGCGTCGTGGTAGCCGAGGACGACGTCCTCGAAGGCCACCCCGCGGGCCACGTGCACCTGCGGGTCGAAGAACACCTCGGCGTGCCGCACGTTCTGCGAGGCGGCCTTGCGGAAGTAGGCCATCGCCAGGTCGCGGAAGTCGGCGCGGGTCACCAGGACGTCCATCGCCGGGTAGTAGACGGCCAGGAACGAGGCGAGGGAGTCGAAGACGTACGTCGCCCGCACCTCCTCGACGGTCCGCTGCCCGATGTCGACGCCGTTGCGGCGGGCGAGCTCGAGCTTGAGGTCGGGCTCGAGGGTGCCCTCGAGGTGCAGGTGCAGTTCCACCTTGGGCAGGGCTGCGGTGAAGGCGGTGAGGTCCATGGCGACATCCTGCCGGTAGTTGAATCACGACGGACTTCCGGAACCGTGGTCTGTCGACGCTGAGTAGGGCAACATGCCTCTTCGTGAGCGTCGTCTCGACCGGCCAGCGACGGTTGCTGTCCGCCGCCGCGATCACCTGGGGCGCCTACCTCGCGACGGACGCGGTGGCCCTGGTCCTGGGGCGGCGGGTCGTGGTGCAGTACGCCGACCTGGTCCTCGGCACGGCCGTCGAGGTGCTCGTCGTCGTGCTGCTGTGGGTGCGGGCGGCCGGCCCCACCCGCGAGCGCCGGGCGTGGCGGTTGTTCGCCCTGGCCTGGTCGTTCTACTGCGCCTCCGAGGTCGGCTACGACCTCGCCGAGGTCCTCACGCGGGCCCCGGTGTCGGCCGGCAGCGGCCTGGAGGCGGGGTACCTCGCCTGCTACGTCGTGCTGTTCCGCGCCGTCGGCAAACTCCTGTGGCCGCAACGGGCCGGTGGTGGGGTGGGGCACCTCACCGAGAGCCTGGGGCTGGTCCTGTTCCTCGGCGCGCTCGTGCAGCAGTTCCTCGTCCGCCCGTTGGCCGTCTCCTCGGGCCTGCCGCTGACCGGGGTCAGCTTCTGGGTGCTCATCGCGGCAGCGGACGTGCTCATCGCGGTGTGCGCGGGGTTCGTCGCCTTCGGCGCGCGGGGCGACCCGCGGTGGTGGTACCTCGCCGGCGGCATGGTGGTCGTCTCCGCCGGGCACGTCGTGTACTGCGTGGTGTTCCTGCGGCAGAGCACGGCGGCCGGCAGCGGGCTGGACCTGCTCTACACCGGCGGGTTGCTGCTGGTGGCCGTGGCCGCCACGGAACCCGCCCGGCCGGTCCCGCTGCGGCCGCTGACCCGGCGTTCGATCATGGCCGCGCCCGCGCTGGTCCTGCCGGGCTGCGTGGTGCTGCTGTCGACCGGCTCGCGGTCGCCGTTGGGACCCGAGGTCGTGCTCGCCTGCCTGGGGGCGACGGCCGCGGCGCTGGTGCGCTGGGCCAGCGCGCAGCGCGAACTGCTGGACCTGGCCCAGTACCGGCACGAGGCGCTCACCGACGAACTCACCGGGGTTCCCAACCGGCGCGCGCTGATGCTGGAGATCGACCGCCGCATCTCCCGTCGCCGGCCGTTCTCCCTGGCCGTCATCGACCTCGACCGGTTCAAGGCCGTCAACGACGGGCTCGGGCACGCTGCCGGGGACGAACTCCTGCGGCAGGTCGTCCGTCGGCTCGGGACCGGCCTGCCGGGTGGTTCGGTGCTGGCCCGCCTGGGGGGTGACGAGTTCGCCGTCGTGGTGCCGGGGGAGGACCAGGCGGTGGCCCGCGACGGGGTCGAGCGGGGGCACCGGTCGATGACGGGTTCCTACGACCTGGGCGGGAACCGGGTCCACGTCGGCGCGAGCTTCGGGATCGCGGCCTACCCGCGCAACGCGCGGAACTCGGCGGACCTGCTGCGGCTGGCGGACGGGGCGATGTACGCGGCCAAGGCCGAGGGCGGGACGGTGCGGGTCGTCACCGGCACCACCGCCGAGCACGCCGCCGATTCGGACCGGGCCGCGGGGGACCTGCTGCGGGTGGCGCAGCTGCGCACGGCGCTGGGGCTGGACGAGTCCGCCTCGGCCGACGACCGCGGAGCCGCCGGCCGGCTCGTCCTGCACTACCAGCCGCAGGTCGACCTGCACGACGGCCGCGTCGTGGGGGTCGAGGCGCTGGTGCGCTGGTCGCACCCGCGGTGGGGGCTGCTGGGCCCGGAGGCGTTCCTGCCGCTGGCCGAGCGGTACGCCCTGGTGCACCGGCTGACGAGCCGGGTGCTGGACGCCGCGCTGCACGACGCGGCCGGGTGGGCCGCGGACGGCCACGACCTGCGGGTGGCGGTGAACCTGTCGGCCAGCAGCCTGCGCGACGAGGACCTGCCCGGGCAGGTGGCGCAGGCGCTGCTGCGGCACGGCCGGCCGGCCGGCCGGCTGCAGCTGGAGGTCACCGAGTCCCTGGCGCTGGCCGACCAGCTCGGCGCGGGGGAGGTGCTGCCGCAGCTGTCGGGTCTGGGGGTGTCGCTGTCGGTCGACGACTTCGGGACCGGCTACTCCTCGCTGGCCTACCTGCAGCGGGAGGTCTTCGACGAGGTCAAGCTCGACCGCTCGTTCGTGGAGGGCATCGGCCGCGAGGCCCGCTCCGGTGCGATCGCCGCCTCGACGATCTGGCTGGCGCACCAGCTTGGCCTGCGGATCGTGGCCGAGGGCATCGAGACGGAGCAGACGTGCGAGCACCTGGCCGACCTCGGCTGCGACGTGGGGCAGGGGTACCTGCACGCCCGCCCGATGCCGTCGGCCGAGCTGGGGCGGTGGCTGCGCCGGCGGGGCGGGGACGTGCCGGCCCGTCGCGCCCGGGCCCGGGAACCCCGCGTCGTGGACCTGCACCAGGTCCCCCGGCGGTACTCCCGGCAGCCCGCCGGGGGTGAGGGCTGACGGCGCCGTCCGGGCCGCCGCGTCGGGCCGGGCGGCGGGGAACTCCCGCCGTCGTGGCGTGCGGCCGGTGGCTCGCGGCCCGTCTCGCCGGGGTGCGGGCGGCGCCGTAGGGTTCGGGGCGTGAACGTTCCCACAGTTGAACTGCACGACGGCGTCCAGATCCCCCAGCTGGGTTTCGGTGTCTGGCAGGTGCCGCCGGAGCAGACCGCCGAGGTCGTGCTGCAGGCACTGCAGGCCGGCTACCGCCACATCGACACCGCAGCCGGTTACGGCAACGAGGCCGGCGTGGGTGATGCGCTGCGCGCCAGCGGTGTCCCGCGCGAGGAGGTCTTCATCACCACCAAACTCGCCAACGGCGAGCACGGCCGTGACAAGACGCTGGCCGCCTTCGACGCCTCGCTGGCCAAACTCGGCCTGGAGTACCTGGACCTGTACCTCATCCACTGGCCGCAGCAGGCCGACGACTACGTCGAGACCTGGCAGGCGTTCGAGGAGATCAAGGCCTCCGGGCGGGTCCGCACGATCGGTGTCTCGAACTTCCAGAAGACCCACCTGCGCAAGGTCCTCGACGAGACCGGAACCGTCCCGACCGTCAACCAGGTCGAGGTGCACCCCTACCTGGTGCAGGACGACCTGCGCGCCTTCAACGCCGAGCACGGCATCGCCACCGAGGCCTGGAGCCCGCTGGCCCAGCGGCTCTCCCTGGTCGAGGACCCGGTCGTCACCGGCATCGCCGGCGAACTCGGCCGCACCCCCGCCCAGGTCGTCATCCGCTGGCACCTGCAGCTGGGCAACATCGTCATCCCCAAGTCGGTGACCCCCGAGCGGATCGTGTCGAACTTCGACGTCCTCGGGTTCGAACTGTCCGGCGAGCAGGTCCAGGCGCTCAGCGCGCTGAACCGCGACGAGCGGACCGGCCCGGACCCGGACGTCTTCGGCTGAGCAGCCCGGGAAGTGCGTGACCACCGGAGTGCGTGACCACCGTGGTCGCGCACTCCGGGTCAGGGCAGGGGGAGCTCGAACCAGACGGTCTTGCCCGTCCCGGCGACCTCCGAACCCCAGCGGTGGGCGAGGGTGTCGACGAGCGCGACGCCCCGCCCGCCGGTGGCGGTCGGCGGGACGTGCCGGACCTGCGGGAGCCCGGCCCCGCCGTCGCTGACCGACACCCGGACGCTGCCGGTGGTGCGGCGCACCCGCACCTCGATCGGCTCCCCGCCGTGCCGGACGGCGTTGGTCACCAGCTCGGTGGTCAGCAGCTCCAAGGTCTGCCGGGACTGGCTCGACAAGGTCACCGCCGCGAACTGCTCGCGCAGCCACGAACGGGTGCGCCGAGCAGCCGACGGGTCAGCCCGCAGCTCCAGACGCGCCATGCCACCTCGTTCGTCCCGGTCGAGTGTCAGGTCCAACTCTGGCACCACGTCCCCGGGCAGCAACCGGGGGGGAGGTGTCGCTGGGCCGTCCGGTGATCCGACGGCGTGCCGGACCGCCCGCACCGTGGATGATGCTCCGGTGGAGCAGCCCGCACAGGACCTCAGCCGTGGGACGCTGCTCCCGGCGCAGCCGGACCCCGATCTGGACCGCTTCGCCCGGCTGGGGACGCTCGCGCTCGGCACCCCGGTGGCCCTGGTCTCGATGGTCAGCCGCCACGGTCAGGTCTTCCCGGGTGCGGTGGGGTTGCCCGAACCGTGGCAGAGCGCGCGTGAGACGCCGCTGACGCACTCGCTGTGCCAGCACGTCGTGACCTCCGGCAAGGCCTTCGCCGTCGAGGACGCCCGGTCCGACCCGCTGACCCGGGACTCGCTGGCCATCCCCGACCTCGGGGTCGTCGCCTACGCCGGGGTGCCGCTGCGGCTGCCCGACCAGCGCACCGGGGTCGCCGACCCGTCGGCCCCCGTCGTCGGGGTGATGTGCGCCATCGACGGTGCCCCCCGGCGCTGGACGAGCGAGCAGCTGAGCGTCCTGGAGGACCTGGCCGCCGCCTGCTCGGCCGAGCTGGGGCTGCGGATGCTCGAGGAGCGCAACCGGCTGCTGCTCAACCTCGGCGACGCTCTCGTCGGAGCACGCACCGTGGCGGAGGTCAGCACGACCGTCGCGGCCGTCACCCGCTCCGAGCTCGGCGGCGCCTGGAGCGGGCTGCTGCTGCCCGACCCCGGTCACCGCCTGCTGCGCCTGGCCGGCTCCTCCGCACCGCCGCCGGGCACACCCGCCGGCTGGCAGACCCTCTCCCTCGCCGCGCCCGTCCCGGCCGCGGCCGCCGCCCGCGAGCGCCGGCCGCTGCTGTTCTCCACCGTCGAGGAACTGCAGGCGTCGTTCCCGGACGTCGAGGCCCGCGCCGCGCTGCCACGGTTCGCGGCCTCGGCCTACCTGCCGCTGCTCGTGCAGGACCGGCTGGTCGGCGTGCTGTGCCTGGTCTGGGAGTCCGAGCGGCAGACCCTCGAGGCCGAGGCCGACGTGTGGGGTGCGCTCGCACGGTTCACCGCCCAGGCCCTGGACCGGGCGATGCTGGACGCCGAGCGCCGTTCCCGGGCCGAGGTCCTGCAGCGCGCCCTGCTGCCGCGGCTGCCGCGCTCCACCGGTCGGCTGCAGGTGCGGGGACGGTACGTCCCGGCCACCCGGGAGGAGCAGATCGGCGGCGACTGGTACGACGTCGTCGTCGGTGCCTCGGGGGCCGTGACGCTCGTGCTGGGGGACGTCGCCGGTCACGACATGGCCGCCGCGGCGACGATGGCGCAGGTCAGGGGCCTGTTGCGGGCGTTCGTGTGGGACCGCGACGAGCCGCCGGCCGAGTCCGTCGCCCGCCTGGACCGGGCACTGCCGGAGCTCGGGATCGACGGGCTGGCCACGCTCGTGGTGGCGCGCGTGGAGGAGACGCCCGGCGGTTTCCGGCTGCGCTGGACCAACGCCGGTCACCCGCCGCCGGTGCTGCTGCACCCCGACGGGCGCACCGAGCTGCTGGACGGGGCCACCGACCTGCTCGTGGGCCTGCTGCCCGACTCCGCCCGGCACGAGCACGTCGCGCCGATCCCGCCGGGGGCGACCCTGGTGCTCTACACCGACGGGCTCATCGAGCACCGCGGCCGCAGCCTGGTCGGCGGGATCGAACGGGTCCGCACCTCGCTGCGCGAGCACCGCGACGCCGACCTGGACGACCTGCTCGACGGGCTGCTGGCCGAGCTGGTCGGGCCCTGGGGCGAGGACGACTGCGCGCTGCTCGCGGTGCGGTTCCCCCACCCTGAGCCGCCAGTGCCCTCGAGTTGAGCCGCCACTGGCGCCCCGGCGCGTTAACGTGCCCGCGTGCGGGGATTCCTCACCGACGTGCCGGGACTGGCGGTCGGGCACGTGACCCGTCGCGGCGACGGCTGGCTGACCGGCGTCACCGTCGTGGTCCCCCCGCCGGGGACCGTGGGCGGCGTCGACGTGCGCGGCGGTGGCCCGGGCACCCACGAGACCGACGCGCTGGACCCGCGCACCCTCGTCCCGACCGTCGACGCCGTCGTGCTGACCGGGGGATCGGCCTACGGGCTGGTCACCGCCCACGGGGTGCAGCGCTTCCTGGCCGAACGCGGCCGCGGGTTCCCCGTCGGCCCCGGCCCCGGTGAGGTCGTGCCGATCGTGCCGGCCGCGGCGGTCTTCGACCTCGGCCGCGGCGGGGTCTTCGGCAACCACCCGACCGAGCAGATGGGGTACGAGGCGGCGGCGGCCGCCCGGACCGGGCAGTTCGCGCGCGGCGTCGTCGGCGCCGGGACGGGCGCGCTGGTCGGCGGCCGGTTCAAGGGCGGGGTCGGGACCGCGTCGGCCACGGCGGGGGACTGCGTGGTGGGGGCCCTCGCGGTCGTCAACGCCGTGGGGCTGCCCGCACCGGGGCCGGTGGTGCCCGGGCCGCTGAACACCACCCTCGTGGTGGTCGCGACCGACGCCGCCCTGGACCCGGCCGAGACCTCCCGGACCGCGACGGCCGCGCACGACGGCCTGGCCCGGGCGCTGAACCCCGTCCACACCCTCGCCGACGGCGACACCGTGTTCGCCCTGGCGACGGGAGGCGCGGCGCTCGCGCAGGAGCGGCGGGCGCGGGTGGGGCAGCTCGTGGAGCTGCAGCGGGTGGCCGCCGACGTGGTGCGCGCCGCCGTGCTCGACGGGCTGGCCTGCGCCGAGACCGTCGGTGACTGGCCCCCGTACCCCCTCCGGTGATCGTCGGGGTGGGGAGGTGGGTCAGCGGGCGGTGGCGCGCAGGTCGATGGTGCGGGGGGCGGCGGTGCGGACGCGGCCCTTGCCCGACCCCTTCGCCTCGTACATGGCCTGGTCGGCCTGCTGCAGGACGCGGGCGGCGTCGGTGTGCGCGTCGGCCATCGCCAGGCCGACGCTGATGCCCACCGCGAACTCCCACCCGGCGACGGGGAACGGGTCGGCCATGGCGGCGACGATCCGTTCGGCCACGGCCGCGGCGGCCGCCTCGTCGGGCAGGTCCGGGCACACGACGGCGAACTCGTCGCCACCCAGGCGGGCCACGGTGTCGCCGGGGCGGACGGCGGCGCTCAGGCGTTCGGCGACGGCGATGAGGACGTGGTCGCCGGCGGCGTGACCGCCGGTGTCGTTGACGGGTTTGAAGTCGTCCAGGTCGCAGTACAGCAGGGCGACCTCGTCGCCGCTGCGGGCCGCGGCCGACAGCGCGTGGCGCAGCCGGTCCTCCAGCAGCGTGCGGTTGGGCAGACCCGTCAGCGGGTCGTGCAGCGCGGCCTCGCGCAGCCGGCGCTGGACGAGGCGGCGCTGGGTGACGTCGGCGACCTGCACGACCGCGCCGACCTCGCCGGGACCGTTCTCACCCGGGGTGGGCCAGGCCGCGGCCGCCAGCTCCAGCCAGACCTCCCCGTCGCCGTGCTGCAGCTCGGCGTGCCAGTGCGCCTGGCGGCCGGCGACGACCTCCTCGGCCATCTCGGCCGCGGCCGCGACGAACGTCTCGCGGTGCTCGGGGTGGACCTGCTGGGACCAGTCCGAGCCCACGGCCACCTCGACGCCCAGCATGGACTGCAGGCGGTCGTTGACGCGGGCCACGACGGCCGAGCCGTCCGGGCGCAGCCGCAGCAGCGCCACCCCGAGCAGCGCGTCGTCGAACGTGCGGCGGAAGACCTCCTCGCGCCGGCTCGCGACCACGACGGCCCGCTCGCGGGAGCGGACGACCAGCGACATCACCAGCGCGACCGTGCCCGAGGTGAACAGCAGGGCCTGCAGCACGACCGAGCCCTGGGTGCCCAGCCCGCGGTAGGGGCCGAACCCCAGGGCGGTGCCGGTGGTGGCCACGACGGCCACGAGGAGCTGGCAGGTCAGCGCCCGGCCCACGCTCAGGCGGGCGGCACCCCACAGGATCGGCACGATCACGAGGAACGACCAGGGGCCCGGGTCGTCGTTCCAGAACACCAGGGCCGACACGGTCACCGACAGCACCAGGACGAGCATCCACTCCGACAGCGCGGCCCGGACCCCGCCCTCGAGCGGCCGGTGCGGGGCGTCGGGCAGGAGCAGCAGCGGGGCCAGCAGCAGGATGCCGAGCAGCTGGCTCAGCGCGTAGGGGACCGCGGCGCCGGGGGTCGCGGTCTGGACCAGCCCGGCGGCCGCGGCGACCCCCGCCACGGTCCCGGCCGTCAGCCGCCAGCCGTCCCGGCCCCGCCGCAGGCGCAGCCCGCCCGTCCCGGAGCGCGCGGACTCCCCTCGGCCCAGCACGGAGATCAGCGCAGCGCCGACCCCGCACTGCAGCGCCTGCGCGCTCGCGAACACCGTCGTGTCGGTCCGGTCGACACCGAGCAGGTGGCAGGCGGCCACCGTTCCGACGAGCGTCCCGGCGACGCACCACCACCGCCGGGCCGGCCGGCGCACGGCCAGGGCCAGGGCCGCCCCCGCGGGCGGCCACCACACGACGCCGGCCGGGTCCTCCGACCCGGCCAGCCACGGCGCCACCGTCGACAGGACCGCCACGACGACGGCCGTGGTGACCGCGAGACGCAGCCCGCCTCCGCGCACGCGGGAGGAGGGGGCCACGACCCGGCCGGTCTCACCCGTCCGGCCCTGCGGAGCGTTCGCGATCATGACCACCCACTCGGCACGCGTCCCCGGAACCTTGAGCGGTCTCTTCGGGTGATTTCAGATCGTGACTGAAACGTCACCGAGCGCGCTGGGTGGCGAGTGTGGCGGTGAGGTGGGCGAGGGCGTCGACGGCCGCGGCGAGGGCCTCGGCGTCGGGCGGGGACAGCTGCGCGACGGCCTCGCCGAGCACCCCGGCCCACTCCCGGGCCAGGGCCTCGTGCTCGCGCACGGCCTGGGCGGTGGGGTGCAGGTGCAGGACGCGGCGGTCGGCGGGGTCGGGGACGCGGTCGACGAGCCCGCGGGCCACCAGGGAGGTCACGGCGGCGCTGACGTTGCTGGGCTTGACCGCCAGCCGGTGGGCGACGTCGGCGGCGCGCAGCCCGGGGTGGGCCAGGACCAGCCGGATGATCTCCAGCTCGGTCGGCGGCAGCGGGGACAGGGCCAGCCGGTGCTCACCGGCGCGGCGCATCTCCCAGCTCAGCGCCGGCAGGGCCCGGGCCAGGGCCCGCAGTCGTTCGTCCGACAGCCTCGTCACGGAAGTTATGGTTGCATAACAACCCGTTGCCCCGAAGGACGCCCGTGACCGCTCTGCGCACCCCGACCGTCGTCGCGCTGGCCCTGCTGACGGCCATCGCCCCTCTGGCCACCGACATGTACCTGCCCGCGCTGCCCACCATGGTCGGCGACCTCGGCTCCACCGCTTCCGGCGTCCAGCTGACGCTCACCACGTTCCTCGTCGGCCTGGCGCTGGGCCAGCTCGTCATCGGCCCGCTGTCCGACCAGTTCGGCCGCCGCCGCCTGCTGCTGGCCGGCACCGTCGTCTGCGCGCTCGCCGGCGCGGTCTGCGCGATCGCCCCGAACGAGGCCGTCCTCGTGGCCGCCCGCTTCGTCCAGGGGTTCAGCGGTGCGGCGGGGATCGTGCTGTCGCGCGCCGTCATCGCCGACCGGGCCGCCGGCGAACGGGCCGCCAGGCTGTTCAGCCTCATGATGGTGATCTCCGGGGTCGCCCCCGTCGTCGCGCCGCTGCTCGGTGGCTCGCTGCTCGGTGCGGTCGGCTGGCGCGGGATCTTCTGGATCCTGGCCGCGATCGCCGTCGTCATGGTCCTGGCCGTCGTGGCGGTCGTCCCGGAGTCGCTGCCGATCGAACGCCGCCGCCCCGGCGGGCTGGCCGCGACCTGGCGCGCGGCGCGCGAGGTGCTCGGCGACCGCGTCTACCTCGGGTACACGCTGACCTTCGCCTTCGCCTTCACCTCGATGTTCGCCTACATCTCGGCGAGCTCCTTCGTCTACCAGAACGTCCTGGGGCTGAGCACCGTGCAGTACTCGATCGCCTTCGCGGCCAACGCCTTCGGCCTCGTCGCCGCGAGCGCGGCCAGCGGTGCCCTGACCGGCCGGCTGGCCCCGCTGACGATGCTGCGCGGCGGGGTCGCGGTGCTCGTCGTGGACTGCGCGGCGCTGCTGGCCGTCGTGCTGGCCGGCGCCCCGCGCTGGGGCGTGCTGGTGCTGCTGTTCCTCGCGGTCTCCAGCCTCGGGTTCGTCCTGGGCAACGCGACGAGCCTGGCCACGGGCCGGGTCCCGCGCAACGCCGGCACCGGCTCGGCCGTCCTCGGCGCGCTGCAGTTCGGCCTGGGTGCGCTGGCCTCGCCCGTCGTGGGCCTGGCGGGGGAGTCCGACGCGCGGCCGATGGCGGTGACCATGGTCGTCGTCGCGGTCCTGTCCCTGCTCAGCCTGTGGACGCTGGCGCGGGAGCGGGTGGACGCCTCCGGTGCGCCGGGCGCGGCCGTCGAACGGGGGATGATCGGCGGGTGAGCATCCCGCACTCCTCCCACTGGGGCGCCTTCCGCGCCGAGGTCACGGCCGAAGGGGTCCAGCTCACGGCGCACCCCGACGACCCGGCCCCCTCGGCCCTGCTGGCCAACATCCCGGTGGCGGCGACGCCGACGGCGCGAGTGCTGCGCCCGCACGTGCGGCGCGGCTGGTGGCAGGACGGACCGGGCCCGGACGACCGTCGCGGTCGTGACGGGTACCTGCCCGTGGAGTGGGACGAACTGCTCGACCGCGTCGCCGCGGAGTACACGCGGGTGCTGGACGAGCACGGCCCGCAGGCGGTGTTCGCCGGTTCCTACGGCTGGGCCAGCGCGGGCCGGTTCCACCACTCCCAGAGCCAGCTGCACCGGTTCTCCCACCTCCTCGGCGGGGCCGTGCGCTCCTCGTGGACGTACAGCCACGGTGTCGGCGAGGTCCTCATGCCGCGCGTCGTCGGCAGTCAGGAACCACTGATCTCGCCCACGGCGTGGTCGAGCATCGAGGCCCACACCGACCTCGTGATCGCCTTCGGCGGGTTGCCGGCGAAGAACTCCGAGGTCGCCGGCGGCGGGATCAGCCGCCACGAGGTCGCGGGCCGGCTGCGCGGCGCCAGGGCGCGCGGGGCGCAGTTCGTGCTGGTCTCCCCGCTGCGCGACGACCTGGCCGCAGAACTCGACGCCGACTGGCTCGACGTCGTCCCCGGGACCGACGCGGCGCTGCTGCTGGCGATGTGCCACGTCCTGCTGGCCGACGGGAGCTACGACGCGGAGTTCCTCGAACGGTGCACGGCGGGATCCGCCGAGTTCCTGGCCTCGCTGCAGGACAGGACGCCAGAGTGGGCCGCGGAGATCACGGGGATCCCGGCGGCGCGCATCCGGGAACTGGCCCGCCGCGCCGTGCGGGGCCGCACCATGGTCACGGTCAGCTGGTCGGTCGCGCGGACCCGCTTCGGTGAGCAGCCGCTGTGGGCCGCGGTCGCCTTCGCCGCCATGGTCGGCCAGATCGGCCTGCCCGGTGGGGGTTTCGGCCACGGCTACGCCTCCACCGGCGGCGTCGGCAGACGGGCCGGCAGCTACCCGCTGCCGACGTTCCCCCAGTTCGCCGACCCGCTGCGGCTGCGGATCCCCGTCGCGCGCATCGCCGACGCGCTGCTGCACCCCGGTGAGCCGTACGAGGTCGACGGCCGGCACGAGACCTACCCGCACCTGCGGCTCGTGCACTGGGCCGGGGGCAACCCGTTCCACCACCACCAGGACCTGCGGCGTCTGCAGCGCGCGTTCGCCGCGGCCGAGACGGTCGTCGTCCACGAACCGTTCTGGACCTCCACCGCCCGGCACGCCGACGTCGTCTTCGCCGCCACGACGACGCTGGAACGCGAGGACATCGGCGCCGCCCGCTACGACGACCGGCTCATCGCGATGGGCCGGGTCCACGCCCCGCTGGGGCAGGCCCGCGACGACTACCAGGTGCTGTCCGGACTCGCGCACCGCCTGGGGATCGGCGAGCAGTTCACCGAGGGCCGCGGGGCCGGCGACTGGGTCGAGCACCTGTACGAGCAGTGGCGTTCGGGACCGGCCGCGCGCGCCGGCATCGACGCGCCGCCCTACGCCGAGTTCGTCGCCGCCGGGGAGTTCCGGCTGCCCGCCGAACCGTCCGAGAAGGTGCTGTTCGCGAGCTTCCGCGCCGATCCGCAGACGTTCCGGCTGCGCACCCCCAGCGGACGGATCGAACTGCACTCCGAGACGATCGCGGGCTTCGGCTACGACGACTGCCCCGGCCACCCGGTGTGGCTGGCGCCGGACGAGGTTCCCGACGAGCGGTTCCCGCTGCACCTGGTGGCCAACAACCCCGCCACCCGGTTGCACAGCCAGCTCGACCACGGCGCCACCTCCCAGGCCGGGAAGGTCGCCGGCCGGGAGCCGGTCCGCATGCACCCCGACGACGCCGCCGCCCGCGGGCTGGCCGACGGGCAGGTCGTCGTGCTGCGCAGCCGGCGGGGCAGTTGCCTGGGCGGCCTCGTCGTCTCCGACGCCGTGCGCCGCGGGGTCGTGCAGATGTCCACCGGTGCCTGGTTCGACCCCGTCGCCGGTGCCGCCGCGGGCGTCACCTGCGGGCACGGGAACGTCAACGTCCTGACCCGCGACGTCGGTTCGTCCCGGCTGGCGCAGGCCTGCACCGGCCAGCACGCGAGCGTCGAGGTGAGCGCGTTCGAGGGTGTCCCGCCGCGGGTGACGGTGTTCGACCAGCCGTAGTCCGGGCCGGGCTGCCCTGGTGGAGGACCGGGGAACCGGTCACCGCTCGCGGGCGTCGAAGGCGGCACGGGCCGGGGGTCACGGCGCCGCCCGGGGGTGCCGTGGCCCCCGGCCCCTCCGGGTCGTCCCGGTCGTCGGGTCGCCCGGGTCCCGGCCGGTGCGTCCACGGCCCGCCGGCGGGAAACTCCTTGGCGGTGTGCTGACCGGACCCGGCAGTCTTCCCGGGTGATCCCCGCCCGCCTGCACCCCTTCGCCGGCCTGCGCGTCGTCCTGCCGCACGCCGACGGCGACGTCGAACTGCGCACCGGCGACCTGGCCGGGCTCGTCGACCTGGCCGCGGTGGCCGCACGCGGGGTGCACGGTCCGGAGGAGATGCCGTTCTCGGTCCCGTGGACCGACTGCGACCCCGACGAACGCGCGCGGCGCACGTTCCGCTGGCACGTCGGCGGGTGGAGTTCGTGGACCGCGCAGGACTGGCGGCTGGACTTCGTCGTGCGCCGTGCCGGGGTCGTCGTCGGCACCCAGTCGCTGGAGGCCACCGACTTCGGCGTGCTGCGCGAGGTGAGCACGGGATCGTGGCTGGGGCGGGAGCACCAGGGCCGCGGAACCGGGTCGCTCATGCGGGCCGCCGTGCTGCACCTGGCGTTCGACGGGCTCGGCGCGAGCAGCGCGCGCAGCGACGCCTTCCTGGACAACCCGCGGTCGCTGGCCGTCTCGCGCCGGCTGGGGTACCGCGACGACGGGCTGGCCCGCACGGTGCGCCGGGGCCGGGTCGTCGTCTCGCAACGGCTGCGGCTCGACGCCCCGCAGTGGGCCGCTGGCGAGCGCCCGGCCGTGCACGTCGAAGGCCTCGACCCGGTCCTGCGGGCACTCCTTCCGACGGCCCCGTAGCGCCTCGTCGCGCGAAGTTCAAGGGGCGCCCGGCGACGGATGCGCCGAACGGGTCCGGAGGCGGGGATCCGTGGGGCATCATGGAGGTCCGAACACGGTGCGCGGTGCGCACCGCCGAGGCGCGGAGGTGCCGCAGGTGACCACCGAGGGATGGCCGGACGACAGGCTCACCTCATCCGACGTCCCGTCCCTCGTCCGTTTCCACGCGGGGCCCGCTGACGATCCGGACCGCTTCGAGCTGCTCGGCGAGGCCGACGGCGCGGACGAGGCCTGGCACGTGCTCGACCACCGGGCTGCGACGGGTGAGGCGTTGTTCACCCTCGCCGCGCTGCGGCCCGCCGCGGTCGGCGACCTGGAGGTCGTGCACCACCACCACGGGAACGCTGACGACGACACGGACGGCCACGCCGGGGGGAGCCTCGAGGAGCCGACGCCGCCGGAGGTGCTGTGGCGCGAGCGGGCCGCGGGGCTGGCCCGGGTGCGGCACGCGCGGCTGGCCGGGATCGTCGACACCTTCGTCGGCCCCGCCCCGCACCGGCCGGGACAGGCCGAGCCGGCCGACGGCGCGTGGCACTACGCCGTCCTGGAGCAGGCCGCCGGCCGGTCGGTCGCGGACTGGTTGCGCGACGACCCCGGCGCCACGGTCGAGGAACGCTTCACCGTCCTGGCCACGGCGGCCAGCGTCCTGCAGGAGCTGCACCGCGGCTCGGAGGACGCGCCCCCGCTGGTGCACGGCGACATCACCCCGCGGTCGGTGCGGCTGGGCGGCTTCTGGCCCGCCGACGGCGTCCGGCTGGCCGGGGCGAGCCTGGGCGGGCTGCGCCGCGGTCCGGTCCAGCAGCGCTCCGCCACGGTCTACACCGCACCGGAGGTCCGGGCGGGTGCGCTGCCCTCGGCGGCCGGCGACGTCTTCGGCTTCGGCGCCACCGCCGTCTTCGTGCTCACCGGGATGCCGCCGGCCACCTCGCCCGAGGGTGACGTCGATCCCGCCCTGGTGCGGCGCCAGCTCGCCGCGGCCGCGCTGACCGCCCCGCACCCGGGCGTGGCCGACCTGCTGCTGCAGGCGCTGGCGGCCGATCCCGCGCAGCGGCCGGACCGGCTGCCGGCGTGGGTCAACGGGATGCGGGCCATCGTCGAACCGCGGACCTCGCTGGACCCCTACCAGGACTCCGGCCGGGACGAGCAGGTCCCCGACACCCAGGTGGTCCCGTACGCCCCCGCCCGCGTGGCCCGGTCGCTGCCCAAGCGGCCCGTCGCCGTGGTCGTCGGGGCGCTGCTGCTGGCCACGGCCGGGACGGCCGTCGCGATCACCGCCGTGCAGCAGGGCCGGCTGCGCGACGTCCCGAACCCCGTCGCGATCGTCCAGCCGCCGCCGCAGACCTCGACGGGCGCCCCGACGAGTTCGGTGCCGCAGGCCCCGGCCACCTCGGCGCCCTCCAGCGCCGACGACTCGGCCGGCGACTCGGCCGACGCCCCGGAGCAGCGGGTGCCCTCGGCCGGCGGCTCCGCGTCCTCCTCCGAACCGTCCTCGGCCGGCACTGCCGACGGGACGCTGCCGGTACCGGTGCCGACCGAACCGGGCACGCCGCTGGGAACCGTCCCCGGGACGGCGCCGGGGATGTCGCTGCCCGACGTCCGCCCCGCCCCGCCGTCCGCCGAGGTGCCGACGGCGTCGGCGCCCCCGCCGGTCACCGGCCCGGACGTGCTGGTCCCGCCGGGGATCCGCACCCCCACGGCCGAGCCGACCCCGGAGCCCACCCCGACGCCGACCGACTCGGTGCCCAGTCCGGACCCGACGACCTCCGCGCCGTCCCCGGAACCGACGACCGAGCCGACGACCGAGCCGACGAGCGAGTCCCCGACGCCCTCGAGCTCCGGGGACACCGCGACGAACTCCCCGTCGGACTCGACGTCGGCGGTGCCGAGCTCCTCGTCGTCCTCGTCCTCGAACCCGGTCTGGGTCGGCGGGTTCACGCCCCCGGCGGACGACTCCGGCTCCGCGACGCCCTGACCCGCCACCGCGCGGGACGGGGTGGAGGTCAGGCCGCCGAGCGGGTCCGGCCCCGGCCCTGGGCCAGTGCGCACAGGACGTACCCGGCCCCCAGGGCCACGGCCACGAGCCCGAGGCGGCCGTCGGCCGGGACCAGGAACACCGCGGCCCCGCAGGCCAGGCAGTAGCTGACGTTGAAGACCAGGTCGTAGGCGGTGAAGACGCGACCGCGGTAGGCGTCCTCGACGCTGCGCTGCACGACCGTGTCCACGCCGATCTTCGCGCCCTGACCACCCAGGCCCAGCAGGGCCGCCGCGACCGCCAGCACCGGCTGCGAGGTCGTCGTGCCCAGCACCACCTGCGCGAGCGCCGCCAGCAGCAGGCAGCCCGTGATCCAGCGGTGCACCCGCCCCGGCCGCGCCCCCCAGGGCGCCAGGAACGCCGCCGCACCCGAGCCCGCGGCGACCGCACCCAGCAGCACCCCGAGCGCGGCCAGCCCGGCCGAGGGGTCGTCGGCCTGGGCCAGCGTGCGCCGGCACAGCACCACCATCGCGACCGTCGTCAGCCCGAACGCCCACCGGTGCCAGGCGATCAGCCCCAGCGCGGCCGCCGCCGGCAACCGCTCGCGCAGGTGACGCACCCCGCCCACCACGTCGGACGCGCTGCGCCGCCACCCCACGCGCCGGGCCGTCGCTCCACCGGGCGGTGGGCCCAGCAGGTCACGCGGGAACGCCAGGGCCACCAGCCCCGCGACCGCGTACCCCAGGGCGGCCAGGCCCAGCGCGACGACGTTCGCCCCCGGTCCCACGGCCGCCGTCACCGCCACGGTCGCCGTCGCTCCGACCCCGGCGGCCACCGTCCCCGCGGTCGGGGTGACCGAGTTGGCCAGCACGAACCTCTCCGGCGTCACCACGTGCGGCAACGCCGCCGACAACCCCGCCAGCAACGCCCGGTTCACCGACAGCACCGCCAGCGCCAGCACCCCGACCACGACGTCGGAGGCACCGCCGAGCAACGCCCCCGCGGCCACCAGCGCCAGGCCGGCCCGCACGACGTTGCCGACACCCAGCGTCGAGCGCCGCGACCGGCGGTCCAGCAGGACCCCCGCCCACGGACCCACCACGGTGAAGGGCAGCAGCAGCACCGCCGAGGCGAACGCCACGCCCGCCGGGGTCGCCTGCCGTTCGGGTGAGAAGAAGAACAACGACGCCAGCCCGGCCTGGAAGACCCCGTCCGCGGCCTGCCCGGTCAGCCGGACGGCCATCAGGTGCCGGTACCGGCCGGTCCGCAGCAGCCCGCCGAGCTCGCGCAGCACCCCCGGCGACCCCGGCGGTCCCGCCGGGCGAGCAGGGGAGGTGGCCGGGGTGGGAGGCACGGGCGCGAGGCTACCCAGCCGCACCCCGCCCGGGAGCCGGCGACGCGACCTCGCCCCGGAAGGGGGGCACCGGGGGCTTGGGAAGCGTCCTGTGGAGGTGTCGTGCACACCCGTCCGGCCCACCCCGGGGGGCGGGCGCGGTGGGAGGAGCCACGCATACTGGGACGGTCGCCGACGCGGGGACGACCGTGCGCACCGTGCGCAGCGGGGCGCCCGAAGACCGCGCCGGCCGCTGCCGATGGATGGGCAGCACCGCAGCCGCGACCGGTCGAGCTCCCGAGCCCGCCGGAGCGCCCGACCGCCGGAGGACCAGACAGACGTGGCTTCGCGACGCCCCGCTCCCGCCCCGCCGAACCGCCCCTCGGGCCGGCGGGGCCCTGCCCCCGCCCCACGCCGGCGCCCGCGGCGCCGGCTGGTCCTGGGCTGGCTGATCGGGCTGTTCGTGGCCGGGGTGGCGCTCGCCGTCGGCGGCTTCGCCGCGGCCTACGCACTGGTCAAGGTCCCCGACCCCAACGAGCTCGCCGACGCGCAGATCAGCACCGTCTACTACGCCGACGGCACCACCGAGCTGGGCACCTTCGCCGCGGTCAACCGCGAGAACGTCACCCTCGACCAGGTCCCCGACCACGTGCAGAAGGCCGTGCTGGCCGCCGAGGACCGCAGCTTCTACGAGAACCGCGGCGTCTCGCCCACCGGCATCGCCCGCGCGCTGTGGAGCAACGTCAGCGACGGCACCAGCCAGGGCGGGTCCACGCTGACCCAGCAGTACGTCAAGAACTACTACCTGTCCTCCGAGCAGTCGTACACGCGGAAGGTCAAGGAGTTCTTCATCGCGCTGAAGATCGACCAGCAGCAGACGAAGGACGAGACCCTCGTCAACTACCTCAACACCGTGTACTTCGGCCGCGGCGCCTACGGCATCCAGGCCGCCTCGCAGGCCTACTTCGGGGTGGACGCCAGCCAGCTGGACGTCTCCCAGGGAGCGCTGCTCGCGGCGCTGCTCAAGGGCCCCGGCAACTACGACCCGCGCAAGGGCGAGGAGCAGGCCGCGGCCGCCGCCTCCCGCGTCGGCTACGTGCTGGACGGCATGGTCTCCCAGGGCTGGCTGTCCCAGGCCGACCGCGACGCCGCCGGCCTGCCGGAGACGATCGAGAAGGTCGAGAGCACGCAGTGGTCCGGCCCGAACGGCTACCTGCTGAAGACGGTCGAGGACGAGCTGACGGGCACCGTCGGGCTGACCGAGGAGGAGGTCCAGCGCGGCGGGCTGAAGATCACGACGACGTTCGACGCGAAGGCGCAGGCCGCCGCCGTCGAGGCCGTGAACGACCAGCTGCCGTCCAAGCGTCCCGAGGGCTTCCACGTCGCGCTGTCCGCGGTCGACCCCGCGACCGGCGGCGTCACGGCGATGTACGGCGGCGCGGACTACCTCACGACCCAGTACAACGACGTGACGCAGGCCACCGCCCAGGCGGGCTCGACGTTCAAGCCGTTCGCGCTCGTCGCGGCGCTGGAGCAGGGCATGTCCCTGCGCACCACCTTCAACGGCAGCAGCCCGCAGACGATCGACGACTGGCCGGTGGAGAACTTCGGCGACGAGCAGTTCGGCCGCATCGACCTGGTCACCGCCACCGAGCACTCCGTCAACACCGTCTACGGGCAGCTGAACGAGGAGGTCACCCCGGAGAAGACCCGCGAGGTGGCCGTGCGGGCCGGCTACCCCGACGGGACCTCCGGCCTGACCAGCTACATCTCCAACGTGCTGGGCACCGCCTCGCCGCGCCCGCTCGACGTGACCCAGGCCTACGCGACCTTCGCGGCGCAGGGCACGTACCGCAAGGCGCACACCATCGCCAGCATCGACGACGCGACCGGCACCCGGACGTACACCGCCTCGCCCGACACGACGCAGGCGTTCGCCGCCGACGTCATGGCCGACACCACCTACGCGCTCGAGCAGGTCGTGCAGTCCGGCACCGGCTCCTACGCCAAGCGCCTGGGCCGTCCGGCCGCGGGCAAGACCGGGACGTCGAACGACAACAAGTCGGCCTGGTTCGCCGGGTTCACCCCCAACCTCGCCGCATCCGTCGCCCTGTTCCAGACGACCCCCGACGGCACGAGCAACGTCAAGCTCGACCTCGGCGGCGGTGAGGTCACCGGCGGCTCCTACCCGGTGCGGATCTGGACGGCGTTCATGCGCGCCGCCCTCGACGGGGTCGAGGAGCAGGACTTCCCCGACCGGGCGAACGTCGGCTCCTCGCGCGGTTCGTCCTCCAGCCAGACCTCGACGTCGACCCGCACGCAGTCGCCGACCTTCACGGCCACGCAGTCGCCGACCGCCACCCCGACCGACACCCCGACCGACACCCCCACCGACACCCCGACCAGCACGCCGTCGGGGTCGCCGTCGGGGTCGCCGTCGGGGTCCTCCTCGAGCACGTCCAACCCCACCTCCTCGAGCACCTCCAGCTCCGCCGGTGGTGGCGGCGGGAACGGCGACGAGGACGCGAGCTCGGACCAGGGCTCGCAGGACGCCGACTCCGACACCGGAGCCGTCGGTGGCGCGAGCGGGAGTCCCAGCGTGGACGCCGACGACGCGCAGAGCGCGCAGTAGGGGAAGCTGACGGGGTGAGCACGAGCACCCCTCGTCCGGAGGTCCCGTCGGTACCGCCCACGACGGTCGACCCCCTGGCCCGCGCCGGCAGCGAGTTCCTCGGTGGCCCGGCCGGGCGCCGGCTGGGCGGCGACGGTCCCTGGTGGGCGCGGGCGCTGCCGGTCTCGGTGGCCCTGGCCGCGGTCGCGGTCGCCGCCGGGGCGGCGAGCAAGCACCACTGCCGCGCGCAGGGCTGGAACACCCCCGACCAGTTCGTGCACGCCTGCTACTCCGACCTGCCCGTCGTCTACACCTCCTCGGGCCTGGCCGGTGGCCTCGGGCCCTACGCCGACGGCGTCTCGCTGAACCAGCCGCCGCTGACGTCGGTGCTGGCCTGGCTGGTGGGCCGGCTGACCCCGCACGAGGTGACCGTCGCCGCGCAGCGCGCCTACTTCGACCTGGCCTCGGTCCTGCTCGTCCTGGCCGCCCTCGTCGTGGTCGTGGCGGTGTGGGCCACGACCGGCCGGCGCCGCGGCTGGGACACCCTGCTGGTCGCGGTCAGTCCCGTGCTGGTGCTCAGCGGCCTGCTCTCCTTCGACCTGGTGGCCGTCGCGCTGGCCACGGCCGGGCTGGCGTGCTGGGCGCACCGCCGGCCGGTGGCGGCGGGGATCCTGCTCGGGCTGGCCGTCGCCGCCCGCACCTACCCCGTCCTGCTGCTGCTGGCGATCGGGCTGCTGGCGCTGCGCACCGGACGCCACCGGGCGGCCGCGGTCACGGTGCTGTCGGCGCTGGCGGCGTGGTTGGCGGTCGACCTGCCCTTCGCCCTCGTCGACGCCCGGGGCTGGTCCGCGTACCTGTCGGCCTTCTTCGACCAGCAGGCCGGGTACGGATCGCTGTGGGTGCTGCCGCAGCTGGCCCAGCAGGCCGTGGGCGCCGAGGTCACCTCCGGTCTGCCCGGCGGAGCCGTCGTCGTCCTGACCATCGGCGCCTGGGTGGTGTGGACGCTGCTGGTGGCGCTGTTCGTGCTGTGGGCACCACGCCGGCCGCGGCTGGTGCAGGTCGCCTTCCTGCTCGTGGCCGGGTTCTGCGTCCTCGGCGCGGCCTTCCCGCCGCAGGCCTCGCTGTGGCTGCTGCCGCTGGCGGCGCTCGCGGTGCCGCGCTGGCGCGAGCACCTCGTGTGGTGGGCGGCCGAGGCCGCCTACTTCGCCGCCGTCTGGCTGTTCATCGCCGGGCAGAGCGACACCGACCGGGCGCTGCCGCCGGAGCTGTACGCGCTGTTCCTGCTGCTGCGGCTGGGGGCGGTGGCGTGGCTGGTCGTGTGCGTGGTGCGCGACGTCAAGAACCCGCACGACGACGCCGTCCGCGCCACCCGCGGCCTCGACGACCCCTCCGGTGGCGACTTCGACCGGGCACCCGACGCCCTCGTGGTGCGCGTCGCCTGAGCGTGCACAGGCCCGCCGGCGGCGCCCGGCTGTGGATGACGGGGCCTGCCCGGCAGGGTGCGCCGGTCCGCTGCGGCACAGTGGGCGCCGTGGGGCCGGTAGACTCGTCTGGTCCTCCGCCCGTCCGTGCACACGGTGGGGTGGGGGCGACGCACACCGAGACCCTCCTGCCACGGAGAGACCGTGGCCGCCTGAGACCGAAGGAGGTGGGGAATGAGCGCGCGTCAGTACGAGCTCATGGTGATCCTCGACGCGGAGCTGGAAGAACGGACGGTCGCCCCGTCCCTCGACCGCTTCCTGAACGTGGTTCGCCAGGGTGGTGGCGAGGTCGGCAAGGTCGACATCTGGGGTCGCCGCCGGCTCTCCTACGACATCAAGAAGAAGTCCGAGGGCATCTACGCGGTCATCGAGCTCACCACCGAGCCGGCCGTGGCCCAGGAACTGGACCGTCAGCTGAACCTCAACGAGGGCGTGCTGCGTACGAAGCTGCTGCGAGCCGAGGCTGCCTGATGGCGGGTGAAACCGTCATCACGCTGATCGGGAACCTCACCAACGACCCCGAACTGCGCTTCACCCCCTCCGGTGCCGCGGTGGCCAACTTCACGGTCGCCTCGACGCCCCGCACGTTCGACCGTCAGTCGAACGAGTGGAAGGACGGCGAGACGCTGTTCATGCGTTGCGCGATCTGGCGCGAGGCGGCGGAGAACGTCGCCGAGTCCCTGACGCGCGGCACTCGGGTCGTGGTGACGGGCCGCTTGCAGTCCCGCACCTTCGACACGAAGGAAGGCGAGAAGCGCACCGTCATCGAGATGCAGGTCGACGAGGTCGGCCCGTCGCTGCGCTACGCCACCGCGAAGGTCAACAAGACCTCGCGCGGCGGTGGGGGCGGCGGCGGAGGCGGTTTCTCCGGCGGCGGCTCCGGTGGCGGTGGCGGCGGTTGGGGCGGCGGCTCCGGCGGCAGCGCCCCGGCGCAGCAGGACGACCCCTGGGCCACCGGCCCGTCCGGCGGGAGCCAGGGCGGCGGCGGCTGGGGCGGCGCGTCCAACGACGACCCGCCCTTCTGATCGACCGCACCACCACACGAGACCGGTGCCGCGGAGGCGAGTCCTCCCCGCGCCGGCTCTCAACGACCTGACGACCACGACACCGTCCACGACGGCGTCGTGGTCAGCCGGGTCGCACACAGAACGTCATCCCAGGCGTAGAAACCTGGGCTCTCACGAGAGGGGAGCACCACGATGGCCAAGGTGCCCGTGCGCAAGCCCAAGAAGAAGCAGAACCCGCTGAAGGCCGCCAAGATCGAGGCGGTCGACTACAAGGACACCGCGCTGCTGCGCAAGTTCATCTCCGACCGCGGCAAGATCCGCGCGCGTCGCGTGACGGGCGTGTCCGTGCAGGAGCAGCGGCAGATCGCCAAGGCGATCAAGAACGCCCGCGAGATGGCGCTGCTGCCCTACAGCAGCTCCGCCCGCTGAGGAGGGGGAACGAGATGAAGCTCATCCTCACCCACGAGGTCACCGGTCTCGGTGCTCCCGGTGACGTCGTCGAGGTCAAGGACGGCTACGGCCGCAACTTCCTGATCCCGCGCAACCTGGCCACCCCGTGGACCAAGGGCGGCGAGAAGCAGGTCGAGACGATCCGCAAGGCTCGCAAGACCCGCGAGATCGCCAGCCTCGACGAGGCGAAGGCCGTCAAGCAGTCGCTCGAGGCCCGCACGGTGGCGTTCGCCGCCCGCGCCGGCCAGGGCGGCCGTCTGTTCGGTGCCGTCACGCCGGCCGACATCGCCCAGGCCGTCACGGCCGCCGGCGGCCCGTCGGTCGACAAGCGCAAGGTCGAGATCCTGCAGCCGATCAAGACGACCGGCACGCACAAGGCTCTCGTCCGTCTGCACGCGGACGTCTCCGCGACGGTGACCATCGACGTCGTCGAGGCCACCGCCTGAGACAGGCTCAGCTGTTCGACCGGAGGCCGGTCGCACCCGTGAGGTGCGGCCGGTCTCCGGCGTTCCCGCCCCCGCGCCGCGGGGACCCCGCCGAACCGGGTGGCCGCCCCTGCCGCGCCCTCAGCGCGTGTCGGCGCCGGTGACCATCCAGGCGTCCTGACGTTCGCGCCGCACCAGCGTCACCAGCCGCGCCAGCGTGTACAGACCGGCGAACGCGATCCACAGCCACACCAGCCCCGCCCGGCCGGTCGGCGCCAGCCACAGCACGGCCAGCGCCGCCGGGACGTAGCAGGCCAGGGTCGCGACGCCGGCCCCCGCCAGGTAGCGGCCGTCACCGGCACCGATGAGCACCCCGTCGAGGACGAACACCCAGCCGGCGGCCGGCAGGCAGACGGCCAGGACGACGACGGCCGCGGTGAGGTAGCTGCGGACCTCCGCCTCGGGGGCGAAGAAGCCGGCGACGAGCGGGCTGGCCAGGCCGAGGACGAGCCCCAGGACGACGCCGACGGCGACGCCCCACTGGACCATCCGGCGGATCGTCGCCCGCACCCCGGCGACGTCCCCGGCGCCGAGGGAGCGTCCGACGAGCGCCTGCGCGGCGATCGCGAGGGCGTCCAGCGCCAGGGCCGTCGTCGTCCACAGCGTGTTCGCGACCTGGTGTGCGGCGATGCCGGCGTCACCCTGGGCGGCGGCGACGAACGTCGTCAGCAGCGCGGCCACCCGCAGCGTGACGGTCCGCACGAGCAGCGGGACGCCGTCGAGGGCGTTGCGCAGGACGCCCACCGGGTGCGGACGGACCCGCGCGCCGGTCCGCACGACCCCGCGCGCGACGACCGCGGCGAGCGCGACCGCCATGAGGACCTGCGTCGTCGCCGTCCCGACGGCCGAGCCGGCGATGCCCCAGCCGACGCCGTGGACCAGCAGCAGGTTCAGGACGGCGTTGAGGACGGCCCCGGCTGCGGCGACCACCAGCGGCGTGCGGGTGTCCTGCAACCCCCGCAGCACGCCCGTGGCGGCCAGGACGACGAGCATCCCGGGCAGCCCGGGCAGGCTCCAGTGCAGGTAGGTCAGCGCGTACGGACGGGCCGCCTCGCTGACGCCGAGGAGGTCGACGACGGGCCCG
This sequence comes from Kineococcus deserti, assembly GCF_050871945.1. NCBI lineage: Bacteria > Bacillati > Actinomycetota > Actinomycetes > Kineosporiales > Kineosporiaceae > Kineococcus > Kineococcus deserti. The sequence continues at coordinate 11,715 of NZ_JBJLSI010000043.1, read as the reverse complement.
GACCCCAGCCACAGCCCGACCGCCACGACGCTGCCGAGGCCGAGCGCCAGCCACATCCCGTCGACGCCCTGGCTCAGCGCACCCTTCGTGTCGCCGGCCCCGAGACGGCGCGCGACGGACGCGGTGGTGCCGTAGGCGAGGAAGACGAAGACGCTGACGGCGGTGGTCAGGGCGGCACCGGCGATGCCCAGGCCGGCCAGCGGCAGGGTCCCCAGCCGAGCCACGATGGCCGAGTCGGCCAGCAGGAAGAGCGGCTCCGCGACCAGTGCGCCCAGGGCGGGAACGGCCAACCTGAGGATTTCGGCGTCGCGCTCGGCAACCTTGAGACGCCGTGACACGCCGTTACCTGATCGCAACAGAACCGACTTCCCCTCGTCCGGACGATTCTTCTCGTCTCCACACCGCGTGGACAACCCGCGGCCGACATCGTCGCAGGTCAGTGACGTGCGGTCGGCTGCGTCCACCGACAGCCCGGCGGTTGTCCCCAGGGTTGTCCACCCCCTGTGCACAACGGTCCCCATGCCATCCACAGGCTGTCCACCGGTCTGTGCACAGGCCCGTTTGACCGCTCGCCACGTCATCGGTCACTGTGCCGCAGGGACGTGTCGGAGCCGTCCCGTAGACCTTGCCGACGAGAGATCGTCGCGGGGACGGCTCTGGGGGAAGAGGGGCTTGCCGCAGTGACCACGTACGACGAGCCACCAGCCGACTACGACGTCCCCGACGACGACGGTGGGCGCGGCGGCCGCGGGGGACGCGGCGGGCGCGGGAAGCGCGGCGACCGCGGCGACCGCAGCGAGGGCGCCTCCTTCGACCGGATGCCCCCGCAGGACATCGCCGCCGAGCAGGGCGTCCTCGGCGGGATGATGCTGTCCAAGGACGCCATCGCCGACGTCGTCGAGGTCCTCAAGAGCCAGGACTTCTACCGCCCCGCGCACGAGCTCATCTACGACGCCATCCTCGACCTGTACTCGCGCGGCGAACCGGCCGACCCGGTCACCGTCTCGGCCGAGCTGACCAACAAGGGCGAGCTGACCCGCGTCGGCGGCACGCCCTACCTGCACGACCTCATCTCCACCGTCCCGACCGCCGCGAACGCCGCGTTCTACGCGCGGATCGTGGCCGAGCGCGCCGTCCTGCGCCGCCTCGTCGAGGCCGGCACCCGCATCGTGCAGATGGGCTACGGCGCCGACGGCATGGACGTCGAGGCCGTCGTGAACTCCGCCCAGGCCGAGATGTACGCCGTCACCGAGAAGCGGACCAAGGAGGACTACGCCGTCCTCGGCGACGTCATCGAGGGCACGATCGACGAGATCGAGGCCAGCGCGCACCGCGGGGAGGGCATGGTCGGGGTGCCGACGGGCTTCGCCGACCTCGACAGCCTGACGAACGGCCTGCACCCGGGGCAGATGATCGTCATCGCGGCCCGGCCGGCGGTCGGGAAGGCGCTCGCGCTCGACACGCCCCTGCCCACGCCCACCGGCTGGACGACGATGGGCGAGGTCGCGGTCGGGGACCAGTTGATCGGCGCGGACGGCCACCCCACGACGGTCGTCGCCGCGACCGAGGTGATGGTGGACCGCCCGTGCTACGAGGTGGAGTTCTCCGACGGCAGCGTGATCGTCGCGGACGGGCAGCACCAGTGGTTCACCAGTACTCGTAGCTCGCGGAAGTCCGCGCACGCGGCTGCAACAGGACTTGGGGGCACCCGCAACCAGCGCATCTTCGACTCGGTCAAGACCACCGAGGAGATCGCCGCCACGCTCCACAGCGGAACGGTCGAGAAGCGACTGAACCACGCCGTGGAGCTGGCCCGCCCGGTTCAGCTGCCCGAGCGTGAATTCCTGGTGACGCCGTACGTACTGGGCGCATGGCTGGGGGACGGGCACAGCGCTGCTGCTCGAATCACCACCGCGGACGCCGAGATGGTCGTCCTGCTGGAGGCCGAGGGGCTGGAGCTACGTCCCTTCGGTCGCCTCGGATACTCGCTCCGGTTGCCCGAGAGCGACGTCGCGACGAAGACCTGCGTCGTTTGCGGGGTGGAATTCGTCCCGCACACGTCGCAGGTGAAGACGTGCGGCCGGAGCTGCGGTGGTCGGTCCAAAGGCATCGGTGGCTTCAGCGTCCCGCCGACGTGCCCGTCTTGCGGGCAGCCTTCGAGCGGGTTGGCGTTGTGCTCGTACTGCCGTGCCGAGCACGGAACCCTACAGGCGCGCTTGCGGACGGCTGGAGTGCTCGGAAACAAGCACATCCCCGGCGATTACCTTCGTGCTTCGGAAGGACAGCGGCGTGCTCTGCTCGCCGGGCTGCTGGACACCGACGGGACCGTGGCTCCCAGCGGGACAGTCCAGTTCGCGGTGACGTCTCGACGCCTTGCGGAGGATGTCCGAGAACTCCTCCACAGCCTCGGCTACCGCACCGGGTGGAGTGAGAAGGTCGTACGTGGCCGAAGTGCCGACTCCTCGACGGCCTTCACCATCACCTTCAGCACCGATGACGACGTCTTCCGTCTGGAACGCAAGCGTCTGGTGCACAAGGACCGCCGCCAGCGCCAGTTCCAGCGCCGCAACAGTCGGTTCATCACCGACGTCCGCCGCATCGACTCCGTGCCCGTCCGATGCGTCGAGGTGTCGAACGACGACCACCTCTACCTCGCCGGCCGCTCGATGATCCCGACGCACAACTCGACGCTGGGACTCGACATCGCCCGCGCCGCCTCGATCAAGCACGGTCTGGCGTCGGTCATCTTCTCCCTGGAGATGGGCCGCAACGAGATCGCGATGCGCCTGCTGTCCGCCGAGGCGCGCGTCCCCCTGCAGAAGATGCGCAAGGGGAACATGGACGACGCCGACTGGACGCGGTTCGCCCGGACGATGGGGGCGATCAACGAGGCGCCGCTGTACATCGACGACTCGCCGAACATGTCGCTCATGGAGATCCGTTCCAAGTGCCGGCGGTTGAAGCAGCGCGCCGACCTCAAACTCGTCATCGTCGACTACCTGCAGCTGATGACGTCCGGCAAGCGCGTCGAGTCCCGCCAGCAGGAGGTCTCGGAGTTCTCCCGTGCCCTGAAGCTGCTGGCGAAGGAGATCGAGGTTCCGGTCATCGCGCTCTCGCAGCTGAACCGCGGTCCCGAGCAGCGCACGGACAAGCGGCCGATGGTCAGCGACCTGCGCGAAAGTGGCTCCATCGAACAAGATGCGGACATGGTCATCCTGCTGCACCGGGAAGACATGTACGAGAAGGAGTCCCCGCGCGCGGGTGAGGCCGACTTCATCGTCGCCAAGCACCGCAACGGCCCCACCGACACGATCACGGTCGCGTTCCAGGGCCACTACTCGCGCTTCGTCGACATGGCCACCTGAGACGCGCCGGCCGCGTTCAGGCCCGGCCGCCGGCCGGGTGGTCGGGCCACAGCCGCAGCAGGTGGTCGAAGAACTCCGCCTTGCGGCGTTCGTAGTCGGCGTCGGGGCTCGCGAGCTTGCCGGCGTTGAACTCGGCCAGCAGGTGCGGGTCGGCGCGCAGCAGCTGCCAGCTGCGGGTGAAGCGCAGGTCGTGCTCCGAACCCACCGGCGTCACCGCCAGGCCGGTGGGCAACGGAGTCCCGGGCACGTCGAACGTCGCCAGGGTGGAACTCCAAATCCCGGGGTGGACCACCGGCAGCAACCGCCCCAGCCGGGCCGGCGCCCGCGGCCACGAGTCCGCTGGAACCCGCAGGTGCAGGTCGACGTCGCCGCGGGTCACCGCCCCCTCGACGCTGCTCGCCCCCACCAGCACCAGCTCGCCGGGAACCCCGGCATCGTGCAGGGTCCGCCGCTGGGCCCCCAGCACCTCGAGAGCCGTGCGGTGCACCTCGCGCGCCGAACGCAACCGGACCACGGCGTCAGTCCACCACGCGGGACCGCGCGGAGCGGCGAACCGCAGGTCCTCACGCCAGCCGCGCGATCAGCACCCGACCGCCGTCCTCCCGGTCGCCCGGGTCCCACCCGTCGCCGTCCGCCGGGGCGGCGACCACCTCGGTGACCAGTCCGTGCCCCCGCGCGGCCGCCACCGCGGGGGTGATCTGCTCCTCGTCGAGTTCCACGAACAGCCGTCCCCGCCTCGTGAGCCGGTTCCCGACCTCGGCGAGCACCCGGCGCAGCACGTCCAGCCCGTCCGGGCCGCCGTCCAGCGCCCGGCGGTCCTCGCGCTCGCGCATCTCCGCCGGCAGGTGGGCGATCTCGGCGCTCGGCACGTACGGCACGTTCGCGACGACGAGGTCGAACCGGAGGCCGGCGGGAACGGGGGAGAACAGGTCCCCGGTGTGGACGCCGGCGCCCGGCAGGTTCCGGCGGGCGCAGGCGGTCGCGGCGGGCAGCACGTCGCTGGCGTGCACGACGAGGCCGGGCACCCGGTCGGCCACCGCGCCGATCAGCGCGCCCGTCCCGCACCCCAGGTCCAGGGTCACGTCGCCCGGGCGGACGTGGGCGACGGCGAGGTCGACGAGGAACTCGCTGCGGTGCCGGGGGACGAACACCCCGGGCTCGATGGCGTAGCGGCGGCCGCAGAACGCCGCCCAGCCCAGGACGTCCTCGAGGCGTTCGCCCGCGACCCGGCGGGCGACGAGGCGCTCGGTGTCGCCGGGGGCGGCCAGCAGGAGCGCCGCCTCCCGTTCGGCGTAGACGCAGCCGGCGGCGCGCAGCCGCCCGAGGAGGTCCACGCGAGCAGTCTGGCAGGGTGACGGACCCGGACCCGTGGCAACCTCGGGCACGAGGGCGTCGCCGCCGCGCCCCGAACGCCCTGGAGGACGAGAACCCGTGCCCGGCGCCCTTCCCGGACTGCTCGTCGCGCTGACACCCCTGTCGCAGCTGGGGTTCATCCCCGTCTCGGTGGTGCTCGGGGAACGGTGGGGCCTGTCCGTGGAGCAGGTCGGCCTGTCCGTCGGCGTCTACGCCGCGGCGGCCGCGGTCGGCACCGTCCTGCTCGGGCCCCTGTTCGACCTCGTCTCCCCGCGCCGCGTCCTGCCGGTGGCGGTCGTGCTGAACGTCCTGCTGTCCGGTTCGCTGCTGACCGACCCGGGGTTCGCCGGCATCGTCCTCGCCCGCGTCCTGACCGGTGTGACCGGCAGTGCCCTCGTGCTGTGCGCCGTCGTCGTCGTGGCCGACGGCCACCGCGACGACCCCTCCGCCCGGGAGCGGGGTTTCTCCCGCCTGCAGACGTCCACCAGCGTGGGCGCGGCGGTCGGTCTCGCCCTCGGCGCCGCGGCCGCCGGGCTGGGTGCACCGGCGGTGTGGGCCTGGGTGGTCGTCGGGTACGGCGTGCTGGTGCTGGCGCTGACCCCCGCGTTCGTGCGCCGGATGCCCTCCGGCGCGGCGCTGCCCGGGACCTCGCCCACCGCGCGCCTGCACGCCCTGGCCGCGGACGTGCACGGCGCGCTGCGCGCACCCCGGACGGTGTTCCTGCTGCTCGCCGGTGCGGCCGTCGGCTGGGCCATCCAGACCGCCCACTACACCGTCAGCCTCGTCTCCCAGCAGGCCGGTCCCGGCCTCGGGCAGCGCGTCCTGCTGGCCGTGCTGATCCCGCTGGGGGTGTTCGCGGGCGCCTCCCTCGACGAGGTGCTGCTGACCCGGGCCGCAGCGGTGCGGGTGTTCGCGCGGGCCTACCCCGCGCTGCCGGTGGCGGCCGCGGCCGTGCTGGCCGGTGTCGCCTCCGGGTCGGCCGTCGTCCAGGTGCTCGCCCTGGTCGGCCTCGGGGTGGCGCTGGGGGTGCTCATGCCGCTGGGTCCCGCCGTCGTCGTGGGCTGGTACCCCGACCTGCGGGGGAGCGTGTCCGCCGCGGAGTCGGTGTCCAAGGCGCTGGGCTCCACCGTCGGCCCCGTCGTCCTGGGTGCGGTCGCGTCGGGTACGACGCTCGCGGGCGGGTTCGCCGTCGCCGTGGCGGTCACGCTGCTGGGTGCCTGGTGCGCCCGGGTGTCCGCCCGCAGCTGATCCGAGGAATCGCGGCGCGGTCGGTGGGGTTGGGCCCCGTGGAAGCCCACACCGGTACGAAAGGTCGCTCTCATGTCGCTCGCCCTGTCCGTCCTCGACCTCGCTCCGATCGCACCGGGGCAGTCGGCGGGCGAGAGCATCGCGGCCAGCGTCCAGCTCGCCCAGGCCGCCGAGGAGCACGGCTACCGGCGGGTCTGGTACGCCGAGCACCACAACATGCCGCACATCGCCTCCTCCGCCCCGGCCGTGCTCATCGCGCACATCGGCGCGCAGACGAAGAGCATCCGGCTCGGTGCCGGTGGCGTGATGCTGCCCAACCACTCGCCGCTGGCCATCGCCGAGCAGTTCGGCACCCTGGAGGCGATGTACCCCGGGCGCATCGACCTGGGCCTGGGCCGCGCGCCCGGCTCGGACGAGGCGACGACCTACGCCCTGCGCCGCGACCCGGCCCAGTCGGCCCAGTTCCCCGAGGACGTCGCCGAACTGCGCGCCTACCTCGCCGGCCAGTCCCGCGTGCCCGGCGTGGCCGCCACCCCCGGGTCGGGCCTGAACGTGCCGCTGTACGTGCTCGGCTCCTCGACCTTCGGCGCCCACCTGGCCGCCCGGCTGGGCCTGCCCTACGCGTTCGCCTCGCACTTCGCCCCGCAGCAGCTGCGCGCCGCGGTCGTGTCCTACCGCAACGAGTTCCGGCCCTCCGAGCAGCTCGCCGAGCCCTACGTGATCGCCGGGGTGAACGTCGTCGCCGCCGACACCACCGAGGCGGCGCGGGAGTCGTTCGCCCAGGTCCAGCGCCGGTTCGCCACCGGCCTGTTCGGCCGCGGCCGCACCTTCACCGAGGCCGAGGTCGACATCCTCATGCAGACCGCCGCCGGGCAGCACGTCCAGCAGATGCAGCACTACTCCGCCGTCGGCACGCCGGGCGAGGTGCGCTCCTACCTCGAGGAGTTCCAGCGCGAGGCCGGCGCGGACGAACTCATCGTCGCCCACCAGGCGCTGTCGACGCCCGCCCGCCTGCGGTCGGTGCAGCTGCTGGCCGAGGCGTTCGAGGGCGCCGGCGTCTGACGGAAACCCGTGGAGCGCGCACTCCGGTCGTCGTTACCGTGACCGGGTGCGCGACGACGCGGGGGTGTGGTGGATCTGCGGTGCACCGTGCACCGGCAAGTCCACGGTGGGCTGGTCCCTGCACACCGACCTCCTCGACGGCCCGCGGGCGTACGTCGACATCGACCAGCTCGGCATGTGCTACCCCGAACCCGCCGACGACCCGGGCCGGGAGCGTCTGAAAGCGCGAGCGCTCGGCACCCTGGCCCGCCGGTTCGCGGCGGCCGGGGCCGGGCGCGTCGTCGTCTCGGGGGTCCTGGACCGTCCGGCCGAGGCCGTCGCGCACCTCGGGCTGCCCGTGACGTTCTGCCGGCTGCGCGTGGACCCGGCGGAACTGCGCGTCCGCCTGCACCGTCGCTACGGCCCCGACGACGTCGAACGGGCGCTGGCCGAGAACGAGCAGCATGACTCGGTCCCGGTCGTCGACGGCACCGGCGACGACGTTCCGGCCCGCGTGCTCGCCGCGCTGCGCGCCACCGACCCCGAGCCCGCGCGTGAACTCCCCGTCGACCCCGACCCCGGCCCCGCCGGTGGCCGGGTGGTCCTGCTGACCGGACCACCGGCCGTCGGGAAGTCCTCGGTGGGTTTCGCGCTGTTCCTGGCGCTGACGCGGACCGGGCGCGCCGCCTACCTGGACCTGCAGCAGATCTCCTTCACCACGGACACCACCCGGGACACCACCCCGGACACCACCACGGACACCACCCCGGACACCGCGGGAACGGCCGCGGCGCTGTGGGCGCGGTACCGCGAAGCCGGCGCGACGACCCTCGTCGTCACCGGCCGCGTCGAGGACGCCGCACCGTACCGGCGGGCGTTCGCGAACTCCGAGCTCCTCGTGGTCGAGCTGCGCGCCGGGCCGGACGCGCTGCGCCAGAGGGTGTGCGCCCGCCTGCGCGGAGAAGCGCCCGAACTGGCCGGCGACGAGATGCGCGGCGCGCGCGACCCCGAGCGGTGGCTCCACGCCCGGGGGTCGACCGTCGCCGTCGACGTGGTGCTGCCCACCGACGGGCTGGCGGTGGACGACCTGGCCGACAGGGTCGGTGAACTCCTGGGCCGGCCCGCGCAGCGGCAGGACCCTGCCACCCGAAGGGCTCAGGAGGTGAGCACTCCAGCGCTCAGGCTGGTCCCACCGGACCGAGCGGAGGAGCAGACGATGTTGCGAGGCATGTCGACCGTGGCGCTGCTGGCGCAGGACTTCGAGGGCGCCAAGCGCTGGTACACCGAACTGCTGGGGGTGGCGCCGTACTTCGAGCAGCCCTGGTACGCCGAGTTCCGCATCGGTGACTACCAGCACGAGCTGGGGATCCTCAACGCGCAGTTCGCCGGCCAGCTCGGTGGGGTTCCGGCCACCGACCGGCCCGGCGGGGTCGTCCTGTACTGGCACGTCGACGACCTGGACGGCGCGGTCGCCCGCGCCCTCGAGCTCGGCGCCACGCTGTTCCAGCCGGCCCGGCAGTTCGGGGAGGGGTTCACCGGCGCCTCCGTCGTGGACCCCTTCGGCAACATCCTCGGCCTGATGCACAACGCCCACTACCTCGAGGTCCTCGACGGGACGAGGGCCCGGGAGGGGTCGTGACAGGGCGCCGGGCGCCGGGCGCCGGGCGCGGGCGCCCTCGTCGCGGCGGACCCGGCCGGCGTCCGTCGCGGCGGTGCGGTCCTAGCATCGGCGGGTGCCGTCCATCGCCTCCCACGCCCTGACGATCCCCGCCTCGCCCATCCGCCGGATCTTCGACCTGGCCCAGGGCCTGGAGGACGTGGTGTTCCTCAACGTCGGTGAGCCCGACCTGCCCGTCGCCCCGCACGTGCTGGCCGCGGGGGCGCGGGCGTGGCGCGAGGACGTCACCGACTACACCCCCAACGGCGGCATCCCGGCGCTGCGCGCGGCCATCGCGCACAAGCTGCAGCGCGACAACGGCCTCGACGTCGACCCCGACCAGGTGTGGGTCACCGCCGGTGGGATGCAGGCGCTGCACCAGGCGATGTCGCTCACCCTCGACGCCGGGGACGAGGTCCTCGTCCCGGACCCGGGGTACGTGAACTTCTCGATGACCGCCCGGCACGTCGGCGCGGTCCCGGTGCCCTACCGGCTGGACCCCGACGACGGGTTCCGGCCCGACCTGGCCGCGCTCGAGGAGGCCGTCACCGACCGCACCCGCGTGCTGGTGGTGAACTCCCCGTCGAACCCGCTGGGCACGGTGTACGAGGCGGAGGTGCTGCGTGCGCTGGTGGGTTTCGCGGCGCGGCACGACCTGTGGGTGATCTCCGACGAGGTCTACGAGCAGTTCACCTACGACGTCCCGCACGTCAGCACCGCCTCGCTCGACCCCGACGGGCGGGTGCTGTCGGTGTTCTCGTTCTCCAAGACGTACGCGCTGACGGGCGCCCGTGTCGGCTGGTTCGTCGCCCCCCGCGCGTGGGACCAGTTGCTGCGCACCGCGCAGGAGGCCGTCGTCAGCTGCGTCAACGCCCCCGCCCAGCACGCCGCGCTGGCGGCGCTGGAGGGCGACCAGCAGGTCGTCGCGGACGCCCGCGAGCACTACCGCGGGAACCTGGAGGCGGCCTGTGACTTGCTGTCCGGCAAGGGCATCCGCTACCAGCGGCCGTTCGGTGCGTTCTACCTGTGGGTCGACGTGTCGCACGCCGGCGGGGGTGACGTGGCGACGTGGTGCGAGGAGTTCCTGCTCGACCGGCGCGTCGCCGTCGCCCCCGGGACGGCGTTCGGTGCCGGCGGCGAGGGCTGGATCCGGGTGTCGCTGGCCGGGACCCGCGAGGACGTGCTGACCGGCCTGTCGAGGTTGCCCGACCCGTCGTGACGGGCCTACGGTTCACCACCGCCGAGCGTCCGGGCGGCCTACGAGGCCGAACCCGAACTCGGCGTCCTGCACGCCGAACTCGAGGAATCGCTGCGGCGGGCCCTCACGACGACGCTGCTGGGAGCGCTGCCCCGCACGTGAGACCCGCCGGGCCGCAGGAGTTCCCGGATCGACTCAGGCGGATCAGCTCAGGCGGGTCAGCCAGCGGCGCAGCAACGCCGTCTCCTCGGGGGCGAGGGTTCGCGGTTCGGTGAGGTCCAGCTGGGCCCGCAGCCGGTGGGCGGCCGCGGGCAGGCCGGAGTTCTCCTCGCGCTGCGGGGCGTCCGTGAGCAGGGACGCGAACACGGTGTCGCGCATGCGCTGCGACAACCGCTCGTCGAACAGTCCCGGCTGGGCGATGCGGTTCAGCGCCGCCCCGACGTTGGCCGACAGGACCACCTGAGCGGCGTGGTCGACGTCGACCGCGAGCCGGCCGGCCGCGGCGACCCGGGTGAGCGTGGCGGCGAGCAGGTCGAAGACGCGCCGGCGGGCCGTGGACTGCGAGCGCGGGCGCGGGACGAACATCAACTGGTACAGCGCCGGGTTGGCCACGGCGAAGGCCGTGTGGTCGTCCCAGCCGGCGAGCAGGTCGGCCACCGGGTCGTCGCTGACGGGCAGGGCGGCCTTGCGGGCGGAGTACCGGTCGAAGCCGGTGTCGGCGAGGGCGTCGAGCAGGCCCTTCTTGTCGCCGAACTGCCGGTACAGCACCGGCTGGGTCACGCCGGCCGCCTCGCAGACCGCGCGGGTCGCGACGTCGTGGTCCTCGGAGGCCACGAGCAGTCGTTCGGCGGCGTCGAGGATCGCGGTGCGCTGGTCCATGTAGCGATGGTACGCGTTGGAGGTAGCGCTGATCTGCGTGGCTTGCTACGGTGACCGTACCGACGATACGCATCAGGCGTATCGCAGATCGGAGAGGACGCGCACGTGACCGAGCAGCGAGTCGCAGTCGTCACCGGGGGATCGCGCGGCATCGGCCGGGCCGTCGCCACGACACTGTCCGCCCGCGGGCAGGCGGTCGTCGTCGGCTACGCCGGGTCGCAGCAGCCGGCCACCGAGGTCGTCGGGGAGATCACCGCGGCCGGGGGCCGTGCCGTCGCCGTCCAGGCCGACGTCGCCGACGAGCGGGCCGTCGCGGCGATGTTCGACCGGGCGCAGGAGGAGTTCGGCGGCGTCGACGTCGTCGTGAACGCGGCCGGCCGGATGCACCTGTCCACCATCGCCGACCTCGATCTGGACGACCTGGACGCCCTGCACCGCACCAACGTCCGCGGAACGTTCGTCGTCGCCCGCGAAGCCGCCCGCCGCGTGCGCGACGGGGGAGCGGTCGTGACGTTCTCGACCTCCGTGGTCGGTCTGCAGTTCCCGACCTACGGTCCCTACGTCGCCAGCAAGAGCGCGGTGGAAGGCGTGACGATGATCCTCGCGCGCGAACTGCGCGGCCGGGACGTCACCGTCAACGCCGTGGCCCCCGGACCCACCGCCACCGACCTGTTCCTCGACGGCAAGGACGAGGAGACCGTCGAGCGTCTCGCCCAGCAGCCGCCGCTGGAACGTCTCGGCGAGCCCGCCGACATCGCCGAGGTCGTCGCCTTCCTCGCCGGCCCGGGGCGCTGGGTCAACGGTCAGGTCGTGCGCGTCAACGGCGGGATCGTCTGACGGCCCCACCCCCCGGGGGGGGGGGGGGGGGGGGGGGGGGGGGGGGGGGGGGGGGGGGGGGGGGGGGGGGGGGGGGGGGGGGGGGGGGGGGGGGGGGGGGGGGGGGGGGGGGGGGGGGGGGGGGGGGGGGGGGGGGG
>NZ_JBJLSI010000042.1:0-39366 GCF_050871945.1 Kineococcus deserti | reverse complement strand
GGTCATAGCGGTGGGGAAACGCCCGGTCTCATTCCGAACCCGGAAGCTAAGCCCACCAGCGCCGATGGTACTGCTCGGGAGACTGGGTGGGAGAGTAGGTCACCGCCGGCCACTCAACTTTGAGTGAGCGTTGTGGGGAGCAGTCCCTTCTCCTTTCAGGGGGGGAAGGGGCCGCTCCCCACACGTGTTTCACGGCCCGGTCAGCGACGGACGGAGACTCCGAGCACCCGCAGCCCCGGAGTCCCCAGCCACCGGTGCTCGCCGTCGTCGACGACGGTCAGCAGGACGGCCTGGCAACTGCGGCAGCGCACCACGGACCCCACGTCGTTCACCACGACACTGGCGCCGGCGACGCTGCCCGTCACGCCACACCCGTTGCAGCGCAACAGGGCGTCGGTCATGTCCCGGTCGAAGATCTCGGCCAGGACCCCGGCCACGGCGTTCCCGTCGAGCATCACGAACCTCCGAAACGTTCCGCACGGATCTTGTCGGACGGGTGCCCCAGGTCCAGGAGCCAGCGGATCACCTGTTCGACGAACGGTGTGGACCCGCACACGAAGACGGTCGGGCCCACCTCCGCCGGCAGGGCGACCTCCTCGAGCACCAGGCGGGTGAGCCGACCCGGGGCCCGGGTGGAACCGGCGGGGGACCGGCGGCTGAACACGTACTCGACCTCCAACCCAGCGTCGTGGGACACCGACTCGTCCAGTTCGCGCCGGAAGAAGACGTCCTCCGGAGTCCGCGCCGCGTAGAGCAGCCGCATCGGCGAGGGGTGCTGCGCCGCGGCGTGCGCGCGGACCATCGCCACCATCGGCACGACACCCGAGCCGCCGGCGATCAGTTGCGTCGGTCCGCCGTCGGCGGTCGGCTCCCACACGAACCACGCGCCGAGCGGCCCGTGCACCTCCAGCGCATCGCCGACCTCGAGGGCGTCGACGAGGAAGGGCGACACCTCGCCGTCCTCGACGCGGTCCACCGCGAGCTCGACGCGCGTTCCGTCGCCCGTGGAGGCGACCGAGTACGAGCGGGTCGCCTGGTACCCGTCGTCCGCGGTCAGCCGCAGGTCGAGGTGCTGCCCGGCGGTGCTGCCCGGCCAGGTCGGCACCTGCAGCACGATGCGGCGGGCCCGCGGCGTCTCGGCCTGCACGTCCTCCACCGTCGCCGCGTGCCAGGCCGGCCGGTGACGGCGGACGGCGGTCACGGTCTCGACGGCCGTCACCAGTACCGCTCCTCCTTCCACGGGTCACCGTGGAGGTTGTACCCCGCGTTCTCCCAGAACCCCGGCTCGTCCGTCTCCTGCATGACGATGCCGCGCAGCCATTTCGCGCTCTTCCAGAAGTACAGGTGGGGGACGAGCAGCCGCGCCGGGCCACCGTGCTCGGGCGTGAGCGGTTCACCGTCGGCCTCGAACGCCACCCACGCCTGCCCGTCGAGCAGTTCCGCCAGCGGGACGTTCGTCGTGTAGCCGCCGTAGGAGTGCGCCATGCAGTAGTCGTAGGACGTGTCCACGTCCTCGAAGAGGCGGTCCAGGGACACCCCGCGCCAGGCCATCCCCAGCTTCGACCAGTGGGTGACGCAGTGGATGTCGACCGTGATGTCCTGTGGCCCGAGCGCCTGCACCTCCGCCCAGTTCCAGGTGTGGACGGCGCCGGTCTCGGTGGCGATGGAGAAGCTCCACTCGTCCCGGTCGACGTAGGGGGTGGCGCCCGCCGACAGCACCGGCCAGTCCCGCACGAGGGTCTGCCCGGGTGGGAGGTCCGGGTCCACCTCCCGGCGCCGGCCTGCGAAACCTCGTGTGAACGACGCCACGTCCGCTCCTCCCGCCGGTGAGCCCGGACGGCTCAGGCAGCCGTCATCGTGCCCGAGCGCGTCGCGGTGGTCCAGGGTCGGAGCACGTCCGGGTCACGTCCGGAATCAGGAGTGCTGCGCAGTCCACGCCGCGTGCAGCCGCGAGTACGGCCCACCCGCGTGGGCCAGCCGCTCGGCCGGCCCGACCTCCACGACGCGCCCGGCGTCCACGACGACCACGGTGTCGGCGGCCTCGGCCGTCGACAGCCGGTGCGCGATCGCCACGGACGTCCGCCCGCTGAGCACACCCTCCAGCGCCCGCTGCAGCCGGACCTCGGTGGCGGGGTCGACCGAGGACGTCGCCTCGTCCAGCACCAGCAGGTCCGGGTCGGACAGGTGCGCCCGGGCCAGCGCCACCAGCTGACGTTCCCCGGCGGACAGGCGTTCCCCGCGCTGGCCGACGGGAGTGTCCAGCCCCTCGGGCAGCCCGGCGACCCACGAGGAGAGGCCGAGGTCGTCGAAGGCGCGCAGCACGTCGGCGTCGGACGAGCCCGGCATGCCGCGGCGGACGTTCTCCCCGACGGTCACGTCGAAGAGGAAACCCTCCTGCGGGACCGCGACGACACGGCGGTGCAGCTCCTTCGACGGCAGGTCGCGCGCGTCGACGCCGTTGAGCAGCACCCGCCCGTCGGAGGGGTCGACGAGGCGGGTCACCAGGCGCGACAGGGTCGTCTTGCCCGAGCCGGTCTCCCCGACGATCGCGGTGCGCGAGCCGGCGGGGAAGTGCAGGCAGACACCGGACAGCACCTGCTTGTCGGTACCGGGGTAGGAGTACGCGACGTCCTCGACCCGCACGTCGACCGGGCCCTCGGGCAGGGCCCGCGGCGTGGTGGGCTCGGGAACGGTGACGGGGGTGTCGATGAGGTCGACGACGCGCCGCCAGCCGGCCAGGGCGTTCTGCAGTTCGTTGAGGACCTCGGTCGCCGCCTGCACCGGCCCGACCCACAACTGGGCCAGGAACAGGAACGCCAGCAACCGGCCCAGGGTGATGTCGCCGTCGATGCCGAGCAGCGTCCCGACCACGATCACCAGGGCGACGACCAGGCCGGAGACGAACACCCCGCTGGAGAAGGTCACGGCGGTGGCCGTCTGCGCCTTCACGGCCTGCTTGCGGTGCTCCTCGATCGCGCCGTCGATCCGCTTCCACGACCGGCCGGAGGCGGCGTGCGCGCGGACCACCTCCGCGCCGACCACGGCCTCGGACACCGCGGCCAGCAGGTCACCCATCCGCACCCGCACCGCGCGGTAGGCGCGCGTCACCGGACGCTGCAACCGCTGCCGGGCCAGGACCAGCGGCACGAAGCAGCCGATGACGACCAGCGCGAGCTGCCAGGAGTAGAAGAACATCAGCGCCGTCGCCAGCAGCACCTGCCCGGCGGACAGCACCAGCACCAGCATGCCGGTCTGCAGGAACGTCGAGATCGTGTCGACGTCGCTGGTCACCCGGCTCACCAGCGACCCGCGGCGCTCCCCGCTCTGGGTCAGCACGGCCAGGTCGTGCACGTGCCGGAACGCGCGCACCCGCAGCGTCGCCAGCCCGGCCTCGGTCGCGCGGAACAGGCGCACGTTGACGATCCACGCCGTCCCGGCGGTGACGAGCACGACGAGCGCCGCCACGGCGCACAGCAGCACGACGCGGCCGACGTCCGGTCCGCCCTCGGCCTGCACCCCGGTGTCGATGGTCTGCTGCACGGCGACGGGGACGGCGAGCTTGCCCAGCGTGGTGGCGGCCGCGATGGCCAGCGTCACGCCGAGGCCCTCGGCGAACTCGGGGGTCAGTTCCCGGGCGCGGGCGACCACACCCCGGTCTGCGGTCACGGTCTGGGCGCTCACGCGACCTCCTCCTCACCCGCGGCGCGCTCGGCGGCCGCCCGCGCGTACGCGGTCACCAGTTCCCGGTAGCCCTCGTCGCGGGCGGCGACCTCGTCGGCCGGCCCACGGTCCACGACCCTCCCGCGGTCGAGGTGGACGACCTCGTCGGCCAGCGCGATCGTCGCCGGCCGGTAGGCCACGACGACCACGGTCGTGCCCAGACCCGTCTGCTCCAGACCGTCCAGGACGGCGCGTTCCACGGCCGGGTCCAGCGCGCTCGTCGCGTCGTCCAGCACCAGCAACCGCGGGCGGCGGACCAGGGCGCGGGCCAGGGCCAGGCGCTGCCGCTGACCGCCGGACAGGGTCGACCCCCGCTCCCCGACGAGTTCGTCCAGCCCGTTCGGCAGGCTCGCCACGAAACCCTCCGCCTGCGCCAGCCGCAGCGCCTGCCAGACCTGCTCGTCGGAGACGTCGAGGCCGAGGGCGACGTTGCCGCGGATCGAGTCGTCGAAGACGAACGTCGACTGCGGCACCAGCGAGGCCGCACCGGCGATCTGCCCCTCGGCCAGCTGCCGCACGTCGACCCCGTCGAGCAGCACGTCGCCGGTGCTGGGATCGACCAGCCGCACCAGCAGCCCGGCCAGCGTCGACTTGCCCGCGCCGGTCCCGCCGACCACCGCGACCGTGGTGCCCGCGGCGACGTCGAGGGTGACGTCGCTCAGGACCGGCAGCGGATCGGGGTGAGCGACCTGGGGTTCGGCGCTGAGCGGATCGGCGGCGGGTGCGGGGTGCCGGTACGACAGACCCGTCGTCGCCACCGTCAGCGGACCGCCCGCCTGCACCGGCTGGGAACCCCACGGGGTCGTCGCCTGCTCCTGCAGGACGTCCTGGATGCGGGCGTCGCCGGCGACCGTGCGTGGCAGGTCGCCCAGCAACCAGCCGAAGGACCGGACGGGGAACCCCAGCAGGCTCAGCAGGTAGGCGATCTGCACGAGGTCGCCGACGCTGGTCGTGCCGGCGGCGACCCGGACCGAACCGACCGCCAGCACGAGCAGGGTTCCCAGCGAGGGCAACGCCTCGATGATCGGGTCGAAGGCGCCGCGGGTGCGGCCGGCGGCGACGTTGGCGTCGCGCAGGCGCCCGGCGTCGGCGCGGAACCGGTCGACCTCCTCGTCGGCCAGGCCCAGCGTCTTGACGACCAGCGCGCCCTCGAAACTCTCGTGCGCCGTGGTGGAGACCTCACCGCGCAACTGCTGCACCCGCACCACCAGCGGCGACATCCGGCGCTGGTAGACGATGTTGGCGATCACCAGCGCCGGCACCACGAGCAGGCCGACGACGGCCAGCACCGGGTCGGCGAGGAACATCGCGATCCCGGCGAAGACGATCAGCACGGCCGTGCCGAGGGCGAACGGCAGGACCATCGTGACCTGCCACATCGCCTCCACGTCCGACCCGGCGGTGGCCAGCAACCGCCCCGCGGGGTGGGCGTGGTGCCAGGCGATCGGCAGTTCCAGGTACCGGCGGGCCAGGGCGCGGCGGTAGCGGGCCTGCAGCGCGAACGTGAACGCACCGCCGAAGATCCGCCGCACGAGGACCCCGCCGACCAGGACGATCGTGACCGACATCAGCGCCGCCCCGGCCAGCCACACGTCGGCAGCGCTCACCTCGCCGCTGCCGGTGAGCGCCGGGACGACGACGTCGTTGGTCACCCGCCCCACGAGCCAGCCCGAGGCGGCGTTCCCGATGCCGTAGACGACCGAGCCGACGAGGGCGATGCGGAAGGGGCGGGGCTCTTCGCGGATGCCGCGGCCCAGGATTCTCACGCCGTTGAGGAACGTACCGCTCACCGGACGACCCTTTCACAGGGAAAGCCCTTTCGCCGGGGCAACCTGTCCGGACCCGGCGGCGGCAGACCCACGACGTGCTCACCGTCGAGGGGAGACGCTCGTGCGAGGTGGCGGCCACGACGACTGGGCCGGCCCACGTCGGCGGCTCGAACTCGTCCGGCAGGTCGCCACCCGCTACCTCCTGCTCCAGCGCGTCTCCGGCGACCTGCGGCTGCACCCCGCCGACCTGGACGCGGCCGCCGAGGAGATGGCGACGACCTGCGGCAGCCACCCGCGACGTGGTGCGGGTCGGCGCCCTCGTCCCCAGTCGGGGCGGCGCGCTGACGGTCGCCCGGGGCTGGCTGGAACCGGTCGACCGGTTCGACGTCGCCAACGGGCGGGACGACTTCCCGGAGGACCAGCCGACGCCGGACGACCCGGCGCACGCGGCGCGGATCGAGGAGTACCTGGACCGCTGAGGGACGTGGACACCGGGGCTCGGCCGTCGCCGCGGTGTCCCCAGGGGCCCGTCCGCTGCGCCTTGCCGGTCCTCCTGTGGAAGGACCTGCGTGGTGCCGGGGGGCGGCGCCTACGTTCTCGACACCGATCGAGGACGAGGAGCCCCATGCCGAAGATGCCGCTGACGTTCCGCGCGTGGATGGAAGGGGACGGGGTCGAGACGCAGACGCTGGAGTTCGCCGACCGGACGTGGCCCTGGATCGCGGAGCAGCTGGCGCGGAACCGGCCGGGCTTCCGCGCCGGGGCGTTGTCCGTGGCAGACGTCGACCACCTCGCGGGGCCGGTCACTGCGGAGTTCGCCGCCGCGTACGGTGCCTCGCCGGAGTCGGCCCGGTCGGCGCTCGCCGGGGTGGCGCACCTGCACCACCACTTCACCTGGCGACACCCGATGGTCGCGGACGCCACGTGCGCCGCCCTGGACCGGCTCGTCCCGGTCGTCGACGAACTGGAGGACCTCTGCCGGCAGCTGGAGGGCGAGGCGCCGGGCGCGACGGACGACCTCCCGCTCCTGGTGGCGGTTCGGGACCTGGTGGGTCGCCCTGGCGGTCCACGCCCGGTCGGCACGAACCTGGACGTCGACGTCCGGCGGCTGACGGAGTTCCTCCGCGAGGAGGGCTACCTCGACCAGGAGTTCTGCGGAACCCCGGTGGCCGCCCCCCTCGCGGACGACGAGGACGCACGCAGGCTGCCGGCGGAGCGGGACCTGGTCACGCGCTGGATCGCCACGCAGCTCAGGAACGTCGGCGCGACACGGGAAGCCCTCTTGGCAGGACTCCTGTGCGCCGCCGCCGGCGCGGTCGTTCCCGCGCCGCTGCTCGTGTGCGCAGCGCGCCTGCAGGAGGCGCTGGACGAGTACGAGGGCGAGTCGACCGACCCCTTCGACGGGGACGAACTCGGCCGGATGCTCCAGAGCCTGGCGGCGGCGGGCATCAGCCGCAGCGGGACCGGCCTGGACGTGCCCGCGGAACTCGGTCCCCTCGTCGTCCAGGCCGTGCGCGGCGCGGCGGCAGGGCCGTGGGTACGGCGTGAGTTCGTGGCCCGCTGGTTCGCGACGCTGCGCGGGGAGTCCTCGTTGGTGCTCGACTTCGTGCCGTCGATCGGCTCGTTCGTGCAGCAGTCGGGATGATCGGCGACCGCGTCTGCCGACTCCAGACCCGACACCGGGAGTTGAAGAAGGCCCCCGGTCTGTTGACCGGGGGCCTTCGGAGTAGCCCCGACGGGATTCGAACCCGCGCTACCGCCGTGAGAGGGCGGCGTGCTAGGCCGCTACACAACGGGGCCCCAGCAGGTGGTTCCGTTCCCGGAACCGCCTGGAGAAGTCTACCCCGTCTCCGGAGGGCTCAGAACCGCCCCGCGACGTCGGCCACGAGCAGGGCCGTGAACAGGAGCGAGGCTGCCCCGAGCAGCCCGTTGGACAGCCAGCCCGAGCGGCCCTGCGCCGCGACCTTCTGCGAGTTGAGCAGCAGCATCAGCGTGATCGCCAAGAAGGGCATGAAGACCGAGCCGAGCAGCCCGTAGACGAGCGTCAGCCCGAAGGGCTTGTCCATGAACAGCAGCGCCATCGGCGGGAACGTCAGCCACAGCAGGTAGGCGCGGAAGGGAGTGGAGCGCTCGACGCCGACCGGGCGCTCGCCGGGCGTGGAGTCCGCGTCCTTGCCGTGGGGCAGGCGCAGCTGGCGGGTCCAGTCGGCGAACATCATGCTCACGCCGTTCCACACACCCAGCAGCGACGAGGACGTCACCGCCAGGAAGCCGATGAGGAACCAGACGCGGGCCCACTGGCCGTACTCCTCGCCCAGGGCGGCGCCCAGGGTCAGCAGGCCGTCGTCGCCGGCCGTGAGGTCCTGGCCGAACAGCATCGTCGAGCCGACGACGAGCATCGCGACGACGAAGACGCCCGTCATGACGTAGCCGACGGCGTTGTCCAGGCGCATCATCGACAGCCACCCCGTGCCGCGCCAGCCCTTGGCGAACATCCAGTAGCCGTAGGCGGCCATCGTGATCGTCCCGCCGACACCGCCGACCAGGCCCAGCACGTAGATCGTCGACCCGTCGGGCAGGCGCGGGACCAGACCGCCGGCGAGGTCGCCGAGGTTCGGGCTGACGAGCACGGCGATCGAGACGACGGTCACGAACTTGAAGAGGACGAGCACCGTCATGAACTTCTCGAACGCGTGGTAGCGCTGCGCCCAGACCAGCAGCAGGCCGGCGACGCCGGCGATCATCGCCCAGTAGCGCACGGGCAGGCCACCGAAGAGCGCGTTCAGCGGCAACCCCACGGCGGACATCGCCGTCGCGCCGTACACGAACCCCCAGATGACGATGTAGGCGCCGAAGAACGTCGTCGCCCACCGGCCGAGCCGTCGCCAGCCGTCCAGCAGCGTCGTGCCGGAAGCCAGGTGCCAGCGGCCCACGCCCTCGCCGAGGGCGAGCTTGAGGATCGTGCCGGCGACGGCGGCCCACAGCAGGACGGTGCCGAAGCGGGCGCCGGCGACCATCGTCGCGACGAGGTCACCGGCTCCGACGCCGGTGGCGGCGGCCAGCAGGCCGGGGCCGATCTGCCGGACCCGGCCACGCAGCCCCTTCGGGGGGATCAGCTCGAGCTGTCCGTCGACGTCGACCTTCGACATGGGGTCGCTCCTCGTTGCGCGTGTGCCCTGGACCTCCGATCAGGCTAGGAGTGATCGGCGCGCGGCGACCAGTCGGAGAGTTGACGCAGCCGTAACACGAGATGGCTGCAATCGCGATTGCAATGCCCTACTGTTCCGGCAACGCGAAGTGTGAGCATCCGGTCGGCGTCGTCGAAGGAGGTCGAAGTGGTCCCCCCGGTCACCCCCTGGCTCGACGGCCTGCTGCCGGCCGCCGGCCTCTCACCCGCCCAGAGCAAGGTCTTCGAGGCCGTCCGCGGTGACCACCAGTTCGCCTCCTTCGCCGAGGTCGCGGCGATCGCGGCGCGCGCCGGTGTCGACAACAGCACCGTCGTGCGCTGCGCCCAGACCCTCGGGTTCAAGGGGTGGCCCGCGCTGCAGCACGAAGTGCGGGCGCGGTACCTGGCCACGCTGTCCAACGAGCAGACCCTCGACGTGCACCCCAGCAGCGAGGGGTCGCTGCTGCAGCAGACCGTGCGGCGCGACATCCGCAACCTCGAACAGGCGCTCGAGACCGTCGACGAGGACGTCCTGGCCGCCGCGGTCAAGACCCTCGCCCACGCCTCCCGCACGCTCGTCCTGGCGACCGGCTCCCTGTCCGCGCCGGCCACCGTCCTGGCCCACCTCGGTACGACCATGGGCTACGACATCCACCACGAACCCCGCGGCGGCGCACACCTGGCCGCGGCGGTCAACCGTCTCACCGCGGCTGACGCGCTGGTCGTGCTCAACGTGTGGCGTCCCATGAGCGACCTGCTCGCCGCCGTGCGCATCGCCCGGTCCACCGGCTGCCCCGTCGTGGCGATGACCGACATGTACAGCGGGGCGCTGGCGGCCGCCGCCGACCACGTCCTCGTGCTGCCCAGCGAAGGCGTCTCGTTCTTCCAGTCCACCACGGCCGCGACGTCGGTCGGGTACGCCCTGCTGGCCGGGCTCGAGGCCGAGCGCCCCGAGATCACCCGCCCCGCGATCCGCCGCATCCAGGAACTGTGGAACGGCCTCGGCACCTACACCGACTGACACCCCGGAAGGCAACACCCGTGACAGAAGCGCAACGCATCGCCGTCGTCGGACTCGGGTCCATGGGCGGCGCCATGGCCCAGAACCTGCACCGCCTCGGCTGGGACGTCGTCGGCGTCGACCCCTCGTCGCAGGCGCGCGAACGTGCCGCCGAGCACGGCATCACCACCACCGACGCCGTCGCGGACGTCGCGGGAACCCCGTACGTCGTCCTCTCGCTGCCCTCGGCGGCCCTGGTGGAGCGGACCGTGCCCGACCTGCTGTCGCAGCCCGGAACCCTGGCGATCGTCGACACCACGACGTCGGAACCGGCCACCTCGCAGCGCCTGTCGCAGCTCGCCGCGCAGCAGGGGACGGCGTTCGTCGACGCCCCCGTCTCCGGTGGCCGCACCGGTGCGCTGGCCGGAACCCTCAGCGCCTTCGTCGGCGGAACCCCCGAGGCGGTCACGGCCGCCGAACCCGTGCTGCGGGCCCTGACCGCCAAGGACCCCGCCGTCGTCGGCGGGCCCGGGGCCGGCAACGTCGTGAAACTGCTCAACAACGTCCTGTGCGCCACCAACCTCGTCGCCGTGGGGGAAGCCCTCGACATCGCCGCCGCGTACGGGATCGACCTCGGGACCGCCGCGGCCGCCGTGAGCTCGGCCAGCGGCGGCAGCAACGTCAGCGCCAACGCCTACCCGAGCTGGATCCTGTCCGGCACCTACTCCTCGGGTTTCGCCATGGGCCTCATGGCCCGTGACGTCGACCTCGCCCTGCAGGTCGGTGCCGAACGCGGCGCGAAACCCGCCCTGCTGGCCCAGACCCAGGCGGCGTGGCAGAAGGCGCTGGGCGAACGCGGCCCGGCTGCCGACTTCACCGAGGTCGCCCCCACGACGACCACCGCCTCCCACGCCTTCACGACCGGAGAGAACTCGTGACCGTCCTCGACACGCCCCTGACCTCGGGTGCCGCCACGGCGGCGCGGCTGCTCTCCGAGGCCCTGCCCACCGGCATCGGGTCCTTCGTCGACGGCGGGGTCCTGCCCGGCGACGGAGAACCCGTCGTCCTGACCGCCGCCGCGACGGGCGAGGAGTTCGCGACCTACCGCGACGCCGGCGACACCGTCGTGGAGGAACTGCTCGCCAGTTCCGCGCGCGGGGCCCAGGTGTGGGGCGCGATGAATCCGTTCGAACGTGCCGCCCGGTTGCGGGCGGTCTCGGTCGCCGTCGCCGAGAACGCCGCCCAGCTCGCCGTCCTGGAGTCGGCCACGAGCGGCAAACCGCTGCGCGACACCCGCGTCGAGGCGGCCAAGGTCGCCGAGATGTTCGGCTACTACGCCGGCTGGGCGGACAAGCTGCTCGGTCAGACGATCCCCGTCCCGGGCGACTGGTTCACCTACACCCGCAAGGTGCCGTGGGGCGTCGTCACCGCCGTGACCCCGTGGAACGCGCCGATGTTCACCGGCGGCTGGAACAGCGCCGCCCCGCTGGCCGCCGGCAACGCCGTCATCGTCAAACCCAGCGAGTACACGCCCGTCACCACGATCCGGCTGGCGCAGATCGCGTACGAGGCCGGGCTGCCCGCGGGGGTGTTCAACGTCGCGGTGGGCCTGGGCGGCACCGTGGGGACCCAGGTCACGACCGACGCGCGCGTCGGCAAGGTGAGCTTCATCGGCTCCGTCGGCACCGGCCGCCGCGTCGCCGCCGCGGCGGCCGCGGCCGGCAAACCCGTCGTGCTGGAACTGGGCGGCAAGAGCGCCAACCTGGTGTTCGCCGACGCCGACCTCGACCGCGCCGCCGACGGCGCCATCGCCGCGGTCTTCTCCGGCGCGGGGCAGTCCTGCGTCGCCGGCTCCCGGTTGCTGGTGCAGCGCAGCGTCCACGACGACTTCCTGGACCGGGTCGCGACCCGGGCGGAGAAGCTGCGGCTCGGCGACCCGCTCGACCCGGCCACCGAGATCGGCCCCATCGTCACCGCCCCGCAGTACGCCACCGTGCGCTCGCTCGTCGACGCCGGGATCTCCGCCGGCGCCGCCCGGCGCACCGGCGCGCACCTGCCCGGATCGCTGACCGGGGACCTGGCCGGTGGTCGCTGGGTCGCGCCCACCCTGCTCGCGGGGGTCACGCCCGACAACCTGCTGGAGACGACCGAGGTGTTCGGCCCGGTCGTGGGGGCTGACGCCTTCGACGACGAGGCCGACGCGGTGCGCCGCGCGAACGCCACCCCGTTCGGCCTCGCCGGTGCCGTCTGGACGGCCGACGTCTCCCGCGCGCACCGCGTCGCGCACGCGGTGAACGCCGGCACGTTCTGGATCAACGCCTACAAGACCATCCACGTCGCCGTGCCGTTCGGCGGTTTCGGCGACTCCGGCCACGGCCGGTCCTCCGGCCCCGGGGTGCTCGAGGAGTACACCCAGACCAAGGCCGTGTGGGTTCCCGTGCAGGACGCGGGCGCCCCGTTCCCCTCGCTCGGCTACTGACGCCCCGTCGAAAGGACGGCCCCCATGAGCACCGCCGCACGGGCGACCCCACCCGCTGAACGCACCACGAGTCTGGGACTGGCGAAGGTCTGGCCGGTCTTCGCCCTCGCCGTCGTCATCGCCCTGGTCTGCGAGGTCATCGGCTCGGTGCCGATCGACGTCGGCATCGGCGAGATCGTCTTGTTCCCCATGGTGTGGGGAATCCTGTTCGCCACCGTCGTGTCGGTGCAGAAGGTCCGGCCGCTGCCGGTCGCCCTGCAGAAGGCGGCCACGGCCGTCGTCGGCACGACAGTCCTGGTCCTCGTCGCCCGGCTGGCCTACAACGTCGGTCCGAGCCTGGAACTGCTCGTCGACGCCGGGCCCGCTCTGCTGCTGCAGGAGATCGGTCACCTGCTCGGCACCGTCGGGCTGGCGCTGCCGCTGGCGGTGCTGCTGAAGATGGGCCGGGCGACCGTCGGTGCGACGTTCTCCCTGGACCGCGAGCCTTCGTTCGCCATCGTCAGCGAGAAGTACGGCGCGGACTCCGACGAGTACCGCGGCGTCCTGACGATGTACGTGTTCGGCACGCTGTTCGGTGCCGTGTACATCACGTTCCTGGCCTCGCTGATGTCCTCGGCGGGAGTCTTCGACCCGCTGGCGCTGGCCATGGGTGCCGGCGTCGGCTCCGGGTCGATGATGGCCGCGGCCACGGGCGCCATCTCCAGCGTGTACCCCGGTGACGAGCAGGGGATCCTGGCGATCGCCGCGGTCTCGAACCTGCTGACGACGCTGCTCGGCGTCTACGTGGGCATCTACGTCGCACTGCCGCTGGCGCAGCGGATGTACTCGGCCATGACCCGACGGAACACCCCCGTCGTGGACGCCGCCACGGCCGAGCGCAACCGGAGGTTCCGCGAGGAGTTCTCGGCCAACGCCGGCACGGTGGACGTGCCGCTGCACGTGACGCTCCCGGTCATCGCCGTCCTCGGGATCGCGACGGCCTCGATCGCCGCGGGCGGGTTCTCCTGGGAGATCGTCGGCGGGTACGCCGCGATGACCGCCCTCGTGCTCCTCGGGCTGGCGCTGCACCGGCTGGTGAAGCCGATCTCGTCGATCATCTGGATCACCACTCTGGGCGCGGCGCTGTCCAGCCCGTGGTCGCCGGTGGGGGAGCGGCTGTTCGCGCTCGCCTCGAGCGTCTCGATCCTGTCCCTCGCGACGATCATGCTGACCCTGGCGGGGCTGAGCCTGGGCAAGGACATGGGCCTGCTCAAGAGCGTCGGCTGGAAGATCGTGCCCGTCGGGCTGGTCGCCATCACCGCCTCGTTCGCGCTGTCGACGCTCATCGCGGAGTTCGCCCTGGGGTTCTGGGGCTGAGACCACCCGCACCACGAACGCCCGGTCCCCGCACGTGGGGCCGGGCGTTCGTGCTTGATCACGGACGTGCTCGATCACGGCGAGGTGGGTCCGCGGCTCTGGGGACGAAGGGAGTGGTGGCAACCCCTTGACCGTGGATCGTGCACGATCTACGGTCGACGACATCAGCAAGGACCCAGCTCACCGCGGAGCTGGCGCCGAGGAGGTGGACCGCATGCCGCACCGCCCGCTCCACCCGACCCCCACCAGGAGGGCTGTCTACGATGACGCTCGTGGATCAGACGAGGACGCGCCGCGCACCGGCTCCCAGCCGGCAGATGCTGGCCGACCACGTCTACGACGCCGTCCTCGACCTGCTCATCGACGGCGAACTCAAGGCCGGGGCGGCCCTGGGGATCGACGCCCTGGCCCGGGAGTTCGAGGTTTCGCAGACCCCCGTCCGCGAGGCGCTCGCCCGGCTGGAGTCCACCGGGCTCGTCCGGCGCACCGCGCTCAAGGGGTACCGGGTCGCCCCCGTGGCGACCCCCGAGGAACTCGTCCGGCTCATGCAGGCCCGGCTCGTCCTCGAACCGGCGCTGGCCGAACTGGCCGCCCGGCGCCTGACCCCACAGGTCCTGGCCGACCTCGAGCAGGCCGTCCACGACCTCGCGACCGCACCGCTGGGGCCCTCGTTCCACGAGTTCCGCCAGTACTGGGAGGCCGACGAACGCTTCCACCGCATCATCGCCGAGGCCACCGGCAACGAGTTCCTGCTGTCGGCCTACCGCGCCCTCGGCGGCCAGATCCAGCGCTTCCGCCTCTTCGGCGGCGGGGGCGTCACCGACTCCGACCACTGCGTCGCCGAGCACACCCGCGTCCTGACGGGGCTGCGCACCGGAGACCCCGTCACCGCCCGCGAGGCCATGGCGGCGCACATCACCGAGGCGCGGGACCGCGCGCTCGAGGCGTACGACACGCCTGACGCCGCCCACGCCTGAACCACCCGCACCTCCAGCAGTTCCCGCAGCTCCTGCAACGCCGCAGCGCAACGCGGCCCCCTCACGCCCGGAAGGCGAACCATGAGCACCAGCACTGCTCACAACCCCGGCCTGTCCTCGGACACCAACCACTTCCCGCGCTCGGCGCCCAGCGACCCGACCGCACCGCACGTCGAGGCCGCGACCGTCGTCGTCGACGCCACCAGCGACCGCGGACCGCTCACCCGGATCTGGGAGAGCATCGGCTACGACGAGATCAACTGGACCTACACCCCCACCGGCCGCAAGCTGCTCAAGACGTTCGGGGAGTTCTCGCCCCGGCCGTTCCTGATCCGGCCGCACTACGTCTTCTGCTCGGGCACCGGGTTCGGGATCCCGCACTGGGGCAACGGGAACGTCTACCACGAGGACGCCGACGGGAACGTCTCCTACGACTTCACGATCGTCGACCAGACCTACGACGCCATCGTCGAGGCCGGCCACCACGTGCTCGTCGAGATCGCCTTCACCCCGCGCGACCTGCTGCCCCCCGAGGCCGACGAGCTCGAGGTCGTCTCCAGCCCCACCGTCTACAGCAACTACGAGGCCGGCGCCTGGGCGTACCCGCCGAAGGACTACGAGAAGTGGCGCGGCCTGGTCGCCGCGCACGCCCGGCACTGCCTGGAACGCTACGGCGCCGACGAGGTCCGCGAGTGGCTGTGGGAACTGTGGAACGAGCCGGACATCTTCTACTGGAAGGGCACCCCGGAGCAGTTCTGCCGGCTGTACACCGTCACGGCCGAGGCCGTCCGCAGCGTCCTGCCCGACGCCAAGGTCGGCGGCCCGGCCGTCACCGGCGGTGGCGTGGAGTTCATGCGCACGTTCCTCACCCACACGTCGACGAACGACGTGCCGCTCGACTTCGTCTCGTTCCACACCAAGGGGTCCGCGTTCACCCCGTGGCGCGTGTACGGGCCGACCGGCGGCGAGGCGCCGGAGAAGCAGAACCCGTCGGCGCACAAGATGCTCTTCGAGATCCGCCGCATGCTCGGCGTCGTCGGCGAGTTCCCGCAGTACCACTCGCTGCCGGCCATCGTCGACGAGTGCGACGCGGGCGTCCCGGCGCACTACAGCGTCTACGACAACGCCAACTTCCAGTTCCAGAACACCGAGTACTACCCCGTCTTCCAGGTCAAGCTCTTCAAGAAGATCCTCGACCTCAACGAGACCGGGCCCGTGCAGGTCGAGCAGGCCACCTCGTGGAGCTTCTACTTCGAGGGTGAGCGGTTCTTCGAGGGAACCCGTGCGTTCCTCACCGCCGGCGGCATCGAGAAGCCGCTGCTGAACGCCTACCGGATGATGGCCCGCCTCGGCGGCCGCCGGCTGACCGCCACCTCGGACGCCATGAGCCCGGCCGAGGACCTCGACGCCGGCGACGGCCGCAGCATGCGCGAGGAGGTCGACGTCCTGGCCTCCACCGACGCCGCGGGACGCGTCACCGTCCTGGTCTGGCGGCACACCGACGACCAGTACCGCACCGACGACGGCCCCGTCCCCGTCGACCTGCGGATCGAAGGGCTGGCCGGCACCTCGTACGCGCTGAGCCACCACCGCATCGACGCCGCCCACAGCAACGCCCACACCGCCTGGACGGAACTGGGCAGCCCGCAGAACCCCAGCGACGAGCAGATCACCGCGATCAAGGACAGGCAGGGGCTGGAGGAGTTCGAGCCGGTGCGCGACGTGACCGTCGACGGCGGGACGTTCAGCACCGTCGTGGACCTGCCGCTGCCGTCGGTGTCGATGTTCGTCCTGGAACCCCGGTGAGTGCCGCGGAGTCGGCCACCGTCCCGCTGGCCGGTGGAGTCGCGATCCCCCGACTGGGGTTGGGGGTCTTCCAGGTTCCGCCCGACGACGCGCAGCGCGTCGTCGAGGACGCCCTCGACCTCGGCTACCGGCACGTCGACACCGCCGCCGCGTACGTCAACGAGGCCGGGGTCGGGGCGGCGCTGAAGGCGTCCGGCCTGCCGCGGGAGGAGGTGTTCGTCACCTCCAAGCTGCGCAACGGCGACCAGGGCCACGACCAGACCCTGCGGGCCTACGACGAGACGTGCGACCGGCTGGGCCTGGAACAGTTGGACCTGTACCTGGTGCACTGGCCCAACCCGGCCGCGGGTCGGTACGCCGACAGCTGGCGGGCGCTGCGCAGACTGCACGCCGAGGGGCGGGTCCGCGCGGTGGGGGTGTCGAACTTCCTCACCGAGCACCTCGACGCGTTGGAGGGGGTGCCGGCCGTCAACCAGATCGAGCTGCACCCGACGTTCCAGCAGCGCGACCTCGTCCGGACCTGCCGGGAGCGGGGGATCGTCGTCCAGTCGTACTCCCCGCTGGGGCAGGGCGCCGACCTCGACGACCCCGTCGTCGTCGGCATCGCCCGCACCCACGCCGCCACCCCCGCCCAGGTCGTCCTGGCCTGGCACCTGCACCAGGGGTTCGTCGTCATCCCCAAGTCCGCCCGGCGGCAGCGGTTGCAGGAGAACCTGGCCGCCACCTCGCTGCGCCTGTCCGACGACGAGGTCGCCGCCGTCACGGCCCTGGACCGGGGGCACCGCACCGGCGGCGACCCCACCACCTTCTCGCTCAGCCAGATCCGGTAGGGAGGTCAGCTCGATGGCGAGAACGATCACCCCCGCACCCACCGCGGCACCCACGGCCCTCGCCGACAGGCCCAAGGCGGGACGCCGGGGGGTCGACACCAGACGTCAGACGATGTGGATCTGGGCGTTCCTGACCCCGACCATCGTCCTGTACGGGATGTACACCCTGTACCCGATCGTCGCCAGCTACTGGTACTCGCTGGTGGAGTGGAACGGGTTCTCCTCGCAGCAGCGGTTCGTCGGTGTCCAGAACTACCAGGCCGTGCTGAACGACCCCGCGTTCTGGGCCTCGGTGAAGATCACCCTGGTGTTCATGCTGCTCGTGGCGCCGGCGCGGATCCTGCTCAGCCTGCTGCTGGCCATGGTCCTGAACTCGCCGCGGCTGCCGCTGCGCAACCTGTTCCGGACGGTGTACTTCCTGCCCGTCGTCACGACGACGGCCATCGTCGGTGTCGTCATGCAGTTCGTGTTCGACCCGGCCAGCGGGCCGTTCACGGCGTTCCTCAAGGCGTTCGGCGCGGACACCGGCATCGACTTCCTCGGTGACTCGGGCACGGCCCTGGTGACCGCGGCCGCGGTGTACGTGTGGAAGTTCTTCGGGATCACCATGGTCTACTGGCTCGCTGCACTGCAGACCGTGCCGACCGAGCTGTACGAGGCCGGGCGCATCGACGGGGCCGGGTCGTTCCAGCTGTTCCGGTACGTGACCCTGCCGCTGCTCATGCCGTTCCTGCTGATCATCACCGTCCTGACCGTCGAGGACACGTTCCACGCATTCGACCTCATGCAGACGATGACCGGTGGTGGGCCGTTCTTCTCCACCGAGATCATCGAGATCTACATCTACCGCTGGGCGTTCAGCGCCTCGATCCCGCAGCTCGGGTTCGCCTCGGCGGCCGCGGTGCTGTTCGGGTTGTTCGTCATGGTCGTCGGCGCGCTGCAGGCCTGGGCGCTCGTCGTGGCCCGGCGCAGCCGGAAGGAGCTGTCGTGAGCATCGCGACCCCACCCGTCTCGCGGGGACGGCGGATCGCCCAGCGGGCGCCCTGGTGGGGTGTCGTCCTGCTGCTGGCCGTCCTCGCGGTGATCTGGGTCTACCCGTTCGTCTGGATGGTCTCGGCGTCGCTGAAGAGCTCGCTCGAGGTGTTCACCGCGGGGCTGAAGATCCTGCCGGAGAACTTCGCCTGGGAGAACTACTCCCGGGCCTGGACCGACGCGAACTTCAGCCGCTACATGATCAACACCGTCCTCCTGACGGTGTCGACCGTCGTCATCGTCGTCGTCCGGTGCGCCCTGGCCGGGTACGTGCTCGGGCGGTTCCGCTTCCGTGGTCAGCGGATCATCGTCGGCGTCCTGGTCGCGACGCTGTTCGTCCCGACCGGGTACACGATCATCCCCATCGTCAAGCTGTCGATGGAGTTGAACCTGCTGAACTCCCTCACCGGCATGGTCCTGGCGCTGTCGGGCGCGGCGAACGTGTCCGCCATCCTCATCTACGCGGGCTACTTCCGGCAGTTGCCGAAGGAGCTCGAGGAGGCGGCCACCGTCGACGGGGCCGGGTTCACCCGGGTGTTCTTCCAGATCATGCTGCCGCTGTCGATGCCGGTCACGGCCACCGTCGCGCTGCTGACGTTCCTGGCCACCTGGAACGCGTTCTTCCTGCCCCTGGTGTTCTCCTTCAGCGACCCGGACCTGCGGACGCTGTCGGTCGGGATGCAGGCCTTCGTGGGCGAGAACGCCACCGACTGGTCGGGAATGGCGGCCGCCGGGGTCATCTCGATCCTGCCCATCGTGGCGTTGTTCCTCTTCCTCCAGCGCTACTTCGTCGAAGGCATCGCCGGAGCCGTCAAGTCCTGAGGCGCGTCCTCGCGCGCCCTCGCGGGCGCGCGGTGACCGCGCACCCGATCACCGCGCACGCGGTGACAGCGCGCTCGAACCCGGCGACGCGAGCCCTTCGGCACGAGGTGACAGCGCGCGCGATCACCGTGCACGAGGTGACAGCGCGCGCAAACCCGGGGTGCCCCGCCCCGCCCCGGGAACCCACCTCCTGATCGTTCCACCCACCGCACGACCATCTCGATGAGGAGAACCCGTCATGCCCCACATCTCTCGCCGTTCGCTGCTCGCCGGCGGCGGTGGCCTCACCGGTGCCGCCCTCCTCGCCGCCTGCGGCGGGGGCAGCAGCGGCAGCGGCGGTGGCCCCGGCGCCCCCGTCACGCTGCGCTGGTGGGACCACTTCAGCGCCCTGCAGAAGTTCCACGCCGAGTGGGCCACGAAGCAGTCCCAGGAAACCGGTGCCTCGATCGAGTACACCTACAACGACGTCAGCAAGTCCACCGAGGCGCTGCAGCTGGCCAACCAGAGCAAGCAGCTGCCCGACATCTACAGCAACGTCGTCGGCCTGCCGTTGCCGGCGCTGGTCGCCGAAGGGTGGCTGCACGAGATCACGCTGTCGGAGGAGGCCAAGGCCGCGCTGCCCGAGGGCGCCTACACCGAGGGCATCACCACGATCGACGGCAAGCTGTACGGCCTGCCGCTGTTCAGCTACCAGCAGTACGCCGCGGCGCACTGGTTCAACGTCGACATCATCAGCGGAGCCGGGCTCGACCCCGACGACCCGCCCGCCTCCTACGACGACTTCCGGGCCAACCTGGAGAAGATCAAGGCCGGTGGTGGGGACGCCGCCCCCATGGTGCTCGCCCTCGGCGGAGTGGCCCGCATGCGCGAGCAGATCGACGACCTCGCCCAGGCCGCCGGTTTCCCCGGGTTCCAGGGCATGGAGTACGCCACCGGGGAGTACGCCTACGACGACGACACCTACGTCAACGCCATCGAGTTCTGGAAGGAGCTCAACGACTCCGGTCTCATCCTCGCCGGCAGCGGCAGCCTCACCGTCGCCGACGCCCGCACCCGCTGGGCCTCGGGGGTGGCCGGGTACTTCCCGGACGGCCCGTGGTGCGCGGGGGGCGCGAAGAACGTCGTGCCCGAGTTCGCCGACAAGATGGGCGTCGGGCCGATCCTCACCCCCGACGGGCGACCCGTGGTCACCTACCGCGGAACCCCGGCGGCGCAGTTCTTCATCGCCGGCACCACCGCCAACCCGGAGCAGGCCAACGCCGTCATCGAGTCCATGACGACGACGGAGTACCAGAAGGGCCTGGCCAGCGGGATGGACCAGCCGCCCTCGGACCTGTCCGTCGTCGAGACCGCCGACGTCATCGAGCCGTACCGGCAACTGGCGGTGTGGTTCGCCGAGTCGGTCAGACGGGCACCCGAGGCGATCGTCCGCAATCCCGCGATCGCCCAGGTCCAGGCCGCGCAGAAACCCGTCAGTCCGCACCTCGGCGACATCGTGCAGGGCTACCTCGGCGGCGACATCACGGACCTGAAGGCGGCGCTGCGCGACCTCAACGGCCGGTTCAACGCCGACTTGGACGCCGCGATCGCCACGGCAACAGCGGGTGGGGCGCAGGTCTCGCGGGCCGACTACGCCTTCCCGGACTGGGTGCCCGGGCAGGACTGGGTGCGGCCCACGTCCTGACGGCTCAGGGCTGGAAGACGGCGCGCAGGCAGCCGTCCTCCTTCTCCTTGAAGATCCGGTACCCCTCGACGGCCTCCTCCAGCGGCATCCGGTGGGTGGCCAGGAACGAGGTGTCCAGTTCGCCCGCCGCCAGGTGGCGCAGCAGCCGCGGCACGTACCGCTGGCCGTGCTGCTGCGCCGACCGGATCGTCAGCCCTTTGTTCAGGACGACACCGGTCGGGAACGAGTCGGTCAGGCCGTAGACGCCGAGCACCGAGACCACCCCGCCCTTGCGGCAGGCCAGGACGGCCTCGCGCAACGGGGTGGCGCGGTCGGTCTCGGCGCGCACGGCCTGCTTGGCGCGGTCGAGCACCTGCTGCAGACCCGTGCCGTGACCCTCCATGCCGACGGCCTCGATCACCGCGTCCGGTCCCCGGCCGCCGGTGGACTCGCGCAGCACCTCCTGCACGCTGTCGACCTGCGAGTAGTCGACGGTCTCCAGGCCCAGGCGGTCCCGGGCCAGTTCCAGCCGCTCGGGGAGGCGGTCGACGACGATGACGCGGTCGGCGCCCATCAGCTTCGCGCTCGCGGCGGCCATCAACCCGACCGCGCCGGCGCCGAACACCGCGATCGTGTCGCCGGGGGAGATGTCGCAGAAGTCCGCGCCCATGTACCCCGTCGGCACCGCGTCGGAGGTGAACAGCGCCGAGACGTCGTCGACGCCTTCCGGCACCGGGAAGCAGTTCACGTCGCCGAACGGCACCCGCACGAACTGGGCGTGCGAACCGGCGTACCCGCCGAAGGGGTGCGTGTAGCCGTAGATCCCGCCGGAGGGGTAGCCCAGCAACGGCTGCTGCAGCTCGGCGTTCGGGTTGGTGGTGTCGCACAGCGAGTACATCTCGCGTTCGCAGTACCAGCACGCACCGCACGCGATGAACGAGGGGACGACGACGCGGTCGCCGACCTTGCGGTCGCGCACCTCGGAGCCGACCTCGGTGATCACACCCATGAACTCGTGGCCGAACACGTCACCGGGCTGCATGCCCGGCAGGTAACCGTCGATGAAGTGCAGGTCCGAACCGCACGTCGTCGTCAGCGACACCTGGAGCACGACGTCGCGCGGGTTGAGGATGCGGGGGTCCTCGACCGTCTCCACGGCCAGGTCGTTCACGCCGTTCCACACCAGGGCGCGCATCAGCGGTCTCCCTTCCGGCCGGACGGCTGCGGGGTGATCGTCGGGATCTCACCGGTCTGCAACAGGGCGCGCAGCCGGTACAGGACGGTGAACTCCGCGGTTCCGCCGGGCAGGTCGGTCTGCAACCGGACCTCGGTGCGCAGGCCGTTCGGCAGGGCCGTGACCCGGAAGGAGGCCAGCGGCGCGCTCGTCGCCTCGGCGCCGCCCTCGGTGTCGTCCGCGAGGTCCTCCGCGTGCTCCTTCGCGGGGCCGGCCGCGTGCTCACCGCCGCCGGGGACCCGCAGGAAGTCCAGGCCCTCGCTCGTCTCGGTGAGGGTCGTCACGATCCTGTCGTCCCCCAGCCGCCACGTGTAGCGGTCGCCCACGGCGTCCACCGTTCCCGCCTCACCCAGCAACCGCGACAGCACCGAGGCGTCGCGCACCGCGGTGAGCACGCGTTCGGCGGGCTGCTCGACGGTGAGGGTCTGGTGCGCCGCGCCGGTGGCGGGCGTGTGCTTGAGGACCTTCGCGGCGGCGCTGCGCGCGCCGCTCAGCAGGTCGCGGGGCGAGGCCACGGTCACCCTCCAGGGTTGCGACGTCAGGTGACCCCGACGCTACGGCGGGCCGGTCGCCGACGCACTCCGGAGTTTCGAGATGCGCACGGCCCGATCGCTCTCGAAACTCGAAGGCGTCCTGCCGAACGACGATGGAGGAAATCGTGCCCGACTTCAACGACATCACCGAGAAGGCCAGCGACGCCGGCATCGACAAGGCCGGCGACGCCGTCGACCAGAAGACCGGCGGCAAGTTCGACGACAAGGTCGACAAGGGACAGCAGGCGGCCGACGAGAAGATCGGCGAGTGATGGTGATCTCCAAGCTCCACGACCTCGGCGTGAAGTCGGAGTGGGCCTACACCGCGGGCTTCGCCAGCATCGGCCTGTCCTTCCTGGCCTGGTACGTCTCCAAGGACAAGGAGGACGCCGGCATCGACCGCGCCGACCGGTGGGGGATCTTCATCGGCCACTGGGCGCCGACGTTCTTCGGCGTGGGCAACGCGCTCGCGTCGTACGAGAAGCGCTGAGCACCGCGTCGACGAGGTCGTCGAGGCCCTCCGGGAGTGCACAGGACCCCGCCTGACCGGCGCCTGTGGACAACCCGGGGGGCCTCGGCGCGTCTGCGCCTAGCGTGAGGCTCCGCCGATCGAGGGAGCCGTCGTGGAGACGTTGAGGGCAGTGGAGCAGGCGTTCGCCGCGTGGCTCGGCGACGAGCTCGGGCACCCCGCGGGCCACGACGTCGTGGCCGCCGTCGGCGCCTCGCGCCGAGACCTGCTGCGGCGACGGGGGGAGAGCCGCCCGGACCGGGTCGTCACGAGCCTGGACCCCGGCGACGTCGACCTCCTGATGGCCCAGGCGTGGGCGCGGGCGGAGGCCACCGGGACCGACCGGTCGGCCGAGACGGCCGCGACCTGCGCTCTGTGGCGGCGGTACGTGTCCTTCCTGCGCGCTCGCGGGCGCTGGACCGGTGCGGAGGACCGCACCGTCGACGACCTCCTGCGCCGACCGCCCCGGGACGGTCTGCTGGGGCGCGGGGCGCACACCCTGCGGACCCCACCCACCGCCGAGCTCGCGCGGTTGCAGCGCACCCGGCTGGTCCGGGACGCCGAGGACGTGCTGCGCGGCCGTGCTCCCGGCGACGCCGGACTGCGCGGGGTGCTGACCGACCTCGGCCTGCTGAGGGCCACCGGTGAGCGCGGTCCGCGGTGGGCGTCGTGGGACTCGCACGTCGCGGCGCACGCTGCGCAGGCGCGCCGACGGATCGTCGTGGCCGAGGTGGTCCGCGTCGTGCGCGCCGATCCGGCCGCCGGGTACGTCCTGGCGCTGAGCACCTCCGCCGAACCCGCCGACGTGGCCCTGGGTGGCCGGCTGCTGCGCGACCTCGTCACCGACGGCCGGCTGGCACCGCTGGTGGCCGGGGAGGTCCTGCCCGACCGGATCCCGTGGCGGATCGCGCGGGGGGCGCAGCCGGCGGTGCACGTGGGACTGACGCGCCTCGCGGACGACGGGCTGCTCGAGGGGGCGGCCGTCGGCGGTCTGGCCCTGGCCGGCTGAACGTTCGCCGGCCGCTCACCGGCCACGGTGGAGACGATCACGTCCGGGGTGACAGGCTGGGCCGGTGGCAGCTGACGACAGGCCCCTGGTGCACGAGTCCTACGCGCTCGGTGAGCGCGCGATGCAGGAGCTGCGCGGTCCCTTCACCGCGTGGCTGGACGAGAACGTCCAGGTCGACGAGGAGGTGGGCTCCGCCGCCGTCGTCGAGGCGCTGACGGTGGGCGCCGGCGGGCTGCTCGTGGTCCGCCCGGGCGCCTCGCTGACGCGGCTGACGCCGCCGGACGTCGAGGCCCTGGTCGAGCAGGTGATCCCGGCGATGGTCGAGGACACCGAGACCCCCGAACCCGACGAGATGGCCGAGGACCTGCAGGCCATCTGGTACCAGCTCCTGACCTTCCTCGGTGAGACCGGCCGCTGGCAGGGGTCGGCCGGCGACCTCGAGACGTGCCTGGTGCTGGTGGCCGGGGAGCCGCCGGAGATCACCGAGGTCCTCGCCGCGGCCGCCGAGACCGTCGAGGAGGGCGAGGAGGACGAGGCCGTCCTGGCCTCCTTCCCCGTCCGCGCGGCGCAGGCCGTCCTGGCGCACATCGGTGACGGCATCGAGGTCCCCGACGACGCCGAGCTCGCCGGCGACGACGTCACCGCGATCCTGGCCGCCTTCGAGCACCGCATCCCGATCACCGCCGACGACGAGGGCGAACCGCAGGACCTCGAGGACGTCCCGTGGTTGCGCCAGGTCGTGCTGACGATGCTGGACCTGGACCTGCTCGACGGCGAGGACGAGACGCTGCTGGCCCCCGGGCCGGAGGCCGACGGCTGGCTCGACCCGGCCCCCGAACCGCGCGAGATCCGGCGCCACCTCGTGGGCCGGTTCATCCTCGACGACCCCACGACCATCGAGGGCGGGTTCTCGATCGCTGACGCGGTGCTGCCGACGATCCTGGCCTCGGCGATGACCGGCAACCCGTTCGACGACGCCGCGCTGAACGACCTCGTCGACAGCGCCTCGGCCCTGGGCCCGGCGGCCGGCGTCGCCGTCGAGGAGCTGCGCGAGCGGCTGTCCGACCTCGCGGTCTTCGGCATCCTCAGCGAGTCCGCGCCCTGGACGGTGGCGCGCGGGTTCTGGCCCGCCATCGCCGCAGCGGCCGAGGAGGGCGAGGAGGACGACCCGTTCGGCGACCTGTTCGGCGACGGCGAACCGCACTGGCTGGAGAACGTCATGGGCCAGCTGGGCGTCGGCGACGACCAGATGCAGCAGATCCGCAACATCCTCGGCGGGCGGTAGGCCCCGCCGCGCTCCCGCCCGGGCCGAGGCGGGGGCGGGCGGTGACCCCGACGCAGGGCCGGGCTCAGGCGACGGTGACGGACCCGGCGAGGTCGCGGGGGCGGTCGACGTCGCGGCCCAGGGCGGTCGCGATGCCGCGGGCCAGGTGCTGCAACGCGACGACGGACTCCAGCGGGCCCCAGGCGTGCGGCTGCGGCTGGGGCAGGACGGGGAAGGCGCAGCCCGCGCCGAACCCCACGCGCAGCACCTCGGCTCCCCGGGCGGACACCTCGTGGACGACGGTGTCCACGGCGGCGGCCCCGTCCTCGACCACCACGACGGGCGTCCCGCGCTCGACCAGGGCCAGCGGCCCGTGCCGGAGCTCCCCGCAGGGGCAGCACCGGGCCCAGCGGTGGGTGAGCTCCTCCAGCTCCAGCGCCCCCTCCGCGGCGTAGGGCAGCGCCGCGCCGCGGGCGACGAACAGGAACCCCGGCCGGTCGCGCAGGTGACCGGCCCGGTCGGCCGCGCGGACCGTGGCGATCTCGCCGGCGTGCCGCAGGGCCTCCGGAACCGCGTCCAGTTCTGCGACCAGGGTCCCCAGCGCGCGGGCAGGCAGGGTGCCGCCGGCCGCCGACAGCGCCAGGAACACCCCGGCGAGCACCTGCGCGGTGAACGTCCTGGTCGCCGCGGCACCCGGTGCGGGGCCGACGCCGAGGTCGAACACCGCGTCGGCCCGCCGGGCGAGGGTGGAGCTCGCCGAGTTCGTCACGGCCAGCAACGGGCCGTCCACGTCCTCCAGGGCGCGCAGGACGTCGGTGGTCTCCCCGGACCGGGACAAGGCGATGGTCGTCTCCCCGGGCACCCGGTCGTCAGGGTCGTGCTCGGAGGCGGTGGTGACCTCGCAGTGGATCCGGCCGAGTCGGCGCAGCATCCGGGCGGCGACCTCGGCGGCGTGCCGCGAGGTCCCGCAGGCCAGGAAGCGGACCGCCGAGGGCACCGGCAGGCCGAGGCGGTCCCAGACCGTGCCGGCGGCGACGTCGGGCCGCCAGTCCTCCAGCAGGACCGCCGCGGCGTCGGCCTGTTCGGCGACCTCCCGCGCGGTGCGGTCCGGGTGGCCGGCGGTGCTCGTCCGCTCGGCCTCCCAGTGGGGACGGACCGCGGTGCGCTCGACCGGTCGGCCGCTGCCGTCGTACCAGTCCACCGTCTGCGCGACCTCGACGAGGTCGTCGTCGTGCAGGAACCGCACCTCCTCGCAGACGCCGACGAGGGCGACCACGTCGCTGGCGGCCACCACGCAGCGCGGACCGGTGCCCACGACGAGGGGGGAGCGGCGGCTGGTGAGGACGAGCGCGTCGTGGCCGGCGGCCAGGACGGCCAGCGCCCAGGAGCCGCGCAGCCGGCCGGTGGTGATGCGGACCGCGGCCTGCAGGTCCCAGCCCAGCGCGAGTTCGTCCTCGACCAGGTGGGCCACGACCTCGCTGTCGACGTCGGAGGTGAGCCGGTGACCGCGGGCCACGAGCAGGGCGGCGAGCTCGCCGGCGTTCTCGATGATGCCGTTGTGCACCAGGGTGACCCGGCCGGTGCAGTCGCAGTGCGGGTGGGCGTTCTCCTCGCTCACGCCCCCGTGCGTCGCCCACCGGGTGTGGCCGACGCCGGTCCGTGCACCCGGGGTGAGGGGTTCGGCCCGCAGCCGGAACTCCAGGTCCCGCAGCCGGCCCACCGCTCGGCGGCGCTCGACGGTGGGTGCGCCGGGGGACAGGACGGCCAGGCCCGCGGAGTCGTACCCGCGGTGCTCCAGCCGGTGCAGCCCGGCGAGCAGGACGTCGACCAGACCGGTCCCGTGGTCGCAACGGAACCCGTCCGGCGAGTCGGCCGAGCCGTTCGAGTCGTCGTACCTTCCAGCAACGATGCCGCACATCGCACGCCTCCACGGGGAACGTCCACGCCGGACGGTGGATTCGCGGGTCCGCCTCGACCCGGGGTCCGGCAGGGCACAGGACAGCACACGCGGCCCGGGGTTTCCGCCCTTGCGCAGGTCTGCGCCGAGACGTGGCACCACCCGTCGAGGGGCGGGAGCCGAACCCGTCCGGACCCCGTTCCACCGGCCCGGGTCCCGGATCCCCCGGCTCAGGAGGGGGCGAGGGTGGAGGGTCCGCCGGACAGGACCGCGGCGGCCAGCGCCCGGGAGGCGGGACGGTCCTGGGTCTTGGGGTTGGTCAGCAGGACCAGGTCGATCTGGCCCAGCTCGGGCAGCTTGTGCTGCGGCCCCAGGGCGACCAGCTGCACCGGCACCAGCGAACTGGCCAGGCACGAGACGCCGATCCCGGCCGAGACCGCCGCGATCAGCCCGTTCACGCCCCGGCACACGCACGCCGAGCGGTAGCCGACGCCGACCCGGTTCAGCGCCTCGTGCATGGCGTCGCCGCTGATCGAGGGGGAGGGGTAGACGACCAGCGGCACCGGCTGGCTGAGGTCCACGCGCGTGGAGGAGTTGCCGACCCAGACCAGCCGTTCGCGCTTGACGAGC
Organism: Kineococcus deserti; assembly: GCF_050871945.1. Taxonomy (NCBI): domain Bacteria; kingdom Bacillati; phylum Actinomycetota; class Actinomycetes; order Kineosporiales; family Kineosporiaceae; genus Kineococcus; species Kineococcus deserti. The sequence continues at coordinate 11,671 of NZ_JBJLSI010000042.1, read as the reverse complement.
TTGCCCTCGCCCGACCGCGGCGGGCGCTTGCCGATGAAGATGTCGAGCCGGTCGTTCTCCAGGCGGCGGTGCAGCGTGCCGGACTGGTCCACCGTCAGCTCGAGGTCGACGCGCGGGTTCTCGGTGCGGAAGTCGCGCAGGATCTGCGGCAGCCGGGTCAGGGCCAGGTCGTCGGACATCCCGATCCGCAGCCGGCCCACCGGCCGGGCGCCGGTGAAGTACGCCGCGGCCTGCTCGTGCGAGGCCAGGATCGAGCGGGCGAAACCGATCATGGCCTCCCCGTCGGGGGTGAGGGAGACCGAGTGGGTGTCGCGGTGCACCAGCTGGCGACCGACGGAGTCCTCCAGCTTGCGGACGTGCTGGCTGACGGTGGACTGCCGCACGCCGAGCCGCGCCGCCGCCTGGGTGAACGAGTGGGTCTGCGCCACGGCCAGGAACGTGCGCAGCTGGACGGGTTCGAAGGTCCCCGCCAACCCCGGGACCGCACTCATCCGACCCCCGCTCCGTCGCGGTCATCACGACACGTGATGACTGATAAGCCGCTTACCGAGCTGCACCCTACCCGGGTCGTCGCCGATGATGGTGACACACCGTCAGTGGCCCCAGGTCACCACCCGGCACCACCCACGGAACACGGTCAGTACGAGAGGCATCAGGTCAGTGACACCGGCAGCCGCCGAAGCCAGGGCAGAATCCACGAACACGACCAGTACCACCAAGGGACGCGCCACCTTCGCGGCCCTGCGCGTACGCAACTTCCGCACCTACGCCACCGGGCAGGCCTTCGCCAACACCGGCGTCTGGGTGCAGAACATCGCCCTGGACTGGCTGACCCTCGAACTCACCGGATCCCCGGCCGCCGTCGGCATCGCGATGGCGCTGCAGTTCCTGCCCATCCTGCTGTTCGGCATGTACGGCGGGATGATCGCCGACCGCTACCCCAAGCGGAACATCCTGCTGATCACCCAGCTGTGCAGCGCCGCGGTCGCCACGACCCTGGCCGTCCTGACGATCTCGGGGAACATCTCCGTCGGGGCCATCTACGCCCTCGCCGTCGTCGGCGGCTTCGTCGTCGCCCTCGACAACCCCACCCGGCAGTCCTTCGTCGGCGAAGTCGTCCCACCGCAGTACCTGCGCAACGCCGTCGCGCTGAACGCCGCCGTCTTCCAGACCACCCGCCTGGTGGGCCCGGCGCTGTCCAGCGTGCTCATCGGGACCGTCGGGACCGGCTGGGCGTTCGCCGTCAACGCCCTGCTCTACGTCGGGCCGACGATCACGCTGGCCTCGATGAACACCGCCGAACTGCAGCCGGCCACCGCGATCCCGCGCGCCAAGGGCCAGCTGCGCTCGGCGCTGCGCTACGTCGCCGACCGCCCGCACGTCGGCTGGACCATCGCCCTGGTCGGCGTCTTCGGCACCTTCGGGCTCAACTTCCCCGTCGTCCTGACCGCCATGGCGTCTGAGACGTTCCACGCCGGGGCCGGGATGTACGGCACGTTCAACATCGTCCTCGCCGTCGGCTCGATCGCCGGCGCCCTCATCGCCGGCGGTCGCAGCCACTCGCGGCTGCGGCTCATCCTGCTGCTCGGCGCCGCCTTCGGCGCCGCGCAGTCGCTCGCCGCCTTCGCCCCCAACCTGGGGACGTTCATGGTGATCCTGGTGGTCATGGGCGTCACCAACCTCGCCTTCCAGGCCATCGCGAACTCCTCGGTGCAGCTGTGGGTGGACCAGGAGTACCGCGGCCGCGTCATGGGCCTGTACGTCCTCGTCTTCATGGGGGGCACGCCCATCGGCGGCCCGATCATCGGCTGGATCACCGAGCACGCCGGCGTGCGGGCCGGGATGGCCGTCTGCGGTCTCGTGCCGCTCGCCGTCGCCGTGGCGATGGCCCTCGTCCTGGCCCTGCAGCCGGCCGTGGCGCGGCGGCGTGCGCACGCGGCGGCGCTCGCCCGCTGAGCACGGGCCCTCACCCGCGCCGGGCCACCGCGGCCAGCAGGTCGCGGTGGAACTCCGCCACGTCCACGGCCCGCCCGTCGACCGCGAGCGAGCCGTCCGCGACCTCCGCGTCCCCCACGACGGCGACGTGGGGGATCCGGCGCTCGCGGGCGTCCCGGACGCGGCGGGGCAGCGGCCCCTCGTCGTCGACCTCCACCCGCAGCCCGGTGAAGCGCCGGGCGAGGTCACGCGCGTGGGCGCCGTGGCGTGCGCCGCTGACGGGCAGGATCCGCAGCTGCACGGGGGACAGCCAGGTCGGCAACCACCCGCCGTCCAGTTCGAGCAGCACCGCGACCAGCCGCTCGATCGAACTCAGCAGGCCGCGGTGCACCATCACCGGCCGGTGCCGGCGGCCGTCCGGCCCCACGTACTCCAGGCCGAAGCGCTCGGGCTGGACGTGGTCGACCTGCACGGTCGACAGGGTCTCCTCCCGGCCGGCGGCGTCGGCGACCTGGACGTCGATCTTCGGTCCGTAGAACGCGGCCTCGCCGGGGGCCACGTCGTGCTCGCAGTCGCCGAGCGCCTCGCGCAACTGCCCCTCGGCGCGGCTCCACAGCTCGTCGTCGCCGAGGTAGGACCCGCCCGCGCCCCGGACGGACAACCGGAACCTGCTGATGGGGATCTTCAGCACGGCGTAGGCCTCGCGGACCGCCGACAGCGCCAGGCGCACCTCGTCGACGACCTGGTCGGGGCGGCAGAAGGAGTGCGCGTCGTCGAGGTTGATCTGCCGCACGCGGCGCAGGCCGACGAGCACGCCGGACAGTTCGCTGCGGAACATCGAGCCCAGTTCGGCGTAGCGGACCGGCAGGTCGCGGTAGCTGTGCGGGCGCGCGGCGTAGACCTGGGTGTGGTGGGGGCAGTTCGCGGGCCGCAGCACGTACTCCTCGTCCCCGACCCGCACCGGGGTGAACATGTCGGCGGCGAACTTCTGCCAGTGGCCGGACCGCTCGAACAGCTCCCGCTTGCCCAGCACGGGGGTGCTGACGCGGGCGCAACCGGTGCGCTGGGACAGCTCCAGGGCGAAGCGTTCCAGTTCGCCGCGCACGACGCCCCCGTCGGGCAGCCACAGCGGCAGGCCGGGCCCGACGAGCGGTGAGGTGTCGAACAGGCCGAGTTCTCGGCCGAGGCGGGAGTGGTCCACGGGTTCCTCCAGGAAGATCGGTGAGGGTCCCCGGGTGCACGAGAGGAGCCCCGGGGGAAACCCCCGGGGCTCGGACTCAGGTCAGCTCAGTGCTGGTCGCGACGCCGGGAGTGGTCCGGCGTCGTCGTGCGCGACTGGCAGCTGTTCACGTCGTCAGGGTGGCACGGCCGGACGGGGCCTGCCAAGCAGTTTCCTGCAGCGCCCGGCGCAGCGCGGTGGTGCCGAGCTGGGCCGACGTGCGGGCCACGGTCGAGGTGAGTGCGCGCTGGTAGCCGTGGAACGCGCCGGGGTGGACGTGCAGTTCGGTCGGGACGCCCGCCCGCACCAGCCGCCGTGCGTACTCGAGGTCCTCGTCGAGGAACAGGTCCAGGGAACCCACCTCCAGGAACGCCGGCGGCAGCCCGGACAGGTCCTGGGCGCGGGCCGCGGCGGCGTACGGCGAGACGTCGGGGCCACCGGGTGCGGTGCCGAGCAGGCACCGCCAGCCGAAGGCGTTCGCCTCCCGGGTCCAGACGAACTCGCCCGTCACCGGGTTCGGGTCGTCGGTCGTGACGGTGCGGTCGTCGAGCATCGGGAAGACGAGGAACTGGAAGGCCAGCGGCGGCCCGCCGCGGTCGCGGGCCAGCAACGCCAGGCACGCCGCCAGCCCACCGCCGGCGCTGCCGCCGCCGACGCCCACGCGAGCGGTGTCCACGCCGAGCTCGGCGGCGTTGTCGTGCACCCACCGCAGCGCCGTGAAGCAGTCCTCGACCGGTCCGGGATGGGGGTTCTCCGGCGCCAGCCCGTAGTCGACCGAGACGACGAGCATCCCGACGGCCCGGGCGTAGGAGGCCGTCTCGACCCGGTCCTCGTCGGCGCTGCCCAGGACGAAGCCGCCGCCGTGGATCCACAGCACCGCCGGGGCGGGGGTCGGCAGGTCCACGGGGCGGGTGAGGAGCAGCCGCAACGGTTCCCGGCCCGGGCGCGGTACCAGCACCTCGCGTTCCTGGACGTCGTCGGGCAGTTCGGGACGCGGTTGCGCCGCCGCCTCGGCGCGCATCGCCGGGAGTCCTTCCAGGCTCAGCTGCACGGGTGGCAGGACCTCGAGGGCAGCGACGAGTTCGGGGTCCAGCAGGTGCGACGTGTCCACGGGTCCTCCATCGGCTGCGCGGGTCGGACGGTTGTCTACCAGCTCGGCCGGGGACCGGCCAGGTGTGCTCGCGGATCGGGGATGATGGCCGGGTGCCCGAGCAGAGTTCCTCGACCATGCGCTCCCTGGACCGCAGTCTCGACGTCCTGGACGCCCTGCAGCGGGCGCAGGGGCCGCTGCGGCTGAGCGACGTCGCGCAGAGCACGGGCCTGACCCTGCCGACGGCCTCGCGCATCCTCGCCAGCCTGCAGGCGCGGGGCTACGTGGCCTCCGAGGGGCGCCGGTTCCGGATCGGCCCCTCGGTGCTGGCGGCGGCGCACTCCTTCCTCGTCAACGACCGGCTCGTCGGCGGCGCCCGGCCGATCATGCAGGAACTGGCCGCCGAGACCGACCTGACCTGCTCGCTGTACGAGCGGGTGGGTTTCGACCGGGTCCTGGTGGCCCGTGTCGACGGCCGGTGGCCGCTGCGCTACGAACTGCCCATCGGCCGGCGGTTGCCGCTGCACCTGGGGGCCGGCAAGGCGATCGCGGTGGACCTCACCGCCGACGAACTCGCCGGGCTGGCCGCCCACCTCGAGCGGTTCCCCGACGCCAGCGGGGTCGCGTTCGACGTCGATCCGCTGCAGCGGGACCTCGACGCCCTGCGGCGCACCGGCTACCACATCTCGGTCAGCGAGCGGGCGGTCGGCGTCATCGCCCTGAGCGTTCCCGTGCGCACCCGCGCAGGCGAACTCCTCGGCGCCCTGTCGATCGCCGGCCCGGTCGAGCAGAAGTCCCGGGAGGAACTGCAGGGCCGGGCCGGCGAGGTCCTGCGCGCAGCCTCGGCGATCGCGGAGGCGTGGTCGCGGGGACTGTGACTCACGCGGGCTGGGAGGCGCCGTTCTCCTCGTGGGTCTCCCGGGCCGCAGCCGGTTCCCGGCGGTAGCTGAGGACGAAGGCCAGCAGCCCGGCGACGCTGGCGGAGACCATCGTCGGCGGGCCGACGACCTCGGGAACCACCTCCAGCCAGTCGCCGTGGCCCAGGACGATGGCGACCACCTGGGCGCCGACCAGGACCAGACCACCGAGGACGAGCAGCAGGGTCGCCAGGGTGAAGGTGAAACGCAGAACTCGGGTCATCGTCGAACTCGCCTTCGAGTCGCAGGGCAGCGGTCAGATCGGCAGGACGCCGAGGGTGATGAGCACGCCGATCGCCAGGATCGGCAGGCAGAAGTACCCGACCAGGGGTTTGAAGGTCCTGCCGGGGTCGGCGCCGGCGATGCCGCTGGCGACGTAGATCGGTGCCGCCGACGGGGGAGAAGCCCCCTCGGTCGAGGCGAACACCAGGACGGCCGAGGCCGCGACGGGAGCCGGAACCCCTGCACCCACGAGCGTGGCGACGGCGACCGGGCCGATGGCGGCCATCGTCGCCGAACCCGTCAGTGGGATCGCGACGGCCACGACCAGGACGCCGACGCAGATCGCCAGCACCCACAGCGGCGCGTCGAGCCGGCCGAGCAGCGAGGCCAGCTGCGCGGGCAGCCCCAGCGAGGCCAGCGCCCCCGAGGCGGCGAACGCCGCCACGATCGTCACGCCGACGACACCGATGCGCGGGGCGCTGTCGCCGAGCAGCGCCCACCACTGGGCGGGCCGTTTCGGCAGCGCGTCACGGCCGAGGACCGCGACCAGGACGATCAGCAGGACGGGGATCCACAGGACCAGGCTGATCGCGTCGCCGACGTCGACCCCGGTCCAGGAGTTCAGCGCACGGCCCGTCGGCCCGAGCGTCAGCAGCACCGGGACGGCGATCGCGACGAGCAGCAGCAGCGACGTCCAGCCGACGCCGAAGCTGCGGCGCACGGGCAGCAGGTCGGCGGGGTCCATGGCCTGGATGCCGTGCCGGCGCACGATGACGAACGCCGCGGCCAGCCGGTACACCAGGCACCAGGCACCGGCGATGAACAACGGGACGACGATCTCGTCGGCCGACATGAGCTGGCTGACGCCGGCGGAGCCGACGAGGATGAACATGGTCCCGCTGAACGGGAACGTGATGCCCATGCCCGCGCAGCCCGCGACGACCGTGGCCGACATGTGCGGGCTGACGCCGGAACGCTTCATCCACGGGATGGTGATGGAACCCACCGCGGCCGTGACGGCCGCGCCGATGTGGGCGATGGCGGCGAACGCGGCCCCGCCCAGGATGCTGGTGTACACGGGGCCGCCGCGGACCCGGCCCAGCAGGGAGTTCAAGATGTCGATGAGCCGCAACAGGATCGGTGTCCGGCTCATGAGGTGGCTGGCCACCACGAACGCGATCGCGGCGTAGGTGACCTCCTCCTGCATGGCCTCGGTGACGGATTCGGCCAGGACGTGGAACACGTCGCGGCCCGCGAAGGCGACGGTCACCAGCAGGCCGACGAGCATGGCCTCGCCGATGTTGCGCTTGAGGACGGCGTTCCAGACGATGATCGAGGAGATGTAGGCGCCCAGCGCCCAGATCGCGATCACCGTGGCGCGCCGCTCGCGACGATGGCCGCGCGGCGGCGGGTCTCGTCGGCCTGCACGGCCCGGGCAGCCCGCAACGTGGCCTCGGCCTCGGCGGCGGGAACCACGACGACACCGTCCGGGTCGCCGACGACGAGGTCGCCGCGGTTCACCACGACACCGCCGACGGCGACGGGGCGGCCCGCCCAGCCGGGCCCGTTCTTGTACGGGCCGGCCGGGGAGGACCCCAGGGCCCAGACCGGGAAACCGAGGTGCTGGAGTTCCTCGACGTCGCGGACCGCGCCGTCGATCACCATGCCGCGGATGCCCTTGACGCGGGCGCGTTCGGCGATGAGTTCGCCCATGAGGGCGCGGTCGGGGTCACCCTGCCCGTCGACGACCAGGACGTCGCCAGGCTGGGCGACGTCGAGGGCGGCGAGGATGCCGATGTTCTCGCCCTTGCGGCAGAACACCGGCAGCGCGCGGCCGACGACGCGGGCGCCGGGCCACACGGCGTGGATCCGCCCGGCCACCAGGCCGAGCCGGTCGCGGGCGTCGCCGACGTTGGCGACGGGGACGTCGGCGTAGGCGGCCAGGAGCCCGTCCTCCAGCCGCTGCTCGTCGCGGGTGGCGCCCAGGTGCAGGTCGGCGTTCGCGAGCGTCATCGTCGGGCAGACGCCCAGGTCGCGCAGCATCTGGGCGGCGGCCTGCGACTCGTGGCTGCGCCGGACGCCGTGCTTGACGGTGCCGGTGGCGAGCCGGTCCATCCAGGCGGCACCGCCGGCGAGCTGGCCGGCGACCTGGTCGCGGACCCAGTCCAGGTCGCCCGCGGCCTCGCCCGCGGCCAGGGCCTCGACGACGAGGGCGCCGAGGCCCTTCATGAACACGCTGCGCAGCAGTTTGCGTTGCGCCGCCGCGCCGGCCTCGGCCTCGAGGACCTCGACCTCCGCCCCGAGCGCGCCGAACGCCTCGGCGGTGGCGGCCGCGCCGGTTCCGGAGACCACCAGCGCCGTGCGGGCGCCACCTTCGGGGACCGAACCCACCACGGCGACGTCGGCGAACGGGACGTCGACGGCGGCGGCCGCGGCGGCCAGCCGGCGCTTCAGGGCCGGGGCCGCGGAGTTCATCTCCACGAAGACCGCGCCCGGCCGCAGGTGGGGCAGCGCGGCGGTCAGGACCGACTCGGCGTGGGCGGCCCCGGTGAGCCCGAGGACGATCTGCGCGTCGGCCACCGCGGCGGCGACGCTGTCGGCGCGCTGCGCGCCGTCGGGGGTGGGGACGTCCGCGGGATCGAAACCCACGACGGACCGGCCCGCGGTCAGGAAGCCCTGGGCGTACAACGACCCGGCCTCACCCAGACCCAGAACGGCGACGGTCATCGACTACCTCCTCGTAGTGTCACTTCCACTTTCACGGTGTGGAAGCTTGTTGCGTCTGGAGATAGTGTGTGGTCCGGCTCACCTCGAGGTCAACCCAGAACGACGGAAGCGGTGACCCCGTCCGGCGTGGGCCGGCGGGATCACCGCTCGTGAGTGGCTGTCGGGAGCCGCTGCTCACCGGTCCAGGACGCGCACCGTCGCCGACCCGTCCGTGCGGACCTCGCGGTACGGCTCGGTGGGGAAGACCAGCTGGGTCACCGACGAGGGGCCGGCGAGCAGTTCCAGCGAGCACCGGTCGAGGAACAGGTCGAACCCCTCGACGCCCTCGGGCAGCGCGACCCGCGTCTCGCGCGCGAACTCCTCGTGGAAGTCCACGATCCCCGACCGGCGCCGGTCCACGACGAGTTCCCCGGACTCCACCGCGATCCGCAGGACGTCCTGCCCCGCGCCGAACTCCCAGGAGGCGTCCCCGGAGAAACCGCACCGCACCAGGCACGCCGTCGGCAGGTCGGTCACCTCGCGGGTGAACACCGAGGTGACCTCGGGCGAGAACGTCTGCACCAGCGTCGGCTCGCCGCCCTGCCGGGCGAGGGCGAGGTCGCGCGGCAGGGTCATCGCCCCCCGCCAGGGCCCGGTGGGCGTGCTGCCGGCGTAGGTGGGTTGCGCCATCCAGCCCAGCAGGACCCGGCGGTCGTCGGGGGCGTCGGTCCACGTCGCCACGGCGTACACGTCGGGGCCGGTGTCGAACGAGCGGGCGGGGCCACCCTGGAACCGCTCCCCGTCGAACGTCCCGACGCGGTACTCGACCCGCGAACCCGTCGCGTCCTGCACGCTCAGCAGCAGCACCCAGTGCGTCTGCCCGTCCAGGAGGAGCGGGAACAGGTCCGGGCACTCCCAGATCCCGACCCCGGGTTCGTCGGAGAAGCTGCCGACCTGCGTCCAGGTGCGCAGGTCGTCGGAGGAGTGCACGAGCAGCGTCCGCTCGTCGGCCTCGACCGAGACCATCCGCCAGGAACCGCCGTACCGGAACACCTTGGGATCGCGGAAACCCGTCGACCCGCGGTCCAGGACCGGGTTCGCCGCGTCCTTGACGAAGGTGGTCCCGTCCTCGCTCCACGCCAGGGACTGCGCCTGGATCCCGTCGTCGTAGGCGCTCGTGTAGACCGCGGCGATCCGGCCCTCGTGGACGACGGCGCTGCCGGAGAAGATCGCCTCCGGTCCCTCGTGGCCGATCGCCAGCGGCTGGTGCTGCCAGTGCAGCAGGTCCGCGGACGTCGCGTGGCCCCAGGACATGTTCCCCCACACCGACCCGTGCGGGTTGTTCTGGAAGAACAGGTGCCACACCCCGTCGTGGAACAGCAACCCGTTGGGGTCGTTCAGCCAGGTGTCCCGGGCGGTGAAGTGCGCCAGCGGGCGGAAGTCGGGCTCCTGCATCGTCACCCCACCGATCATGCCGTGGCCAGGAGGGCGGCGAGCAGTGCGGTGCGTTGCAGCAGTCCCGAGACCGTCGCGTGCTCGGAGCGGGCGTGCGCGCCGCCGCCGACCGCGCCGAGCCCGTCCAGCACCGCGGCACCGGCGGCGGAGGCGAAGTTGCCGTCGCTGGCACCGCCCACGGCGATCTCGCCGAGCTCGAACCCCAGCCCGGCGGCCAGGTCGCGGGCGCGTTCGTAGACGGCGGCGGTGCCGGGCGTGCGGGCCATCACGGGACGGTTCCAGCGGCCCGTGACCTCGCAGGTGACCCGGTCGTCGCCGGTGTCCAGCGTCGCCAGGACCTCGTCGATGCGGTGCTGTTCGGCCGGGTCGGCCACGCGGACGTCCAGGCCGGCCCAGGCCTTGCCGGGGGTGACGTTCGGGCGGGTGCCCCCGCTCACGACGCCGACGTTGACCGAGGTGCCGGCGGACAGGTCGGTGGCGGCGTGCAGCTGCTGGACGACCCGCGCCAGCGCCAGGACCGCGCTGGCCCCGGCCGTCGGGTCCAGCCCGGCGTGCGCCTCGACGCCGGTGAGGTGGACCTGGAACAGGCCGACGCCCTTGCGCGCGGTCTTCACCGTCCCGCCGGGCCCGCTGGCCTCCAGGACCAGGACCTCGGCGGCCGTGGGAGCGATGCGCCGGATGACGTCCTGGGCGACGGGGGAGCCGACCTCCTCGTCGCCGCCCAGCAGCAACCGCACCGAGCGGCGGGGGACGTCGAAGTGCTGCAGCGCCTTGCACGCCCAGACGAACTGGGCCAGGCCGGACTTCATGTCGAAGACGCCGGGGCCGCGCAGCACGTCGCCGTCGAGGCTGAACGGGAATTCGGCCAGGGTGCCCAGCGGCCAGACGGTGTCGTAGTGGGCCAGGACGACGACGGGGTCGCCGGGCAGGTCGCCGGGCAGGTCCAGGACCACGACGTCACCGTGGTCGCCGCCGTCGGTGACCTCCCGCCCGGCCGGTGCGCCGAGGTGGCGGGCGATCCAGTCCTCGACGAAGGCCAGTCCGCGCTGCAGGGCGGCGCGGTCGTCGGAGGGGGTCTCGACCTCGACGTAGGCGCGCACCTCCTGCAGCACCTCGTCCCGGTGGTCCGCGATCCACGCGGTGAGGTCGGCGGCGGGTGTGCTCAGCGGCCAGCTCGTCACCGGGCCCATCCTGCCGTGACCGGGTGCCCTCGGCGCTGGATCGCCGGATGCGGCGGTGGCAGGATCCGGGCGGTGGGGACCTCGCGGTGCGAGCGGTTCGGCGGGTGGCGGGTGGTCGTCACCGGCGCCGGCCACGGCATCGGCCGCGCCTGCGCGCAGCGGCTGGCGGAGGAGGGCGCGCGCGTCGCGCTCCTCGACCTCGACGTCGACGCAGCCCGCGCGGTGCTGCCGACCCTGGCGACACCCCCGGGGGACGGGCACAGCGCCCACGCCGTCGACGTCCTCGACCCCACGTCCGTCGACGCCGCCTTCGCCGGGCTCGAGGTCGACGCCCTCGTCCACACCGCCGGAGGCGCCCTCCCGCAGCGCCCCCTGGAGGAGTCGCCGGACGAGGAGTGGGTCGCCAACCTCGACCTGAACCTCCTGGGAGCGGTGCGTTGCTGCCGGGCCGCGCTGCCCGCGCTGCGCCGCAGCCCGCGCGGGCCCTCGATCGTGCTGGTGAGCTCGATCAACGCGCTCGCCGGGATCGGGGACGAGGCCTACTCCGCGGCCAAGGCGGGGCTCGGAGCCCTGGCGCGCGACCTCACCGCCACCCACGCCCGGGACGGGATCCGCTGCAACGTGGTGGCGCCCGGGACGATCCGCACGCGGGTCTGGGACGACCGGCCCGGGATGCCGGACGCGTGGGCCGGTCGGTACCCCCTGGGGCGGGTGGGTGAACCGGGGGACGTCGCCGGTGCCGTCGCGTTCCTCGCCTCCGGCGATGCCGCGTGGATCACGGGGCACACGCTGCCCGTCGACGGGGGGTACCTCGCCAACGTCTTCTGAGGCGGGCCGGGGGGGGGGGGGGGGGGGGGGGGGGGGGGGGGGGGGGGGGGGGGGGGGGGGGGGGGGGGGGGGGGGGGGGGGGGGGGGGGGGGGGGGGGGGGGGGGGGGGGGGGGGGGG
>NZ_JBJLSI010000041.1:0-39809 GCF_050871945.1 Kineococcus deserti | reverse complement strand
CAGCAACGCTGAGCGGGCCGCGGCCCTTGCTCCCTGGCTGGAGCGCTACAACACTCAACGCCGTCACAGCGCCCTCGGTGGCCTGCCGCCGGTCAGCCGCCTGTCACCAACGTGATGGCTGGGTACAGCTAGTCGCTGTAGCGCGGGTCGACGTCCTCCGGGGGGAGCTCGAGCAGGTGCGCGACCTGCTCGACGACCACGTCGGCGACCAGGTCGTCGAGCTCCTCGCCGTCGGCCCGCGTCTCCAGCGGCCGGCGGTAGAGCACGACGCGGGCCGGACGGGACCCGTGGGCGGGGAACAGCCGGCCCAGCGGCACCACGTCGTCCTCCCACGGCGCCGGGTCCGACGGCGGGACGTCCTCCACGGCGAACTCGACCCCGGCCAGCTGCTCGGCCCAGCGCCGTTCCAGCAGCTCCACCGCGTCCAGCACCAGGTCGTCGAAGCGCTCGGCCCGCGTGCGCGCCGCCGGCAGCGAGGCGGGCAGCAGGGGGCCGCGCAACCCGCGGCCGTGCCGGTCGCGGCGTCGGCGGGAGCGGGCCGGAGCCCGGCGTCGGAGGACCACCGGGCGAGACTACCCACGACCGACCACGACACGGCGCGCGCGGCGTGGACTGTGGCACGCGTGGCGGAGAGGTAGCGTGCGCGGGTGACCACCCGCACCCCAGGGACGAACGCCTCCCGCCCGGGAGCCGGCCGCTCCGCCGCGCCCAGTGGCCGTCGCTGCTCGCGGACCGCGTGCGGGAAGGCCGCTGTCGCGACCCTCACCTACGTCTACTCCGACTCCACCGCCGTCCTGGGGCCGCTGGCGACGTACGCCGAACCGCACTGCTACGACCTGTGCGCCGACCACGCCGAGCGGCTCACCGCCCCGCGCGGCTGGGAGGTCGTGCGCCTGGCCCCGGACCTGCTCGAGGCCGCCAAGCACCACGACGACCTCGACGCCCTCGTCGACGCCGTCCGCGACCGGCCCGCGGCCGCGCGCCGGATCGACCCCGACGCCCCCGCCGTGCGCCGCGGGCACCTGCGGGTCATCGCCGAGGAGCAGTAGCCCGTCCGGGTGGTCTGGAACGCCTCAAGTGCGCGCCACGTCCTGCCGATGAACGGGCGTGCCCACCGCCAACGCGCCCCGCGCCTCCCGCCGTCCCCGTGCCGCCCGCACCGCCGTGCCGCTGGGGTCGCTGACCCAGGCCGCGCACCGCGAGACCGGTGTGTGCGGGCACTGCGGCAGCGAGCGCGTCACCCAGCTGTCCATGTCGCTCACCGACGGCACGCCCGTCCAGTTCGTCTCCTGCCACGTCTGCGAGGAGCGCAGCTGGATGTCGGCCGCCGGCCCGCTGACCGTCGACGGCGTGCTGCAGCGCACCCGCAAGCAGTGATCCCGTGGTGACGCCTCGGTAGGCTCACGGACGTGACCGCGCCCTCCGTGAACCTGTCGTCCGTCATCAAGGCCTACGACGTGCGGGGCACCGTCCCCGACCAGATCGACGACGACGTCGTGCGCGCCATCGGCGCGGCCTTCGCGGAGGTCGTCGTCCTGCCCGAGAACCCCGCGGGCCAGGTCCCGCGCGCGGTCGTCGGCCACGACATGCGCCCCTCCTCGCCGCAGCTGTCCAAGGCGTTCGCCGACGGGCTGGCCTCCCGCGGTGTCGACGTGACCCTCATCGGGTTGTGCTCCACCGACGGGCTGTACTTCGCCAGCGGTTTCCTCGGCGTCCCGGGGGCGATGTTCACCGCCAGCCACAACCCCGCCCAGTACAACGGCATCAAGATGTGCCGCGCCGGCGCCAAACCCGTCGGGCAGGACACCGGGTTGTCGGCGATCCGCGACCTCGCCCAGCGCTGGCTGGACGCCGGCGAGGTGCCCACCGGCGGCGGGAACGTCGGCGCCGTCGACGAGCAGGACCTGCTGAAGGCGTACGCGAACCACCTGCGCGGCCTGGTCGACCTCACCGGCGGCCGCCGGCTGAAGGTCGTCATCGACGCCGGCAACGGCATGGGCGGGTTCACCGCCCCCGCGGTGCTCGGCGAGGACGCCGGGTTGCCGGCGCTGCCGCTGGAGGTCGTCCCGCTGTACTTCGAACTCGACGGGACGTTCCCCAACCACGAGGCCAACCCGCTGGACCCCGAGAACCTGCGCGACCTGCAGAAGGCCGTTCCCGAGCACGGCGCCGACCTCGGCCTGGCCTTCGACGGCGACGCCGACCGCTGCTTCGTCGTCGACGAGAACGGCGACCCGGTCAGCCCCAGCGCCGTGACGGCGATGGTCGCCCGCCGCGAGATCGCCAAGGAGATCCGCGCCGGCCGTGAACCCGTGGTGATCCACAACCTCATCACCTCCCGCGCGGTGCCCGAGATCATCGCCGCCGACGGCGGGACACCCGTCCGCACCCGCGTCGGGCACTCCTTCATCAAGGAGCGGATGGCCGAGGTGGACGCGGTGTTCGGTGGTGAGCACTCCGCCCACTACTACTTCCGCGAGTTCTGGTCCGCCGACACCGGCATGCTCGCCGCGATGCACGTCCTCGCCGCGCTCGCCGAACAGGACCGGCCGCTGTCCGAACTCGCCGCGGAGTACGAGAAGTACGTCTCCAGCGGCGAGATCAACTCCACCGTGCAGGACGCCGCCGCCACCACCGAGAAGGTCGTCGCGGCCATCACCGAGATCGCCGCCGCCGAGGGCGAGGAGCTCGAGGTCGACCGCCTCGACGGGGTCACGGTGTTCCACCCGGCCTCTGCGGCGCAACCGATGTGGTGGTTCAACCTGCGGGCCTCGAACACCGAGCCCCTGCTGCGGCTGAACGCCGAGGGCGCCGACGAGGCGACCATGGTCGTGATCCGCGACCGCGTGCTCGAACTGGTCCGGGGAGGGAACTGATGGCGCTGGACGAGTGGGTCCTGGAACTGCTGCGCTGCCCCACCACGGGCGAGCCCCTGGCGCCGGTGCGCATCGACGGCGAGGAGTTCCTGCAGACCCCTTCGGGAATCCGCTACCCCGTGCTCGACGGGGTTCCCGTGCTGCTCGTGGACGCCGCCGTCCACCCCGGGCAGGAGAACTCGTGACCGCGCTCGACGAGACCCTGCTGGCCGACGGTGACGGCCTGGTCGCCGCCGACGTCACCGGGGTGCTGCGCGCGCTGGCCAGCGCCGGCGCGCAGGTGCGCGAGGCGATCGACCTGTCCGCCGAGGCGGGCCTGGCGAAGCTGGCCGACGACGAACGCCCCCGCGCCGTCGTCATCGCGGCCCTGGCGGGCAGTTCCGTCGTCGCCGACATCGTCACCGCGCTGGCCGGGCGGAACTGCCCCGTCCCGGTGGTCGTGCGGCACGGTGGGCCGTTGCCGAGCTGGGTCGGCCCGCTGGACCTGGTCGTCGCCGTCTCGCTGTCCGGCCGCGCGCCGGGCCCGGTCGCGCTGGCCGTCGAGGCCGCCCGCCGCGGGGCGCGGGTCGTCACCGTGGCGGGGGAGGGTTCCCCGCTGGCCGAGATCGGCGCGCGCAACGGCAACGTGCAGGTGCTGCCCGCGCGGGGGGTGCGCGCCGACGGGGGCGACCCGCGCTCGTCCCGCGTCGCGTTGTGGTCGCTGGCCACACCCGTGCTGCTGGCCTGCGACGCGCTGCGCCTGCTGTCGGCGACGGCCACCGACCTGGCCGGTGTCGCCGACCGGCTCGACGCCGAGGCGGAGGCCTCGCGGCCGTGGTCGGAGACGTTCGTCAACCCGGCCAAGGTGCTCGCGCTGGAGGTGGCGGGCAGCGTGCCCGTCGTCCTGGGCGACGGTGACCTGATGGCCGCCGCCGCGCGCCGGTCCGCGGCCATGCTCTCGCGCACCGCGCGGGTGCCCGCCGTCAGCGGCGCCCTGCCCGACGACGCCAGCGAGGTCGTCGCGACGTTCGGCGGCCCCTTCGCCGCCGGCACCGACGACGTGTTCGCCGACCCGTTCCTCGACGGCCCGGCCGGGCCGCGGCTGCAGCTGCTGATGCTGCGCGACGCCCCCTCGGCCGTCTCCGACGTGGACCGCCGGCTGGCCGACGCGGTGAGCACGACGGCCGCGGACGCCGGCGTGCGGGTCTCGGAGGTCGTGGCCGAGCACGGGACCCCCGCCCAGCGGCTGGCCCAGACCGTCGCCCGCACCGACTTCGCCGCGGCCTACCTGGCGCTGGCGTCGGGGATCGACCCGGCCGTCTCGCCGCAGGTGGCCGACCTCAAGGAGCGGCTGGGCTGAGCCGGTGCCCCGCCGGCCCCACCCGACGGGCCGGCACGCCTTGCCGGAGGGGACCGGCGGGGCGAGCATGAGCGCGTGCCCCCGCCTGCACCGCGGTCGCCGGGGCCGCTGGCGGAGGCGGAACGCCTGGCCGCGGTCTCCGACGCCGTGCGCGTCGCGGACGTCACCGACGTCGCCGACGGTCTGCAGCGGCTGGTGCGGATGGCCGCCCGGGTCCTGCACGTCCCGGTCGCCATGGTCTCGTTCATCGCCGCCGACCAGGAGGTCATCCAGGCGGCGGTGGGGCTGCCGGAGCCGTGGGCCACGTTGCGCACCACCCCCCTGACGCACTCCCTGTGCGTCCAGGTGGTCCGCGGGGACGGTCCGGTCGTCCTGTTCGACGCGCGCCAGGATCCCACCTACCGCCAGCACGCGGCAGTGCTGGAGATGGGCGCCGGCGCCTACGCGGGTTACCCGCTGCGCCACGGCGAGCACACGCTGGGCGCCTTCTGCGCCGCCGACTTCCAGCCCCGGCAGTGGTCGACGGAGGACCTGCTGCTGCTGGAGGACCTGTCCGCCGTCGTCTCGACGGAACTGACGTTGCACATCACCGTCCGGGCGCTCGAGGACGTGCGGGGGCAGGTGCAGGAGCTGACCCGCCGGTTGCACCAGCAGTCGCGCACCGACGCCCTGACCGGCACCGCCGACCGGCGACGCCTGGAGGAGGCGCTGGCCGAGCACGGCGCCCGGGTCCAGCGGCACGGCGGACACCTGGCGATGACGCTGGTCGACGTGGACGACTTCCAGCGGGTCAACGACGTCGCCGGGCGCGGGGTGGGGGACGGTGTCCTGGCCGAGGTCGCTGCACGCCTGCAGGTGAGCCTGCGGGTCTCGGACCTCCTCGCGAGGCTGGGCGGTGACGAGTTCGTCGTCCTGCTGCCCGACACCGACCTGGAGGCGGCCGGGCACCTGGCCGAGCGCCTCGAGCAGGTCGTGGCGGACGGTCCCATCGCCGGCTGGGCGGTCACGGTCACCACCGGCACGGCGGAGTACCGGCCCGATCGTGGCGT
Source organism: Kineococcus deserti (assembly GCF_050871945.1). NCBI lineage: Bacteria > Bacillati > Actinomycetota > Actinomycetes > Kineosporiales > Kineosporiaceae > Kineococcus > Kineococcus deserti. The sequence continues at coordinate 34,545 of NZ_JBJLSI010000041.1, read as the reverse complement.
CGAGCAGCTGTACGCCGACGCCGACGCGGCCCTGCGCACCGGCAGGAGCGCCCGGAGCGGCGGCTCCTGAGGGGTGCTCGGCGGCGGTGCCGTGGGTGGCGACCCGTCCGGGGCCGTCGGCCGACCGCGTACCCTGGACGGTGATCCGGCGTGCGGTGATGCCGTCCACGAGGCCCAGAGGGGCCGCGCCGGGGGAACGTCACTGACCGCACGAGAGGACTGGAATGTCTTTCGAGTACCAGGTCCGGGACCTTTCCCTGGCCGAAGCCGGACGGCACGAGCTGCGTCTGGCCGAGCACGAGATGCCCGGGCTCATGGCGCTGCGCGCCGAGTTCGGCGACTCCAAGCCCCTGACCGGCGCCCGCATCGCCGGTTCGCTGCACATGACGGTCCAGACGGCCGTCCTCATCGAGACCCTCGTCGCGCTCGGCGCGCAGGTCCGCTGGGCCAGCTGCAACATCTTCTCCACCCAGGACCAGGCCGCCGCCGCGGTCGTCGTGGGGCAGGGCACCGTCGAGGAGCCCGCCGGGGTCCCGGTGTTCGCCTGGAAGGGCGAGACGCTGCAGGAGTACTGGGCGCTGGCCGACCGCATCTTCGACTGGGGCACCGACGCCGAGGGTCACCGCGTCGGCCCGAACATGATCCTCGACGACGGTGGCGACGCCACCATGCTCGTCCTGGAGGGCAAGCGCTTCGAGGCCGCCGGCGCCGTTCCCGCGACGACCGGGGAGGACTCCGAGGAGTACGCGGTCGTCCTGGAACTGCTGCGGAAGTCGCTGGCCGAGGACCCGCAGCGCTGGACCCGCATCGCCGAGGGCATCAAGGGCGTCACCGAGGAGACCACCACCGGTGTCCACCGCCTCGCGGAGTACTTCCGCAACGGCGTCCTGCCGTTCCCGGCGATCAACGTCAACGACTCGGTGACCAAGTCGAAATTCGACAACAAGTACGGCACCCGGCACTCGCTCATCGACGGCATCAACCGCGGCACCGACGTCCTCATCGGCGGCAAGACGGCCGTGGTGTTCGGTTACGGCGACGTCGGCAAGGGCTGCGCGGAGTCCCTGCGCGGCCAGGGCGCGCGCGTCGTGGTCACCGAGATCGACCCGATCAACGCCCTGCAGGCCGCCATGGACGGCTACCAGGTCGTCCGGCTCGAGGACGTCGTCGAGACGGCCGACATCTTCATCACCGCCACCGGCAACAAGGACGTCGTCATGGCGTCCGACATCGCCCGGATGAAGCACCAGGCGATCGTCGGCAACATCGGCCACTTCGACAACGAGATCGACATGGCCGGCCTGGCGAGGATCCCCGGGGTCGAGAAGGTCGAGATCAAGCCGCAGGTCCACGAGTGGCGCATCCCGGCGGACGGAGGCGTTGCGGCGCACAGCGTCATCGTGCTGTCGGAGGGCCGGCTGCTGAACCTGGGCAACGCGACCGGGCACCCGAGCTTCGTCATGTCGAACTCGTTCGCCAACCAGGTCCTGGGCCAGATCGAGGTGTTCACCAAGCCCGAGCTCTACCCGGTCGGTGTGCACCGCCTGCCCAAGCAGCTGGACGAGAAGGTCGCCCGGCTGCACCTGGACGCGCTGGGGGTCCGCCTGACCGAACTCACCAAGTCGCAGGCGTCCTACCTCGGCATCGACGTCGAGGGGCCCTACAAGTCCGAGCACTACCGCTACTGAGGCGGTTCCCGGCGCCCGACACCCCTCCCGGGGTGCCGGGCGCCGGCGTTCGGTGTGGACTCGGCCCGTGCTGCGCGTGGGGTTGTTCGGTGACTCCCTGGCCGTCGGCGTGGGCGCGAGCTCCCCGCAGGACGGGCTGGGACCGCGGCTGGTGGCCGACCTGGCCGCGGCGGGGCGAGCGGCGCAGCACCGCGTGTTCGCCGCCTCCGGGGCCCGCAGCGCGGCGCTGCCGGGGCAGGTCGCGGCCGCGGGGGACTGGCCCCACCTGGCCGTCGTCGTGATCGGCGCCAACGACCTGACCCACCTCGTGCCGGTCGCGCAGGCCGTCGCCGACCTCGACGCGGCGCTGCGGGCGTTGCGGGGCCGCGGGATCCAGGTCGTCCTGGTGCCCGCCCCCGACCTCAGCAGCGTCGCGCACGTCCCGCCGGCGCTGCGCGAACTCGTGCGGCTCGCCAGCGCGACCCTGCGCGGCGCGCAGGAGGAGGTCGCCCGCGCGACGGGGGCCCACCTGGTCGACACCTCCACCGCCTCCGCCGCGCTGGCCCGCGACGCGAGCCTGTTCTCCGCCGACCGTTTCCACCCCTCCTCGGCGGGGTACGCCCTCCTGGGGCAGGCGGTCGCCCCGGTGGTGCGCACCGCCGCCCGCGCGGTCGAGGACGCGGCCTGAGAAACTGGCGCCATGAGTTTGGAGGACGCCGCCTCGTGGGCCACCATCGCCGGTGGTGTCGCGGTGATCGCCGCGTTCCTGCGCGGGTGCGCCCTCGTGGCGATGAAGTACCACGCCCGTGAGGTGCGGCGGTGGGAACGCACCGAACAGGGGCTGGACTCCGGCCGGCTGCGGTGGTGGAGCTGGGTCCGCGCGCGCTGGCGGTTGTTGTGGGCGACGGGGCGGTTGCGGACCAGGCGCGAGGCGCAGGACTAGATCGACTCGCGGAATCCGGCGGGAAGCCGCAGGATCGGTGGGTGGACAAGAGCCTTCCGTACCCCCTCGGCGTCACGCTGCGCAGTGATGACGCCGGTGGCGGGTTGAACGTCGCCGTGTACTCCGAGACCGCCGACGCGGTGGACGTCGCCGTCTTCGACGAGGACGGTGCCGAGACGAGGCACCGGCTGCCGAACCGGACGGGGCACGTGTTCCACGGCATCGTCCCCGGCGGTGTGGGCACCCGCTACGGGTTCCGCGTCCACGGCGAGTGGGAACCCGGGGAAGGGTTGCGGCACAACGCCGCGAAACTGCTGCTCGACCCGTACGCCAAGGCCGTCGAGGGCCAGTGGGGCGCGGGGGAGGAGACGTTCGGTCACCTCTTCGACGACCCCGAGGCGCGCAACGACGCCGACTCCGCCGGTTCCGTCCCGCGGTCGGTCGTCGTCGACCCCGCCTTCGACTGGGGCGGCGACACCCGGCCGCACGTCCCGATGGCCGACACCGTCGTGTACGAGGTGCACGTCAAGGGCTTCACGAAGCAGCACCCCGACGTGCCCGAGGAGATCCGCGGCACCTACGCCGGGATGGCCCACCCCGCAGCGGTCCAGCACCTGCTCGACCTCGGTGTGACGAGTGTGGAACTCCTGCCCGTTCACCAGTTCGTCCAGGACTCGCACCTGGCCGAGAAGGGGCTGCGCAACTACTGGGGCTACAACTCGATCGGGTTCTTCGCCCCGCACAACGAGTACAGCGCCTCCGGTGACGGCGGGCAGCAGGTCCGCGAGTTCAAGGAGATGGTCAAGGCCCTGCACGCGGCGGGTCTGGAGGTCATCCTCGACGTCGTCTACAACCACACCGCCGAGGGCAACCACATGGGCCCGACGCTGTCGCTGAAGGGCATCGACAACTCCTCCTACTACCGCGTCGTCATGGAGGAGCCGGAGAACTACTTCGACACCACCGGCACCGGCAACAGCCTCAACGTCTCGCACCCGGCCGCGCTGCAGCTCATCATGGACTCGCTGCGGTACTGGGTGACCGAGATGCACGTCGACGGGTTCCGGTTCGACCTGGCCACGACGCTGACGCGCCAGTGGGGCGACGCGCACGTGCACTCGGCGTTCCTGGACATCGTCCACCAGGACCCGGTCCTCGCCTCGGTCAAGCTCATCGCCGAACCGTGGGACACCCAGGGCTACCAGGTCGGCGGGTTCCCGGCCGACTGGTCGGAGTGGAACGGCAAGTACCGCGACGACGTCCGCGACTTCTGGCGCGGGCAGGGTTCGCTGGGCGCGCTGACCCAGCGGATCACCGGCAGCCCCGACGTGTACGAGGCCGACCGCCGCTCGCCGTTGTGCAGCGTGAACTTCCTCACCGCCCACGACGGGTTCACGCTCGCCGACCTCACGGCCTACGACGAGAAGCACAACGAGGCCAACGGCGAGAACTCCCAGGACGGCGAGAGCGACAACCGGTCGTGGAACTGCGGCGCCGAGGGCGAGACCGACGACGAGGGCGTCAACGCCCTGCGTGCCCGGCAGCGCCGCAACCTGCTGACGACGCTGCTGCTGAGCGCCGGTGTCCCGATGCTGCTCGGCGGTGACGAGTTCGGCCGCACCCAGGGCGGGAACAACAACGCCTACTGCCAGGACGACGAGATCTCCTGGTTCGACTGGAAGAACCGCGACGAGGCGCTGCTGGAGTTCACCCGCGAGCTGCTCCGGCTGCGGCGTGAGACGCCGGCGTTGCGGGCCTCCTGGTACCGCGGCAACGGCCTGGACGGCTCGCCCGACGCCGTCCTGTCGCTGCGCGCCGACGGTGAGCCGATGCGGCAGGAGGACTGGGACGACGCCAACGCCCGCGCCTACGCCGTGGAGTTCAGCGCGCAGGACTCGGCGACGGTGCTGCTGCTGGTCAACGGGGCCGCCAACCCCGTCGAGTTCACGGTGCCGGAGGCGCCGGCGGGCCGGTGGAAGCTCGTGGTGTCCTCCGACCCGCAGCAGGAGGTGGGCCGGGAGGTTTCCGAGCTGCTCGTCGGGGAGTGGTCCACGACGGTGCTGCGCTCGGCCTGAGCGCGGGGCACCGTCCGGCAGAAGTGCCTGATCACGACAGTGCTTGATCACGGCGGGGGCCTCACCCTCGTCGTGATCAAGCACTTCGGTGATCAAGCACTTCTGGGGCCGGCGGCAGGGCTGGAGGCTCAAGCGCGGCCGATGGACCGCTCGAGGTCGCGGGTGCGGGCCTCGCGGCGTTCCATCCGCACGAACTCCCGGTCGCGGCGCTCGACGAGGACCGCGACGAGGAAGCGCTCGGGGTCGGTTCCGGCGGGCGGGGGCGGGGACACCCGCGCCACGAGGGCGTCGGCGAGTTCGGCGCCGAGCGCCGACCGCGAGCCGGGGTTGAGGGTCGCCGTGCGGGCCAGGAACTGGCGGGCGGCGGTGACCGTCGCCTGCGGGAGCCGGCCGATGTCCGCGGTGCGGGCCCAGCCGGCCAGTTCCGGCGGCATGGGCGGCAGCGGGACGTGCCGGGCGGCGGTGCGTTCGCGCACGACGTAGGTCCCGGCGAGCAGGTCGCCCACGCGCTTGCCCCGGGAGTTGACCAGGGAGCAGATGATGGCGGGGCTGCCGACCAGCGCCCACAGCTCGAACAACCCGACGACGGCGCGCACCAGGCTGTGCCGGAACCGGACGGGGCCGCCGTCGTCGCGCACGGCCCGCACCCCGAGGGCGAGCTTGCCCAGCGAGCGCCCGCGGGTGGCGGTCTCCACGGCCGTCGGGATGCCGATGAGGCACAGCGCCGACAGGGCCACGCCGATGGCCGCCACCGCGGCCTCGTCGGCCTCGTTCAGCAGCGTGGAGGAACCCCACAGGGCGGCGGCGAAGACGATCAGCACGACGACGGCGTCGAGGGCGGCGGCGAGCATGCGCGAGGCGAAGGAGGCCGCCCGCAGCCCGAGCACGACGGCTTCGCCCGTGACGATCTCACCCACGGGTTCGCCGGACGTCGCGCTCACGGGTCTACCGTAACGGCGTGACCCCTCACGGAGCCTGGCCGTCCCCCTTGAGCGCGCAGGCCGTGGCGGCGGCCGGGTTGCGGTTGTCCGGTGTCGCGCTCGAACCGGACGGCACCGTGTGGTGGGCCGAGGGCCGGCCCGCCGAGGGAGGCCGGGTCGCGGTCCTGCGGCGCACGCCCGACGGGGCGACCCGCGAGGTCGCACCGGGGCTGGACGCCCGGACCCGGGTCCACGAGTACGGCGGTGGGTCCTGGGGGCTGGTGCCCGGTCGCGGGCTGGTCGTGGCCTCGGCCCTGGACCAGCGCTGGTTCCACGTGCCCTCCCCGGGCGCCGACCCGCAACCCCTGACACCTGCGGACGGCGTCCGCCACGCCGACCCCGCACCCGTGGGCGACGGTGTCGTGCTGGTGGCCGAGGACAACGGCGGCGACGTGCCCCGTCGGGCCCTCGTGCACGTCCCGCTGGACGGGTCCGGCCCGCGCGAACTGTTCAGCGGCCCGCGGTTCCTGGCCGCGCCGCGCGTGTCCCCGGACGGGACGCGCCTGGTGTGGATCAGCTGGGAGCACCCCGACATGCCCTGGCAGCGCACGCTGCTGTGGACCGCGCGGCTGGAGGGTTCCGGGCTGGGCGACGTGCGGGTCCTGGCCGGGCAGGACCGCCGCGAGTCGCTGGTGCACCCGGGGTTCGCCCCGGACGGCACGGTGCTGGTGGTCAGCGACCGCAGCGGGTTCTGGAACCTGTACGAGGTCGGCGAGGAGTTCCGGGCGGTGCTGCCCGAGGACGCCGAGCAGGGTTTCCCGCCGTGGACGTTCGGTTCGACGTCGTGGGCGGCGCTGGACGACGACCGGATCGGGTTGGTCCACGCCTCGTCCGACGGGGTGGAGGTGGGGTACCGGCTCGACGTCGTGGACCGCCGCACCGGCGTGCTGGAACCCCTCGACCTGCCGTACACCGCCTACGCCCCCACCCTCGCCGCGGCCGGTGGGCGCCTCGCCGCGATCGCCGCGTCCCCGACCGCCCCGGCGGCCGTGGTGGTCGTCGAGGGAGGCGACGTGGAGGTCGTGCGTCCCGCGGCGCAGGCGCCGGACCCGGCGTACCTGCCCGTCCCGCAGGCGGTCTCGATCCCCAGCAGCGGGGGCCGCACGGTGCACGCGCACCGCTACCCGCCGACGCACCCGGACCACCCCGGCGACGAGCCCGCCCCCCACGTGCTGTTCGTGCACGGCGGTCCGACGGCGCAGTCGCAGGCGGCGTACTCGCCGGAGACCGCGTACTTCACCTCCCGCGGCATCGGTGTCGTCGACGTGCAGTACGGCGGGTCGACGGGGTACGGCCGTGCCTACCGCGAGGCCCTGGACGGGAACTGGGGGATCGTCGACGTCGAGGACTGCGCGGCGGTGGCGCGCTGGCTGGTCGCCGAAGGTCTCGCCCCGGCGGGGCGGGTCGGCATCCGCGGCGGCAGCGCCGGGGGTTTCACGGTGCTCGCCTGCCTCACCGGCACCGACGCGTTCTCCGCCGGGACGTCCTACTACGGGGTCGCGGACCTGCGGGCGCTGGCCGAGGACACCCACGACTTCGAGTCCCGCTACCTGGACTCCCTGGTGGGTCCGCTGCCGCAGGCCGCGGAGGTCTACGCGCAGCGGGCGCCGCTGAACCACGTCGACGACCTGTCCTGCCCGGTGCTGCTGCTGCAGGGCGCCGACGACCCCGTGGTGCCCCGTTCGCAGGCCGAGGCGTTCGCCGACGCGCTGCGGCGCAAGGGGTTGCCGCACGCCCTGGTGGTCTTCCCCGGTGAGCAGCACGGGTTCCGGCGGGCCGAGAACGTCGTCGCCTCGCTGGAGGCGGAACTGTCGTTCTACGGACAGGTCTGGGGTTTCGACCCGCCGGGGGTGCCGCGGCTCAGCGTGCGCTGAGCAGTTCCAGGGTGTCGACCACCCGTTGGGAGAAACCCCACTCGTTGTCGTACCAGGCGACGACCTTGACGTGCCGGCCGTCGACGCGGGTGAGGGCGGAGTCGAAGATCGAGGAGTGCGGGTTCCCGGTGATGTCGCTGGAGACCAGCGGTTCGGTGGAGAACTCCAGGATCCCCCGCAGCGCACCGTCGGCGGCGGCGCGGTAGGCCTCCAGGACCTCCTCGCGGGTGACCTCGCGCGAGACCGTCGTGTTGAGCTCCACGATCGACCCGACGGGGACGGGAACGCGGATCGAGTCGCCGGACAGCTTGCCGTCCAGCTGCGGCAGGACCAGCCCGATGGCCTTGGCGGCGCCCGTGCTGGTCGGCACGATGTTCACCCCGGCGGCGCGGGCGCGGCGCAGGTCGCGGTGCGGGCCGTCCTGCAGGTTCTGCTCCTGGGTGTAGGCGTGGACGGTCGTCATGAACCCGTGCTCGATGCCCGCGAGGTCGTCCAGGACCTTGGCCAGCGGGGCCAGCGCGTTCGTCGTGCAGGAGGCGTTGGAGACGACGACGTGCTGCTGCGCGTCGTAGGCATCGGTGTTCACGCCGTAGGCCAGGGTGACGTCGGCGCCGTCGGCGGGCGCGCTGACCAGGACCTTGCGGGCGCCGGCGGCCAGGTGCGCCTTGGCGGCCTCGGCGGAGGTGAACCGTCCCGTGGACTCCAGGACGAGGTCGACGCCGAGCTCGGCCCACGGCAGGTTCGCGGGATCGCGTTCGGCCAGGACGCGGATGGTCGCGCCGTCGACGACGAGGTCGGAACCGGAGACCTCGACGGTGCCCTGGAAGCGGCCGAGCGAGGAGTCGTGGCGCAGCAGGTGCGCGAGGGTCGTGGGTGCCGTCAGGTCGTTGACCGCGACGACCTCCAGGGAGCTCGCGCGGGAGAGCAGGGCGCGCAGCGTGTTGCGGCCGATGCGGCCGAATCCGTTGATGGCGATCCGTGTCATGGCTCCAGCCTCCGGTGCCGGCGCCGTGCGGAACAGTGGCGGGAACGCCATGGTCCGCAAGCATCTCGCCACTCCGCCGCGCGCCGGGGGTGGTGGCGCGCGGTGAGCGCGCGCTCGTTGACCGCGCGCGCGGTGACATCGCGCTCGAACGCGGCGCGCCGGGGGTGGTGGCGCGCGGTGAGCGCGCGCTCGTTGACCGCGCACGTGGTGACATCGCGCTCGAACGCGGCGCGCCCGGGGTTCAGGGGGCGAAGGTGCGCCGGTACTCCAGCGGCGAGGTCCGCAGGATCCGCTGGAAGTGCAGCCGCAGGTTCGCCCCCGTCCCCAACCCGACCCGGTCGGCGATCTGCTCCACGCCGAGGTCGGTGCGCTCGAGCAGTTCGCGGGCGGCGTCGACGCGGGCCCGCAGCACCCACTGCATCGGGGTGTACCCGGTGTTCTCGACGAACCGGCGGGAGAAGGTGCGCGCCGACACGCGTGCGTGCCGGGCCAGCGCCTCCAGGGTCAGGGGGTCGTGCAGGTGCGCCAGCGCCCACTCCCGGGTGCCGGCGAAGACCTCCCCGGCGCCCTCGGGCACGCTGCGCGGGACGTACTGCGCCTGCCCGCCGCTGCGGTACGGCGCGGCCACGAGCCGGCGGGCGACGTGGTTGGCGGCGCCGACACCGTGGTCGCGGCGCACCAGGTGCAGGCACAGGTCGATCCCGGACGCCGCGCCCGCCGAGGTCAGCACGTCGCCCGCGTCGACGAACAGCACGTTCTCGTCGACCGTGACGCGCGGGTGCTGCGCGGCCAGCTCGCGCGTGTAGTGCCAGTGCGTCGTGGCGCGCCGGCCGTCCAGCAGCCCGGTCGCCGCGAGCGCGAACGCGCCCGTCGAGATCGCGGCCAGCCGGGCGCCGCGGGCGTTGGCGGCCACCAGCGCCTCGACGACGGCGGCCGGCGGTGCGGTCCCGGCGGGATCCCGGTAACCGGGGACGAACACCGTCTGCGCCCACTCGAACGCCTCGAGCCCGTGCTCGACGGCGTACGACAACCCGTCCCCGCCCCGGACGGGCCCCGGCGCCGCCCCGCAGACCCGCACCTCGTAGGGCATGCTCGGCCGGTTGGAGAAGACCTGGGCGGGGATCCCGACGTCCAGCGGTTTGGCGCCCTCGAGCACCAGCACCGCGACCCGGTGCAGGTCGTGGTGGAGGTCGGGGGTCACCGGCCGGACGTTAGCCTGTCGTGCGTGGACGTCGACGCCTTCAGGGCCGTGCACGAGCACGAGTGGGCACGGCTGCGCACGCTCGTCGCGACCCGCCACCTGAACGGCTCGCAGGCCGACGAGCTCGTCGTGCTCTACCAGCGGACGGCCACGCACCTGTCCGCGCTGCGGTCGGCGCAGTCCGAGCCGGTGCTGCTGGACGAGTTGTCGACGCTGCTGGTGCGGGCCCGGGCCCGCCTGACCGGTTCCCGGTACACCGCCTGGCGCCAGGTCGTGCACTACTCGACGCGTGGCCTGCCGGCGGCGTTCTGGCGGTTGCGGTGGTGGACGACGGGGGCCGCGGCCTTCACCATCGTGCTGGCCGTCGTCTCCGGGTTCTGGATCGTCGGGCACCCGGCGGCCCAGGCCAGCCTGTTCGGCTCCGACGAGAACATCCGCCAGCTCGTGCAGTCCGACTTCGAGGGCTACTACTCCGAGTACGACCACGCCTCGTTCGCCGGCCGGGTCTGGACCAACAACGCCATGGTCGCCGCGACCTGCATCGCGCTGGGGATCGCCGGGGTCCCGATCCTGTTCTCGCTCACGCTCAACGCCGTGAACGTCGGCCTGCAGGGCGGTCTGCTCATCGAGCACGGCCGCGGGGAACTGTTCTTCGGGCTGATCCTGCCGCACGGCCTGCTGGAACTCACGGCGGTCTTCGTGGCCGCCGGCGCCGGCTTGAAGCTGTTCTGGGCGTGGGTGTCCCCGGGGCCGCGCACGCGGTCGCAGTCGCTGGCCACCGAGGGCCGGGCGATGATGGGGGTCGCGCTGGGGCTGGTCGTGGTGCTGTTCGTCTCCGGTCTCATCGAGGGTTTCGTCACGCCGTCGGGACTGCCGACGTGGGCGCGCATCGGCGTGGGCTCGCTGGCCCTGCTGGCGTTCTGGCTGTACTGCCTCCTCCTGGGCCGGCCGGCCGCGGCGGCGGGGGAGACCGGTGACCTGGAGGAGCGCTACGCCGGCGACGGCGTTCCCGTCACCGGCTGATCAGCTCGAGGACCCCAGCAGGCTCCGGGTCAGCTGCTCGGCGTCGGACAGGAGTTCGTCCAGGGCGGTCCGCACGTCGGCGTCGGTCACCTCGTGCCCGGCCTCGGCGCCGACCAGCACCGCCCGGCGCAGCAGTTCCTTGGCGAAGCTCGCGGTGACCCCCTCGGTGCGCTCGGCGGCCAGCCGCAGCACCTCGTCGGTGACCGGCAGTCCCCGCGCGTAGAGCTGGAACAGCGCGTACCGGGCCTCGGTGTCCGGCAGCGGGACCTCCACGGCCAGGTCCACCCGCCCCGGTCGCTGGGCCAGCGCCCGTTCGAGCAGGTCGACGCGGTTGGTCGTCAGCAGGAACGCGACGTCGGCGTCGCCCTCGAGCCCGTCCATGGCGTCCAGCAGCTGGAACAGCAGGGGGCGCTCACCGGGGTGGACCCCGCGGTCCTCGGCGACCAGGTCGCAGTCCTCCAGGACGACGATCGCCGGCTGCATGGCCCGGGCCAGGTGGGCGGCGGTCGAGACGAACGCGAGTGACTGCCCGGCGAGCAGGACGACGGTGCTGTCCCGGGCGCGGGAGACGAGGTGCCGGACGGTGAGGGTCTTGCCGGTGCCGGGCGGGCCGTACAGCAGGACACCGCGCTTGAGGTGCTGGCCGGAGCGGCCCAGCCGTTCGGCGTGCTCGCCGACGCCGACGACGTGCCGGGCGATGCGGTCCAGCGCACCGGCGGGCAGGATGACGTCGTCCGCGCCGACGCCGGGCCGGTGCAGGAAGGTGATCCCGGCGTTGCTGTGGTGCTCGAACGGCGACCCGGAGAACGACAGCACCTGGCCCCGCAGGACGCTGTGCTGGACCATCAGCCGGCGGACCTCGGCGATGAAGTCGGCGACGACCCCCTCCGCGGTGCCGGCCACCTCCATCCCGGACGGGTAGCCGCCGTGCGGGTGCGACTTGCGCTGCAGGACGGCCAGCGGCTGCCCCCCGAAACGCAGCAGCCGCACCCCGAAGGAGATGGCCCGCCGGGTGCTGTCCGGGCCGGTCGGCAGGTTCACGCGGTCCACCGCGCCCAACCCGAACCGGCCGTAGTGCCCCGCGAAGAAGTCGGAGAACCCCTGGTGGACGCGCTGGTCACCCCCGCCGATGCCGACGACGCGCTCGTCCCCGCCCCGTTCGCCCAGCAGCGTCAGGGCGATGTCGAGGTCGACGAACTGGTGCTCGGGCACCTCCTCGCGCACGACCGGGACCTGCTGCGCCGCGAGGCCGAGGTGCTCGGAGACGACGTCCCCGATCTGCGGCCCGCCCTCGTCGGCGTCGACCCGCGCCGAGTGCACGACCTCCTCCAGGAAGGTGCGGACGGAGCGGGCGAGCTCGCGGGTCTGGGGGTCCATGCGGGGATCATGTCGGCGGCATCAGCCGCCGCGCCACCCACTTCCGGTAACCCGACAGGTCGACGAGCCGGCGGTCCGGGTGGACGCGGTTGGTCAGCAGGACCAGGCAGGAACCGCTGCGCGGGTCCAGCAGCAGCGAGGTCCCGGTGAACCCGGTGTGCCCGAGGTGGTGCGGTGCCGGCATCCACGCCGGGTCGCCGACGCGCAGCGCCGCACCCGCCGTCAGCGAACCGTCCAGGAGCCCCCGCCCCAGCGCGTGCACCTCCTCGGCCGTGCCGAACAACCCCGCGTTGCCGGCCGGACGCTGCAGCGACCGGGCGAACTCGTCGTGCACGACACCGCGCGGCACACCCGTCTCCGTGGCCAGCACCGGCCCGGTGACGGGCCCGAACACCGGCCCCGGCGGCGCGAACTCCTCGACGAGGGAGTCCAGCCCCTGGCCCGTCGCCTCCTCCAGCAGGTGGCCGAGCGTCACGAAACCGACGCAGGAGTAGCGGAACACCTCACCGGGTGCGGACTGCAGCGGGGCGTCCAGGGCGCGCTGCAACCGTTGCGCCGGTCGCAGGTCGGTGCGCCGCCACACGTCCGAGACGGCCGGCGACCCCGACGTGTGGGCCAGCAGGTGCGCGAGGGTGAAGCCCCGCGCGGTCGGCCGCTCCAGGTCGACCGCGCCGACCTCGGCCAGGGCGTGCGTGACGACCGCGGTGTACACCTTGGTCAGCGAGGCCAGGTCGACACGGGTGTGCGGCGTGACGGGGGCCGGGTCGTCGAACGCGAGGGTGCCGACGGCGGCGCGCTGCACTCCGTCCGGGCCGGAGAACACCGCCGTGGCACCGGAGAACAACCGGTCGCGCAGGCCGGCGGTGAGGGCGTCGGCGAGGGTCACGCCGACAGCGTGTCAGTTCCCGCGCGGAGCATCGCGACGGCGCCGTCGTGCCCGACGGCTCCCACCGCGCGGAAACCGTGCCGCACGTACAGGCGGGCCGCGGCGGGCGAGGTGCTCTCGAGGTAGGCCGTCGCGCCGGCGGCGTCCAGCTCCCGCAGCCGGTGCGCCAGCAGCGCCGAGGCGACCCCGCGGCCCTGCGCCGCCGGCCGGACGGCGATGTCGGCCAGGTACCAGTGCGGGGTCGTGGGGCGGTGCGACTCCAGGTCCGCGACGGCGCGCACCGTCCGGACGAGCTGGCGCGGACCGAGCGCGCGCAGCAGGCGGGGGAGTTCTCGCAGCCACCACGGCACGGACGGCGGGCGGGGGTGCTCGTCCCACAGGGCGACCCCGACGACGCGGCCGTCGGCGTCCCGGGCGACGTCGACGGCACGTGTCGTCCGGACCAGGGCGGTGAACCACCGGCGCAGGGTCCGCGGCCGCCGCCGGCCGAGGGGGACCAGGCCCGCCACGACGGGGTCGTCGGCGAAGGCCAGTGCGAGCACCTCGGCGGCGGCATCGACGGTGGACGGGGTCAGGGCGCTCACGCGCGTCATCGGGGATCTCCTCGGTGGTCGGACCCCAGCATGGTCGACGGTCGCGGGCCGTCCGCCGGGGGTGTGCCCCCGCGTGGACCCGGCGGGAAACCCGTGGTGGACCGGCGCGCACCGGCGTACGGTCGGACGGTGCTGACGATCCCGTGCACCTGGTGGCAGTCGCTGTAGCGGCTGCGACCAGACCTGTCCCGAGCCGCCCGTGGCGGCTCGAACCGTGCACCGGGTGGCTCCTCGTCCTGAGGAGTTCCCGTGCCCACCACTGCCACCGCCCAGCACCGAACCGCCGAGCTCGAGGCCCGGATCGCCACCGACCCGGGCGGTTTCCGCGTCCTCACCGGCGACCGCCCGACCGGCCCGCTGCACCTGGGCCACCACCTCGGGACCCTCGCCAACCGCGTCCGGCTGCAGGACGCCGGGGTCGAGGTGTTCGTGGTGATCGCCGACCACCAGGTCGTCACCGACCGGGACGTGGCCGGTGACCTGCGCGGCAACGTGCGGGAGGTGCTGCTCGACCAGCTCGCCGCGGGCCTGGACCCGCGGCGCACGACGTTCTTCACCCACAGTTCCGTGCCCGCGCTCAACCAGCTGCTGCTGCCGTTCCTCAGCCTCGTGACGGTCGCCGAACTCCGGCGGAACCCCACCGTGAAGGCCGAGGCGGCCGGAGGCCGTCCCATGAGCGGGCTGATGCTGACGTACCCGGTCCACCAGGCGGCCGACGTCCTGTTCTGCGGTGCGAACCTCGTCCCCGTGGGCCGCGACCAGTTGCCGCACCTGGAAACGACCCGCTCGGTGGCCCGGAGGTTCAACCGGCGGTACGGGCAGGTGTTCGCCGAACCCGAGGCGCTGCTGTCCGCCGTGCCGCTGCTGCTGGGCACCGACGGGGCGAAGATGAGCAAGAGCGCCGGCAACGCGATCCCGCTGCGTGCCTCGGAGGACGAGACGGCGCGCCTGATCCGTTCGGCGAGGACGGACGCGCACCGCCGCACCACCTACGACCCGGCCGCCCGGCCCGAGGTCTCCAGCCTGCTGCTGACGGCGTCGGTGTGCACGGGAGTTCCGCCGGAGGTGCTCGCCGACGAGATCGGCGACGGCGGGTCGGAGCAGCTCAAGCGCGTCGTCACCGAGGCGGTCAACGAGCACCTGCGGCCGTTGCGGGAACGCCGACGGCAGCTGTCCGGCGCCGACGACCACCTGCGCGAGGTGCTGGCGCGGGGGAACCGGCGGGCGAACGCGATCGCCGACGACACGCTGCGGACGGTCCGGGAGGCGATGGGGATGTCGTACTGAGGCTCAGCCGGCGTACTCGTCGTGCAGTCGCCACCACGTGTAGGGCTCACCCTGCGGGCGCCCGGCCGGGGAGTCCTCCCACCGTTCCTGGCGTCCGAACGGGGTCAGGTCCAGCAGGGACCAGACGGTGCCGACGTTCTCGATGCCCCGCCAGTTCAGGAAGTAGGTGCGGAAGACGTCGTCCCCGTCGCGCAGGAAGACGTTGATCCCGAAGTACTCCGACACCCCGAAGTCGTCGCTGAACCCGTCGATCGTCGTCGCGAACGGCAGGTTCCACCCCATCCGGCGCTGGTAGCTCTGCACCAGTTCCTGCGGTGCCGCGGTGACCAGGGCCAGCGAGGTGTCGCGGGCGGCCAGGTGCGCCGGGTGGGCGAGGTTGTCGGCGAACATCGAGCACCCCTCGCACGCGGCGTCCGGCCAGTTCTCGACGTCGGGGGCGTAGAAGAACCGGTAGGTGATCAGCTGACGACGGCCGTCGAACAACCCCAGCAGGGTCGTCTCCCCGTCCGGCCGGACGAAGCGGTAGTCGCCCCGGACGGCCGTCATCGGCATGCGCCGCCGACGGGCGGCCAGGGCGTCGCGCGCGCGGGTCAGTTCCTTCTCGGTGACCAGCAGTCGCTCGAGTTCGCGGTACCAGGTCGCCTCGTCGACGACGTCGGGCAGGCTCGGGTGCTCGGCCCGGGTCGACGGTGCGGGCACGGGTTCCCTCACGGTGGCTCCTCCCTCGACTCGGCAGGTGCGACCAGGTTCGCAGCCGGGACCGCGACCCGCCAGACCCGTCAGCCCCGCCAGATCCTCAGGTTCCCGGGCGCCGGAGCGGGGTGAGCGGGAACGACGTGCCCACCGGAACCCGTCGGCCGCAGTCCCGGCACCAGGGCCGCCGCCCGCGCCTCCTAGGTGTCGGCGGCCTGCGGCGCGTGAGCGGGGCGGGACCACGTCTGCCACAGACGGGCGTACCGGCCACCGCGGGCGAGCAGCTCGGCGTGGCTGCCGATCTCGGCGATCGAGCCGTCGGCCATCACGGCGATCCGGTCGCACGCCGCGGCCTGGCTGAGCCGGTGCGCCACGACCAGGGCGGTGCGGCCGGCCACGACGGCCGCCGCGGCCTGCTCCAGGTCGCGGGCCCCGGCGCTGCCGGCCTCGGCGGTCGCCTCGTCCAGGACGACGACCGGCGGGTCGCGCAGCACGATCCGCGCCAGCGCCAGCTGCTGCCGGCGGGCCGCGGACAACGGCAGCTCACCGGGCCCGACGCGGGTGTCCAGCCCGTCGGGCAGCGCGCGCACCCAGTCGTCGGCGCCGACGACGGCCAGCGCCGCGTGCACGGCCCCGTCGGTGGCGTCGGGGCGGGCCAGGGTCAGGTCCTCGCGCAGGGTGCCGGTGAAGACGTGCGCCTCCTGGGCGACGACGCCGATGCGCTCGCGCACGGCCTGCGCGTCCAGCGCCGCGAGGTCCACCCCACCGAGCCGCACCTCGCCGGCCGTCGCCGGGAACACCCCGCCGACGATGGCGGCCAGCGTCGTCTTGCCGGCCCCGCTCTCACCCACGACGGCCAGCGACGAGCCCGCCGGGACGTCGACGTCGATGCCGCGCAGCACGGGGTGCGACCCGTCGTCGGCGTAGCTGTGCGTGATCCCGCGGACGGTGATCGCGACGTCGGAACGGGGGGCCCGGGCGAGCGCGGCCGGGTCGGCGGCCGGCTCGGGGGGCAGGTCGACCACGCCGACGAGCCGGGACAGGGCGGCCGCCGCGCGCTGGACCTCGTCGAAGGACAGCAGCAGCGAACCCAGCGGGCCGAACAGCCGGTGGAACAGCAGGGCCGCGGCCGTCACCGCACCGACGGTGACGGTGTCGGCGCGCACCAGCCAGAACCCGGTGAACAGCACGGCGGACAACCCGATCGCCTCCGCGCCGTTCATCGAGACCGACAGCCGGGCGAACGTCCTCAGCGCCGCCAGCGAGGCGCCGATCGTGCGCTCGGAGGCCTGCTCGACGCGGTCGCCCTGCAGCTCGGCCATCCCGTAGGCGTGCACCGTGGCGGCCCCGTGCAGCGACTGCAGGACGACCTGCGAGCGCTGGGCGGCGACGGCGCGTTCGGCCGCGTACAGCGGTCCGGCCTTGGGCAGGTACCCGCGCAGGCTGAGCGCGTAGACGGGGAAGACGACGCAGAAGGCCAGCGCCAGGCGCCAGTCCAGGGAGACGAAACCGGCGGCCGACAGCACCACCGTGACCGCCGAGGTCAGCACGGTCGCGGCCAGCTGCACCGAGGAGGTGAACAGCTCGACGTCCTCGGTGACGCGGGAGGCGACGTCGCCGGAGCCGGCGCGTTCCAGGACGCGCGGGTTCATCCGCAACGAGCGCTCGACGACCCGCTCGCGCAGGTCGGCGGCGACGCTGGCGCCGAGGCGTTCGGCGTCGCGGCGGGCCAGCGCGGTGGCGACGGCCGTGGCCACGGCCACGACCGACAGCCAGAGCAGGACCGGCGTCAGCGACCTGCCCGCGGTGACGTCGTCGACCGCGCGGCCCAGCAGCAGCGGCAGCGCGACGGTGCCCGCGCTGGAGACCACGGTCGTCACCAGCGCCCGCGTGAGCTCACCGGGGTGGGCGGTCGCGGTGCGCAGCAGCACGGCCGCGCTGCGGCGGCCGCTCGCGACGGGCAGAGCGGTCGGGAGTGCGGAGCTCATCGCGCCACCGCCGCGGCGTAGTCGGGGTCGTCGAGCAGTTCGGCGTGGCTGCCGGTGGCGCTGCGGCCGTCGGGGGTCAGCAGCACGACCCGGTCGCAGCGCGAGAGCAGCAGCGGGGACGTCGTGACCAGCACGGTCGTGCCCGTCCCGGCCCGCAGCTGCCGCAGGCCCGCGGCGACGCGGTCCTCGGTGACGGCGTCCAGCGCGGTCGTGGGGTCGCGCAGGACGAGGACCTCTCGGTCGGCGGCCAGCGCGCGGGCCAGCCCGATGCGCTGGCGCTGCCCGCCGGAGAAGTTCGTCCCGCCGTCGGCCAGCGGGGTGGTCAGCTCGGTGGGGGCCGCGGCCGCGGTCAGGGCGTCGGCCAGGGCGACCCCGCGCCCGGCCGGCACCGGGCCGGTGGCCAGGGCGTCGGCGAGGGTGTCGCCGAGCAGGTGGGTCTCGGCGGGCTCGACGAGCACGCTCTCGACGACGGCACCGGTCCCGGCGAAGCCGGCCGTGACCGCGTCGGCGGTGGCGGTGTCGATCGCCACGACGCCCAGCACCTCGCCGGGCTGCAGGGGCAGCGGCCGGGCCGGCGGCCCCGGCTCGGCGCTCGCGGGCGGAGCGAGCAGGGAGGCCACCCGCGCCGCGCTGGCGCGCGACACGGCGAGCTGCTGGACGGCGAAGCTGACGTTGCGCACGGGGTCGGCCAGGAAGGAGGCCATCCCCACGACCGTGACGAACTCGCCGACGTCCAGGCGGCCGCTGCGTACGAAGGACCCCGCGACGGCGGCCGTGGCGACCAGCACCGCGCCGGTGGCCAGGGTGCTGGCGCCGACGACCAGCGAGGTCGCGCCCGCGGCGCCGACGGCGGCCTGGCGCGAGACGCGGCTGGCGCGGTGGTAGCGCCGGACCGCCTCGGGCACCCCGCCGAACCCGCGCAGCGGCCGCAGCCCGGCCAGCAGGTCCGCGGCCACCGCGGCGGCCAGGCCCGCGCTGCGCTGCCGGTCGTGCACGCGCCGCTCCAGCCGCGGGGCCAGGGCCTGCAGGCCCAGGACCAGCAGCGGCACGGTGACCAGCAGGCCCAGGCCCAGGACGAGGTCGATGCGCAGCAGGACGACGGCCGCGACGACCATCCCGAAGCAGCCGGCCGTCAGCCAGCTGACCAGGCCGAGGGACTCGGCGGCGTGCCGGGTGTCGGAGGTCGCGATGGACAGCGCCTCACCGACCTGGCGCTCGCGCAGGACGCCCGGCTCGCGCAGCACCGCGCGGACGACCGAGGTGCGCAGGAAGTGCGCCTCGGCGAACGCGGCCCTGTCGATCGTCCAGAACGCGAAGGTGCCGGCGCTGGTCAGGACCGCGAACAGGGCCAGGACGGCGAGCACCGAGACGACGATCGACGACACGTCGCCGGTGGTCACGGCGCCGTCGACGACCACACCGATGGCGACGGGGACGAGGGCCTCGCAGGTCTGGTGCAGCATCGAGGACCCGCAGCCGACGGCGAGGGGGCGGGGGTGCCGGCGCAGGACGTCGGCGACGGGACTTCGGGACACGGAAGGCAACCTCTGACCGAGTGCGAGAACGGGTGAGGACGACCTTCTCACCCGTCCGGCGCAACCCCGGCTCACCCCGCCGGAAGCGGAGCGCTCCGCCACCCGCGGTAACCGACGAGTGATGACTTGAACACACCCGGTGACAAGCCGATGGTTGAGGGGTCAGGGCGAACAGCCCCCACCACTCTCCCAGGAGCACCTCGTGGCCACCGTCGCCGAAACCCTCAAGTCCGCGCTCGAGATCGACGGCGCCATCGCCGCCGCGCTCGTCGACCACGAGTCGGGCATGTCGCTGGGCCAGGCCGGCGGCGGGACGCTCGACCTCGACGTCGCCGCCGCCGGGAACACCGACGTCGTCCGCGCCGAGCTCAAGACGCTCCAGCGCCTCGGCCTCGACGACACCCCCGAGGACGTCCTGGTGACCCTCGGCTCGCAGTTCCACCTCATCCGCCTGCTGCAGAGCAAGAACGGCCAGGGCCTGTTCCTCTACCTCGTCCTGGACCGCGGGCGCGCGAACCTGGCCATGGCCCGCCGCCTGCTCACGGTCCTGGAACGCGGCATCGAACTCTGATCACTCGACCTCGGCGGCCGCGCCGGCGAACTGGGCCTCGTGCAACCGCGCGTAGGCCCCGCCGGCGGCCACCAGGTCCGCGTGCCGCCCCTGCTCCACGACCCGGCCGGCCTCCATCACCAGGATGAGGTCGGCGTCGCGGATCGTCGAGAGCCGGTGTGCGATGACCAGGCTCGTGCGGTCCCGGCGCAGGGCCGCCATCGCCTGCTGCACGACCCGCTCGGTGCGGGTGTCCACCGAACTCGTCGCCTCGTCCAGCACCAGCACCTGAGGTCTGGCCAGGTGGGCCCGGGCGATCGTCACCAGTTGCTTCTCACCTGCGCTGATCCGCCCCGCGTCGTCGTCCACGACCGTCTCGTACCCCTCGGGCAGGGTCGCCACCACGGTGTCCACCGACGCGGCCCGCGCGGCCTCCTGGATCTCCTCGCGCGTGGCCGACGGCCGCGAGTAGGCGATGTTCTGCGCGATCGTGCCCTCGAACAACCAGGTGTCCTGCAGGACGATCGCCGCCCGTGAGCGCAGGTCCGCGCGCGACATCGTCGCCGTGTCCACCCCGTCGAGCAGGATCTTCCCCGAGTCCACCTCGTAGTAGCGCAGCAGCAGGTTCACCAGCGTCGTCTTGCCCGCGCCGGTCGGCCCCACGATCGCCACGGTGTGCCCGGGCTCGGCGGTGAACGACAGGTTCTCGATGAGCGGGGTGTCGGGGGAGTAGCGGAACGACACGTCGACGAACTCGATCCGGCCCCGCCCGCCCGGTTCCGGACCGTCCACCGGGTCCGGCGACATCTCCGGCGCGTCCAGCACCTCGAACACCCGCTCGGCCGAGGCGACCCCGGACTGCAGCAGGTTCGCCATCGACCCCAGCTGCGCCAGCGGCTGGGTGAACTGCCGGGAGTACTGCACGAACGCCTGCACCCCGCCGATGGTGATCGAGCCGCCGGTCACCATCGTCGCGCCGACGACCGCGACCGCGACGTAGACCAGGTTCCCGATGAGCATCGTCGAGGGCATGATCGTGCCGGACAGGAACTGCGCCCCGGCGCTCGCGGTGAACAACTCCGAGTTCTTCGCCGCGAACCGCTGCCGGACCTCCTCGCGGCGGCCGAACGCCGTGACGACGTCGTGGCCGGTGAACGCCTCCTCGATCTGCGCGTTCAGCGCCCCCGTCTCGCGCCACTGGCCCACGAACAACGGTTGCGACCGCTTGGCGATCAACCCGACGACGACCAGCGTCAACGGGATCGCCACCAGCGCCAGCAGTGCCAGCCGCCAGCTGATGGTGAACATCATGACGACCACGCCGATCACCGTCAGCGCCGAGACCAGCGCCTGCGACACCGTCTGCTGCAGGCTCTGGGAGATGTTGTCGATGTCGTTGGTCACCCGGCTCAGCAGTTCCCCGCGCGGGGTGGAGTCGACGTGCGACAACGGCAACCGGTGGATCTTCGCCTCGACGTCGGCGCGCAACCGGAACACCGTGCGCTGCACGACCCGGTTCAGCAGCAGTCCTTGCAGGAAGGCCAGCACGGCCGACCCCGTGACGACGAGGACGACCTCGCCGATCGTGCGCGCCAGGCCGTCCCGGTCCAGGGGCTGTTCGAAGAACGCGGCCTGCACGACGTAGTCCGTCGCGTCCCCCAGCAGCTTCGGGGCCAGCACCGTCAGCAGGACGCTGCCGACCGCCAGGACGAACACCACGGCCAGCCGTGCCGCGTCCGGGCCCATCCGGGACATCAGCCGCCTCGCCGAGGGCCCGAAGTCCACCGACGTCTGCGGCGGCACGCCGGCCATCCGCATCGGCCCACCCCTGCCGCTCACGCGGTCACCTCCAGCTGGCTCGAGACGATCTCCTCGTACGTCGGGCACGTCCCCAGCAACTCGGTGTGCGTTCCCCGCCCGACCACCCGCCCGGCCTCCAGCACGACGATCTCGTCGGCCCGGATGATCGTCGAGACCCGTTGCGCCACCACGAGCACCGCCGCCCGGGGCAGCGCCTCGGCCAGCGCCGCGCGCAACCGGGCGTCGGTCGCGGTGTCCAGCGCCGAGAACGCGTCGTCGAAGACGAACACCTCCGGCGCCTGCACCAGCAACCGCGCGATCGACAACCGCTGCCGCTGACCGCCGGACACGTTCGTCCCGCCCTGGGCGATCGGCGCGTCCAGCCCGCCGGCCATGGCCTCGACGAAGTCCGCGGCCTGCGCGGTGCGCAGGGCCGCCCACAACTCCTCCTCGCTCGCGTCCGGCCGGCCGAACCGCAGGTTGCTCGCCACCGTCCCGGCGAACAGGTACGGCCGCTGCGGCACCAGCCCGACCCGGCGGCGCAGGTCCGCGTCACCCAGGGAACGCACGTCGAGGCCGTCGACCAGCACGCTGCCCGCGGAGGCGTCCGCCAGCCGCGTCGCGAGGTTCACGACCGTGGTCTTGCCCGACCCGGTCGAGCCGATGACGGCCGTGGTCCGGCCGGGGGCGACGTCGAAGGACACCCGGTCCAGCACCGGCCGGTCGGCCCCGGGGTAGCTGAACGAGACGTTCCGGAACTCCAGCCGCCCCGACTCGGTCGGCACCGCCGGCGCCTTCGGTTCGTGCACGCTGGGGGCGGTCTGCAGGACCTCGCCGATGCGGCCGGCCGAGACCGCCGCGCGCGGTCCCATGACCGCCAGGAAGGTGGTCATCATGACGCCCATGAGGATCTGCACGAGGTAGGACAGGAACGCGATGAGCGAACCGATCTGCAGTTCCCCGCTCTCGACCCGGCCCGCGCCGAACCACACGACGGCCGCGCTGGCCAGGTTCATGACGAGCATGACGAACGGGAAGACGATCGCGAACAACCGCCCGGCCCGCAGCGCCACGTCGGTCAGTTCCTCGTTGGCCTGCGCGAACCGGGCCTGCTCGGCCTCCTCGCGGACGAAACCCCGCACGACGCGCAACCCGGTGAGCTGTTCGCGCAGCACCCGGTTGACGGTGTCCAGACGCTTCTGCAGCTGACCGAACAACGGCCCGAGCCGGACCATGATCAGCGCCATCACGAGCACCAGCACCGGAACGGCGACGACGACCAGCCAGCTGAGCCAGACGTCCTCGCGCAGCGCCATGACCACGCCGCCGACGCAGAGGATCGGGGCGGAGATGATCATCGTGCAGGTCATCAGGACGAGCATCTGCACCTGCTGGACGTCGTTGGTCCCGCGGGTGATGAGCGAGGGCGCCCCGAACCGGCCGACCTCGGCCTTGGAGAAGGCCAGGACGTGCTCGAAGACGGCCCCGCGCAGGTCGCGGCCCAGCGCCATCGCGACGCGGGCCCCGCACCAGACGGCGGCGATCGTGGCGACGACCTGGACAAGGGTGATGACCAGCATGAGGCCACCCACCCGCCAGATGTGGTCGGTGTCACCCGTGGCGACACCGCGGTCGATGATGTCGGCGTTCAGCCGGGGCAGGTACAGCGACGCCACGGTCTGCAGGACCTGCAGCACCACGACGGCCGCCAGCAACCCGCGGTGCGGGCGCAGGTGTTCTCGCAGGAGGGTGAGCAGCACGACGGACAGGTCTAGCAGCAGCCGGGCCCGGACGGCACCGGTCTTTCGTGTCCTGCAGTTTCCCCGCCGAACCGGTTGCGGTCACAACCGCCCGGCTGCCTTCAGCGCCAGGTACCGGTCGGCCAGCGCGGGCGCCAGCCCCTCGGGCCCGGCGTGCACGACCTCCACCCCCAGGCGGCTCAGCAACCGCGCCGTCCGGTCCCGTTCGGCGGTCGCGGCCTCGGCGGCGGCCGCGGTGTAGACGGCCTCGGCGTCCGAGCGGCCGCGGGCCAGTTCCGCCAGCGCCGGGTCGTCGACGGCGGCCAGGACGACGGTGTGCCGGGCCGCGAGCTGCTCGAGGACCGCCAGCAGCCCGGAGTCCAGGATCGAGGAGTCCAGCGCCGTGAGCAGCACGACGAGCGAGCGCTGGCGGGCCGTCGTGCGGACCTCGGTCGCCACCGCGTCCCAGTCGGCCTCCACCAGCGAGGGTTCCAGCGGGGCCAGCGCCTCGACCAGCGTGGGCAGCAGGTCGCTGCGGGTGGACCCCCGCACCCGCGCGCGGACGCGGCGGTCGTGGGCGATGAGGTCGACGCGGTCCCCGGCGCGGGCCGCCAGCGCCGCGGTCAGCAGGGCCGCCTCGATCTGCGCGTCGAGCCGCACCGTCGGGGTGGGGCCCTCCAGCCGTGCGGCGGACGTGCGCGAGGTGTCGACGACCAGCAGCACGCGGCGGTCGCGCTCGGGGCGCCAGGTCCGCACCACGACGGCCTGCCGGCGGGCGCTGGCCCGCCAGTCGATCGAGCGGACGTCGTCGCCGTCGACGTAGTCGCGCAGCGAGTCGAACTCGGTGCCCTGCCCGCGGTGCTGCACGGCGCTGCGGCCGTCCAGCTCGCGCAGCCGGGCCAGCCGGGAGGGCAGGTGCCGGCGGCTGGTGAAGGGCGGCAGGACGCGCAACCGCCCCGGGACCGGTGCCGAGCGCTGCCGGGCGGCCAGGCCCAGCGGCCCCTCGCAGCGCACCGTCACCCGGTCCGCCAGCCGGTCCCCGCGCCGGGTCGGGACCAGCACGACGGGGAACCGGCGGCGTTCGCCGGCCGGGACGTCGAGCCGGTGCCGCGAGCTCCGCGCCCCGGCCGAGGGGACCCAGGCGTCGCGCAGCAGCCCGCGCACGCGCTTGCCGCCGGTGTTGTGCACCAGCAGCTCCGTCGTGCGTTCCTCACCGAGCCGGACCGCCGGCACCGGGGGCCGCGAGATCGACAGGGTCCGCGGGGAGGGGGCCAGCAGCAGGTCGGCGCCGATCAGCGCGCCGCTGACGGCGAGCCACACCCAGAACGCCGCCCAGCCCGGCCAGGCCACGACGAGGACGAGGCCGACCAGGACGAGCAGGGCCGAGCGGCCGGAGACGGTCATCGGCGGGCCGTCACCGGGGGACGGGGACGGAGCCCAGCACCGAGTCCAGCACCGCGTCCACGCTCACCCCGTCCAGCTCGGCCTCCGGGCGCAGCTGCACGCGGTGCCGCAGGGTCGGGCGCGCCAACGACTTCACGTCGTCGGGGGAGACGTAGTCGCGCCCCGACAGCCACGCCCAGGCCCGGGCCGTGGCCAGCAGCGCCGTCGCGCCGCGCGGGGAGACGCCCAGGGCCAGCGAGGGCGAGTTCCGCGTCGCGCGGCACACGTCGACGACGTAGCCCAGGACCTCCCGGGAGCACTGCACGTGCCGGACGGCCTCGGCGGCGATCGCCAGCTGCTCGGGGGAGGCGACGGCCCGCACCCCGGCCGCGGCCAGGTCGCGCGGGTCGAACCCCGTCGCGTGCCGGGCCAGGACCTCGACCTCGTCCTCGCGCGGGGGCAGCGGCAGCGTCAGCTTCAGCAGGAACCGGTCCAGCTGCGCCTCCGGCAGCGGGTAGGTGCCCTCGTACTCCACGGGGTTCTGGGTGGCCGCGACGATGAACGGGTCCGGCAGCCGGCGCGGTTGGCCCTCGACGGAGACCTGCTTCTCCTCCATGGCCTCCAGCAGCGAGGCCTGCGTCTTCGGCGGCGTCCGGTTGATCTCGTCGGCCAGCAGGATGTTGGTGAACACCGGGCCCTCGCGGAAGGAGAACCGCGCGCTCTGGGCGTCGTAGACCAGCGAGCCGGTGACGTCGCCGGGCATGAGGTCGGGGGTGAACTGCACGCGTTTGGTGTCCAGCGCCAGCGCCGCCGACAGGCTCCGCACCAGCAGCGTCTTGGCCACCCCCGGAACGCCTTCGAGCAGGACGTGGCCCCGGCACAGGACGGCGATGACCAGTCCGGTCACGGCGGCGTCCTGGCCGACGACGGCCTTGGCGACCTCCTGGCGGACCGCGCGCAGCGCCTGCCGCGCGTCCTCCACCGCCTCGGTGGGGACCGTGGTTTCAGTCACTGTGCTCCTGCACCTTTCCTGGAGGGGGTTCCGCGGACGTCGCGTTCGAGGGCGTCGAGGTCGAGGGCCAGCCGCACCAGGGCCGGGTCGTCGCGCGGCGCGGTGCCGGCGAGCAGTTCGCGCACCCCGGGTGCGGGGCGGCCGGTGACCCAGGCGACCTGGTCGGCGACGTCGTGGACGCTCGCCTGCGCGTCCAGGCCCGTCGAGGCCCGCAGCCTGCGCAGCGTCGCCTCCCGCAGGGAGTGCGCGGCGCGGTCGACGGCGCGGGCGCTGGCGTACAGCCGTCCGTGCCCCTCGACCGTCTCGGCCGCCCGGACGACGACGGGCAACGGTTCGGCCACCAGGCGCCCCAGTCGCCGGCCGCGCCACAGCAGCAGCACCAGCAGCGCCACGACCACGAGCGCGACGGCCGGCCACGTCCAGGCCGGCAGCAGTGCGCTCAGCGGCAGCGTGGGGGACTCGGTGTCCAGCGGGTCCGGCAGGTACCAGACGAGCGTGGGGTGCGCGCCGAGCGTGCGCAGCGCCAGCGCCGCGTTGCCGTCCTCGGCCACGTACCGGTTGGTCATCGCCGCCGGCTGCCCGACCACCGTGAGCGTGGAGGAGCCCAGCTCGTCGCGCACCCACGAGCCGCCGTAGCAGGCCGTGGCATCGCCCTCGGCGTCGTAGGTCAGGCCGCCGGCACGGGCCGAACCGGCCGCCAGCGCGTCGGGGTCGGTGCACCCGGGGTCGCGTTCGGCCGTGCTCGCCCCACCGGTGGAGACGACGTCGGCCGTCAGCGCCGCCAGGGCCTCGTCGGCCGGGCGCAGCAGGACCAGGTCGGCGCCGGAGGCCGCCAGCGTGCGCCAGCGGTCGGCCGAGAGCAGGTCCGGAGCGGTGACCAGGACGGTCGCGTCGGCCGAGAGGAACCGCTCGGCGGCGGCGAAGGTGCGGACCTCCTGCACCCGCACGCCCTGCTCGCCGAGCACCCGGGCCAGCGCCCGGCCGCCGCTGGGGTCCACCGACTCCGGGGCCAGCGCGGCCTCGTCGGTGCGCGGCGTCAGCACCGTCACCAGCACGGCGACGGCCAGCACCAGCAGCGTCAGGAGGATCGCCCCGCGGTGGCGGGCCAGCGCTCTCACGAGGTGAGCACCGGACGCGCGGCGCCGACCTGCGCCACGACCGTGCGCAGGTCGTCGTCGGTGCTCGCCGTGGCGGGCCGGCCGCCGTAGCGGACGTCGTCGAAGGTGCGGGCGGCGCGGGTCAGCGCCTCGGCGCAGCCGGGCAGGGCGCCGCCGGCCTCCGCGGCGATCTCGGTGGCCGTGCGTCCCGGCCGCGGTTCGACCAGCGTCCGTTCCTCCAGCGACCGGACCAGCCCGCGGAACCGCTCGGCCACGGCCGAGGACCACCGGCCCTCGGCGGCCGCCGCGTCGGCGCGGGCGAAGTGCGCGGCGGCCGGCTCGGGCGCGGCCTCGAAGACGGGGGCCGCCGCCGACTGGCGGGCGCTGCGGCGCACCGGGCCGCCGACGAGGAGGACCGCCCCGACGAGCGCGGCCAGCAGGACGACGACGACCAGGACGGCCGTCCAGCCCGTCCCGAGCCCGGGCACGGTCAGGTCCTCCAGCCGTTCCTGCAGCCACGTCCAGGCCCGCAGCAGCCACGAACCCTGCGCCTGCCGGTACTCCGACCCGGCGAGTTCGCGGGTCAGCCAGTCCCGGGCCTGCGCACGGTCGGGCTGCACCGGAACACCGGTCACGGGCCGACGGCCCGGTGCAGTTCGACGTCCAGGCCCTCGCGGCGCATCCGCAGGTCCACGTACAGCAGCGCCGTCACCGAGGCCAGGAACGGGTACCCCACGATGCTGCCCACGACCGAGCCCAGCGTCGAGACCGTCTGCGAGGCGGCCAGCCCGACCCCGGCGTCGGCGGTGCCGAAGCCCTGCCCGAGCACCGCGCCCAGCCCGGTGAACGGCACCGCGACGGCCATCACCACGACGTATACGACGATCGCGGTGAGCAGCAGGATCCCGAACGTGCGCCAGAACGAGCGGCGGGTCAGGCCGGAGGACCGCTTCAGCGACGCGCCCACCCCGAGGTTCTCCAGCAGCATCGCCGGGGTCGCCATCGACCACCTGACCCACAGGAACGCCCCGCCGGCCAGCCAGCCCAGCAGCCCCAGCAGCAGGGCCACCACCCCCAGGCCGGTCACCAGGTCCGACCCGGAGAAGACGACCAGGAGGATCCCCGGCCCCAGCGTCACGACGCCGACGGCGAGGGTGGCGAAGGTGATGATGAGCGAGAGGCCGATGAGCGGCAGGATCCGCGAGCGGCAGGTGGCCCAGAGTTCGCCGAACCCGATCGTGCGGCCCAGCACCGCGCGGCTGACGCTGACGATGAGCATGCCGTTGAGCACCAGCACGGCCACCGACTGCAGCACGGTGCTGAACACCCACAGCGGGACCGAGCGCTGCAACGAGGAGAACAGGTCCTCGACCGACCCGCCGCCGGCCTCGAGCCGGTTCACCGCGCCCATCAGGTCGCTGGTGGTGACGTAGGAGGCGACGAGGCTGACGAAGGAGGTGATGACCACCACGATCGCGGACAGCCCGACCATCACCCTGGGGTTCTGCCGGAACGCGCGGAACGCGCCGTCCCAGATCTCACCCAGGCCCAGCGGGCGCAACGGCACGATGCCGGGGCGGGGTGCGCTGGGCCGCGACGGGCCACCCGGCGCGGCGCCCCAGGCCGGCTGCGCGTCCGGGGCCGGCGGTGGGGCCGGGCACGACCAGCCGCCGGGCCCGCCGGGCCCGCCGGGGACGTCGGGCGTCCCCCAGCCGGCGCCGGGCGCCCGTCCGGGAGCGGCTCCGAGGTTCTCGCGGTCCGCCCCGTCGTCCGGACGCTGCCACTGCTCCGTACCCATCGCCCCGTCCGCCCACTCGACCGAGAACCCGCCGAAGATCCACCTGTTCGCTGGCAGCCCATCGTGCCAGAGGAACGCCCGGCGGGTCCCCACGGCGTGGTGGTGGTCCCGGACCGCCGTCCCGGAAGGCAAGATGACCCCATGAGGGGACGTGTCCTCGTGGTGGACGACGACACCGCGCTGGCGGAGATGCTGGGCATCGTGCTGCAGGGAGAAGGGCTCGAGACCCGCTTCTGCGCCAACGGGGACGAGGCGCTGGGCGCCTTCCGGTCGACCCGCCCCGACGTGGTGCTGCTGGACCTGATGCTGCCCGGGACCGACGGCATGGAGGTCTGCCGCCGGATCCGCGCCGAGTCGGGGGTGCCGATCGTCATGCTCACCGCCAAGAGCGACACGGTCGACGTGGTCCTGGGCCTGGAGGCCGGCGCCGACGACTACGTCGTCAAACCCTTCAAACCCAAGGAACTCGTCGCCCGGGTCCGGGCCCGGCTGCGTTCGGCCGGTGAACGGCCACCGGAGACGCTGCGCATCGGCGACCTGACGATCGACGTCGCCGGGCACTCGGTGCGCCGCGACGGCCGGTCGCTGCCGCTGACCCCGCTGGAGTTCGAACTCCTCGTGACCCTGGCCCGCAAACCCTGGCAGGCCTTCACCCGTGAACTGCTGCTGGAACAGGTGTGGGGCTACCGGCACGCCGCGGACACCCGGCTGGTCAACGTCCACGTCCAGCGGTTGCGCTCGAAGATCGAACGCGACCCCGAGCACCCCGAGATCGTCGTGACGGTCCGCGGGGTGGGGTACCGCGCCGGGCCCCTGTAGTGGAGGCACCGTGACGTGGCTGCTGCGGATGCTCGCGAGGTGGCGGGCCTCGCTGCAGCTGCGCGTCGTGTCGCTGACGACGCTGCTCGGCCTGGCCGTCGTCGTCGGCGTCGGCTCCTTTCTGCTGGACGGCATCGCCGACGGCCTCGTGGCCGAGCGGCAGGACGTCGCGCTGGCCGACGCCGCCCGCAGCGCCCAGACCGCCCAGCAGCAGTTCGACGCCGCCACGACGACCAGTTCGGCCGAGGTCGAGCAGCTCGCCGGCGACGTCGTCTCCTCCCTGGAGGGCGCCGGTCCCGACCGCGTGCGCGGGGTCGTCCTGCTGCGCGCCGCCGGCTCCCCGGACACCGCCGGCAGCGGGCAGGTCCTCGTCCGCGACGTCGCCTCCGAAGGGCTGGGGGCCTCCGACATCCCGATGGCGCTGCGGCAGGCCGTCGTGTCCTCCGACGTGCAGCAGCTGCAGATCGTCGACCTGTCCGACGGCACCGGCGCCCCCTCCCTCGTCGTCGGGTCGACCGTCACGCTGCCGCGGGCGGGGGAGTACGAGCTGTACTTCGTCTACTCCCTGGCCAGCGAGGAGCAGACGGTCTCCCTGGTCCGCACGACGTTCGTGGGCGGCGGGATCGCGCTCGTGCTGCTCGTCGGGGCCGTGGCGTGGGTCGTGGCGCGGATGGTCGTCGAACCCGTCCGCGAGGCCGCCGGCACCGCCGAGCGCCTCACCGGTGGGCACCTCGACGAACGCATGCGGGTGCGCGGCAGCGACGACCTGGCCCGGCTGGCGCGCGCGTTCAACGAGATGGCCGCCGGCATGCAGCAGCACATCGAGCAGCTGGAGGAACTGTCCCGGGCCCAGCGCCGCTTCGTCTCCGACGTCTCGCACGAACTGCGCACGCCGCTGACCACGATCCGGATGGCCGGCGAGGTGCTGCACGACGCCCGGGAGGACTTCGACCCGGCCGCGGCCCGGTCGGCCGAACTCCTGCTGACCCAGCTCGAACGGTTCGACACGCTGCTGTCGGACCTGCTGGAGATCTCCCGCTTCGACGCCGGAGCCGCTGCGCTGGAACCGGATCCGCAGGACGTGCGGACGCTGGTCAACCGGGTCGTGGAGTTCACCGCGACCCTGGCCGAACGCCGGGGCTCGCAGGTGCTGGTGACGGCCCCGGCCGCGGCGTGCACGGCCGAGGTCGACTCCCGCCGCATCGAACGGGTGCTGCGCAACCTCGTCGGCAACGCCATCGAGCACGGCGAGGCGCGGCCCATCGAGATCACCGTCGTGTGCGACGAGCACGCCGTCGCGGTCGGGGTGCGCGACCACGGGGTGGGGCTGGAACCCAGCCAGCTGCCACGGGTGTTCGACCGGTTCTGGCGGGCCGACCCCGCCCGCGCCCGCACCACCGGCGGCAGCGGTCTGGGCCTGGCGATCGCCCTGGAGGACACCCGGTTGCACGGCGGCTGGCTGGAGGCGTGGGGCCGCCCCGGGCAGGGGTGCCACTTCGTGCTGACGGTGCCGCGGGTGGCCGGGCGGCCGTTGCGCAGCTCCCCGCTGCCCGTCGTCCCGGTGGGTTACCGCGAGGCCGTCGCCGCGCTGCCCGCCGGTCCGCGCCGGGAGGGGAACCCGTGAGGCGGCGGTGGGCGGCACTGGGCCTGGTCGTCGTCCTCGCCGGCTGCGGCGGGGTGCCGCGCTCCAGCGAGGTCGTCAGCGGCTCCCGCCTCGGGAACGACCCGCGCATCGGTCTGCTGCAGGTCATCCCCGACGGGCCCGTGCGGGGAGCCGCGGCCGTCGACGTCGTGCGGGGTTTCCTGCTGGCCGCGGCCTCCTTCGAGGGCGACCACGCCGTCGCCCGGGAGTTCCTCACCGCCGGCGCCGCCCAGGACTGGCGACCGGACGTGGCCACGACGATCGTCGCGGCCACCCCCGACCTGGCCCTGGTCAGCCAGGACCGCACCGAGGCCGTCGTGGCGGTGAGCGCCACCGCGACCGCGACGATCGACTCCTCCGGCCACTACGTCGAGCAGCCGGCGGGCACGACCGCCGCCCGCCAGGTCCGGCTGGAGCGCGAGGACGGGCAGTGGCGGCTGGCCGACCCCGGCGACGGTGTCGTCCTGAGCCGGCTGGACGCCTCGCGCACGTTGCGCTCCTTCCCCGTCCACTTCGTCACCTCCGGCCCGGCGCCGCAGCTGGTGGGTGACGTGCGCTGGTTCGGCTACGACCGCTCCACCGCCACCCGCATCGTGCGGGCGCTGCTGGAGGGACCCTCCCCGTGGCTGGCCCCGGCGGTGGTCTCCGGGGCCCCGGCCGGCACCCGGCTGCGGGTGGGCACCGTCCCGGTGGCGGCGGGCACGGCGACGGTGGACCTGACCGACGCCGCCCTGGACGCCGACCCCGCCGAACGCGCGCTGCTGGTGGCCCAGCTGCGGGCCAGCCTGGGCGGGCTGCCCGGTGTCACCGACGTCGAGGTCACCGTCGACGGGGCCGACCTGTCCCGCGACGACAGCCAGGGTGCGGACCTGCCCCGCTCGACCCGCCCGGCCGACGCCCGGCTGGTCGTCCTGGGCCCTCAGGGCCTGTCGCGCTGGGACCGCTCGGAGCTGCGCCCGGTCACGGGGACCGGCCCGGGACTGGAGCTGGGTGGGACCGCCACGCACCCCGCGGCGGCTCCCGGCCTCACCGCCTACGCGGTGCTCACCGACGGCGGCCGGGTGGCGCGCGTGCAGGCGCCCGGCGGCGCCCTGGAACCCGCCGTCTCCGGTCGCGGGCCGCTCGTGCCGCCCTCGATCGACCGGTTCGGCTGGCTGTGGACCGCGCCGGCCGCCGCGGGGTCCGCGCCCATCGTCGTCCCCGCCTCCGCCCCGGCGACCCCCGCCGCCGAGGTGGACCCGCCCGCCGACGGGCTCGGCGGCACGCTGCTGCAGGCCCGGGTCTCCCACGACGGGACCCGGCTGCTCGTCGTCGTCCGCGACGACGCCGGCGTCTTCCACGTCCGGGCGCACGGCATCGTGCGCGACGCCGACGGCAGGCCGCTGCGCCTGGCCGCCGGGACCGCCGACCTCGTCCCCGGTGCGGGGGAGGTGCTGGACCTCGCCTGGCTCGCCGACGACCGGTTCGTGCTCCTGCTGCGCGACGCCACCGGGGCCGGCGTCCCCGTGCTGGGGCAGGTGGCCGGCCCGGCCACGCGGCTGCCCGCGGTACCGGGTGCGGTCTCGGTGGCCGGGGGCTGGACCGATCGGGACGTCGTCGTGGGCACCGCCGACGGCAGGCTGCTCACCCGCAGCGGTGCGGACTGGATCGTCGTGGCCGACGGACGGGACCCCGCCTACCCCGGGTGAGCGGGCGTCCGGGCGTGCACAGCCCCGCGGGCGGGCGCGGCCTGTGGACGGGCGGGCGGGGCGGTCGGGGGTGCCGAGCAGGCTGTCCGCGTGACCGCCTCCCTGTTCTCCGCCGCCGCCGACCTCGTCTGGCCCGCCGACTGCGCCGGCTGCGGCCGGCCCGGCACCGTCTGCTGCGTCCCGTGCGCGCGGACCCTGCGGGCCGGGGCCACGACGGCGCTTCCCGACGGCACCCCCGTGCGGGGCTGCGCGACCCACGACGGGGCGGCGCGCCAGGTGCTGCTGGCGGTCAAGGAACGCGGCCGCGCCGAACTGCGCGGCCGCCTCGCCGGGGCGCTCGCGCTCGCCCTGGACGAGCTGGAACCCGCCGGCGCCCTCGACCTCGTCCCGGTCCCGACCCGCCGGGCCAGCCGGCGCGCCCGCGGCGGCGACCTCGTGGCCGACCTGGCCGCGCGCACCGCCGGCGTCGCGCGTCGCCGCGGCCGCGACGTGGCGGTCGTGCGGTCCCTGCGGGTCGTCCGGCGGCTGCGCGACCAGACCGACCTGGACGCCGACGGCCGACGGCGCAACGTGCACGGCGCCTTCGCCGTGCACGGGCCGCCGCCGGCGCGCGGCGTGGTCGTGCTCGACGACGTCGTGACCACGACGGCCACCGCGACCGAGGCCGTGCGGGCCCTGCGCGCCGGTGGCGCCCGGGTGAACGGTGTGCTGACGGTGACCGTCGCGCGGGCGACGTGATCGACCCGGCCGATCGCGCGACACGCGTGGGCACTTCCGCCGATCCCGGGCTAGCGTTGGTGCATGGCAGCCCTCACCGGCGTCTGGTCGGGAAACACCCCGACGGTGTCCGAGGGCGGACCCGTTGCTCGGGGCACCTGGCCCTGCCGGTCGTGGCTGCCTGCTCACCGCGCATCGCCCTCGGAGGTGGAACGCGGCACGAGGTGACGGTCCGAGGCGGGCCGGCCCCACGCGCCGGCGCCGCCAGCTCGAACGAGGGAGGCATCCCGTGGAAGTTGTGGTCACCGGACGGCACACCGACGTCAAGGAGAGGTTCCGGCAGCACGCCGAGGACAAGCTGGAGACCAAGGTCACCCAGCTCGCCCCGCGCGCCCAGCGCATCGACGTCGAGGTTTCCCACGAGAACAACCGCCGACAGGCCGACAGTTGCGAACGCGTCGAGATCACCGTGCGCGACAAGGGACCCGTGGTGCGGGCCGAGGCCTGTGCCGACGACCCCTACGCCGCCCTGGACCTCGCGACCACCAAGCTGCTGGAACGGCTGCGCCGGGCCCGGGACCGTCGCAAGGTGCACCACGGGCGGCGCCAGCCCACGTCCGTGCACCAGGCCACGGCCGGCCTGTCCGACCAGGCGCTCACCGGCGCCTTCGACCCCGCCCGCCCGCTGGCCGAACAGGTCGCGGCCGCCGACGGCGCCGCGCCCACCCCCGTGGTGATGGCCGACTCCAAGCCACCGGCGGCGGTGCCGTCGGACTCGTGGGCCGGGATCGGGGACGAGGACGCCTCGCCGGTGGTCATCCGGGAGAAGACGCACGACGCCGAGCCCATGACGCTGGACCAGGCGCTGTACGAGATGGAACTCGTCGGCCACGACTTCTACCTGTTCGTCGACGCCGCCACCGGCAGGCCCAGCGTGGTCTACCGCCGGCGCGGCTGGGACTACGGCGTCATCCACCTCGACGTGCAGGTCGCCGGTGCGGCACCGGGCCAGGACTCGCGCGCCACCTCCGACGCCGCGCTCAGCGCGGTGGTCGCCGGCGCCGTGCGCTGACCCGCTGACGACCCCACCGGGGGGGGGGGGGGGGGGGGGGGGGGGGGGGGGGGGGGGGGGGGGGGGGGGGGGGGGGGGGGGGGGGGGGGGGGGGGGGGGGGGGGGGGGGGGGGGGGGGGGG